>NZ_JBSQBM010000012.1:0-210815 GCF_059417685.1 Paenibacillus sp. LT-B23 | reverse complement strand
AAATTACAAATGCAAAGCTTGACTGCAAATCAACTACGTGAAGCCGTAGATCATGTGTTAAGTCTCTCATCTTTCAAGAACTCTGTCGCAAATATTAGGGAATCCTTTCAAAAATCAGGTGGGTATCATCAAGCTGTTGATGAGATTTTCGAATTTAAAAGTCAATATCATATCTAAATATAAAAATTTTTTGGCTACTACATTGTTGAGCAGGCCCTACAAGTCTGCTCTTTTATTAAATTAACGTGCAGGATAACCTGGTTCTCTTTTAGAATAGTGAGCATAGAGAAATCAATCTAAGAGGAGGCAAGCTATGATGATTAAAATGTCACTTTCGAATATGGGAGATTTTAAGAAGTCGAATGAGAATAAGGGCTTTATTGTGTCAGGACGGATTGTACCTAAATATGAGAACGACAATTGGACATTTATAGAGGAAAATTCCCCCTTCCTTCACGAGATTGTAATTCGAAAAGAGGCGTGGAAATCAACACATCCAGTCTAATACTTTATTTCCCTTGAATATTTACGAGACATACTTTGGGTAATGCAGCGTTTCTTTAGGGCATGCTGAAATGGTTTCATTTGATAGTGCCACCCTTGATCAGAATGTAGAAGTAATACATCCTCTTCAGCTAACCTTACGAATACCTTGTCCAGCATCTCTGATACAAGTCGTGCCCTGCTTGATATCTCAGAACGGCATCTTTTTTCTGTTCTAAATTAAATTTAATCATGAAAAAACTGCACCTCCAATTGTTATTGGTGTCTAACAATTGGGTTGCAGTTCAGTGATTCCCAGCCTGCCTTTTACACTTGCTCCAAATGTAATGAAACAGTCGAATATTCATATGCAATTACGGACGTCCCAATTCAGAACGACTGTCGTTATCATGGCACAGTTTGTTTGATACGTTCCAGAATTTCGGTGTCCGGTAGCTTATAATGTTCTGGTAACGAGGTGTTAATCCGGTTCCATATTTCATAATCCACCTCAAAATGCGGGTGCGATTGCTCAATTTCAAAAATACGGTTGTACAAGTCTCCAACTACAGGAAAAGTCATGTTCCCCCTCCTCACTATCGAATCAACGTACTTGATTGAGTGCTTGCCCGTAAATATTGATGAGTTGTGCAATCATGACATCCAGAGACCAATGCGCAGTTCCCCATGTCTTGGCACGGTTCCCCATAGCCATGCGCACGTCATCCTGAGCCAGCAAATGCTGCAAATGAGCTGCCAACACCTCCAAATCGCCAACCGGGGAAACCAGTCCAGTATGTTCATGCTCCACCATTTCCGGGAGTCCACCCGCATCCGATATCACTGCCGGAAGCCCTGAAACCTGCGCCTCCATAACCGAAAACGGCTGATTATCCTGTATGCTCGGATGAACAAAAATATCTGCCAATTGCAAAAGGGCTGGCACATCTTCACGATGCCCGAGGAAAACTACCTCTTCCACCAGCCCCAGCTCCTCCGCCTGTGTTTGAAGCTCTTCCCTTTTGTCTCCCTCTCCAACAATCCAGCAAACCCAGTCTGTACGCTGATCTTTTAGCAAACCAAGAGCACTCATTAAGTAATGCAACCCTTTGATATATACCAGCCGTGAAGGACAAATAATGACCTTTTTTCCTATGGGTCGTGTCATGTCCGTTCCCTTTGCTTGGACTTCCCAGAAGTGTTCAGTATCCAGGCCATATTGGAAAGTAGCAATCTGTTGCTCAGGCACTTCAAACTCACGAACGAGCGTCTGCTTCATCCATTCCGTAGATGTAATGGTAATATCAGCAGATAGTGCCCCATAGTGCTCCAGCGCCCAATAATATTTCCACATCAACGATTCCCGATATCCCGTCTCCTGATCTCGTTCAAGCGCCATCATGACTTCGCGGGCCAACGAGCCGTGAATATTGGCCACGAGTGCGCTATCCTTACGTTTGACCCGGCTTAGGGCACGTGTCGCAATGACATCCTGCGTATGAATGATATCATACTGTTCAACTCCAAAATACGCCGCCGCCAGTTCCATACAGTATCGGTCCTTTTCCACCGTCTGCACCCAGGAGTCCTTGTGTAATATAGGTACAGCCGCCTCATTCAGCTTCGTGTTCAGCATGGGCAACAACTGATCCTTCAGCAGTTCCCTATTTTTAAAAACAATATGGTATTTGGGTATATCCGGCCCGTTGCCCATCAAGTCCACGGTGTGACCCTGCAGTTCTAGCCGTCGTTTAATTTGCAGCATAAACGGCCACACGCCTCCCAAATGAGGGATCGGCCAGTAGGTAGCCAGTAAAATTTTCACAACAACCTCACCTCCCCTGTCTAGTACGCTACGTTCCGTCACTCCCGTAAATTTGCTGAAAGCCGGATAACGCATCTGTCCATACCGCAAAAAATCCGTTATTCGGCACGATGGTCACATGTCACATCAATGAAATTGCCGATCGTGACGACCGGAACCGGACTATTCTCGTTAGGATTAAAGGAGTTGTCTGTTACTCTGCAGTTCGTAAAGGTCTGCCCCCGTCCGCTGATTCGGCCAGAAATACATCTAATGTTATCCCTCCATCCTGTGAACGCTCGAAAAACATGACTGAGCCGCCGAAAAAGTCAGGATTGAACTGATGCGTATAACACAAATAGATTTTTCCGGTATAAGAGCTAACCTGAGATGTATCAAACTTCACACTCACCTCAACATTATTGACAAATGTACCGTATCTTTGCTGGGCAATCACGGGCGTATCAAATGTATTGCCGTTGTCCCTGGACACATGACAGGCTACGATGAACAAATTTGGAAAACCGCTGGGTGTCACCTGAAAATTAAAGGGCATGACAAGCATTCCTTCATTACAAATTAGTAATCATGGAAGAAGTATCTCCAAAAATGTACCTTTTTTCAGCATAGCCCACCGACAAGCATACAAGCTTTCTATTCAATAGATTCATAGTATAGGAGCATCCCTTCTGGGGTTTTCCAATATTCTGTTTTCGAAAGGATGATTCATTTGGCTTTTACAACCGGCTATATGACAAACACTAGGGATTTTGGTACTGCCTGCTCCAATGTCGTTGTGAATCTGGTGAATGAGGATACGGTAAACGCAGCAACCGTGACCATACAAATTTTTTTCTCGCTCGTACCGGATACCAAGATCCCATTGTACGTGTCATCGGTTAACGTACCTGCAAACTCTATTGCCCGACGCACCTTCTTTATACAAGGAGTACTTGCCTACGAGGTACAATACAACGTAGTCTCCGCTGCACCCGCAAATGTTGTACTTTCCAACTTCGGACTGGACCAGTTCGGCAATGTTGTACAGGAGCATCGTGTCCTTCAGTCAGAATTGACCACGATCGCCGCACTGTCTCCTGTTAGCTAAAAGCGACCCTGTTCCAGCACCTGATGCAGCCCGTGAGTGAAATACACGTAATTCCATTCCGGCGGTACGGACTGAACGCCTCGGCCGCTGCCTATGGTGGAATGATCATCTGTATAGTAGGAAAAGGCATGTGTATCCTGTAGCGGGCGCAGCAAATCGGTCAGATACAGCAGATCCGTCACAGCGATATAAGGTTTGACACCGTAGCACACAACAAAGCGGGTAACCGTTTCCCCAATCGCCTGAACCAGTGCTTCCGTGACAGAATAATGCGGTCTCGGCGTTATGATTAGCCGAGGATCGAGCATCATCGGCAGGAAGGAAAAGGCGCCCTGTTCCGGCGTAAGATCCAGCAACCGCACCAAGCAATTGCTGTAATGCTGCTCCAGCAACTGATCCAGCAACGGCTCAGCCTGAGTCATATCCGTGACAGGCATTAAAATGGTCATTTCAAGCGGAATACCCCGGCGCGCTCTCGCCTCATGCTTGGCGACTTGAAATGCGTGCCGCCAGCGTCGATGCTCCTTCTGGCTGTGCAAGCTGGCCGATACACTAAAAGCGGAATCCACCCGGTAATCCATAAGGACCTCCGGGATGAATTTCATGCTGCACGTCTCGGTCAGCCGCAGCCAGTAATCATAATCCTCCACGGGTTGCAACCGATAGCCGCCGATCCGGCGGGCATATTTGCTTTTGTACATAAATGAAACCCCAACAATGCTGGCGTTCAGCAGTTCCTCATGCGACTGGCTTTGATACCGGATCAGCGCTTGTTGATGCTGCTCATCATACAACGGGCTTCCTGAAGCATCAATCTGGCGGAAGGTGGAGAATACAAGGCCGAGCGAGTCCGGCCCATGGTTTAGCTCTCGTCGCAGTCGTTCTATAAAGCCGGGATAATATACATTGTCACTGGATACCCAGGTTACATATGTGATCGCAGGATATTGGAACAACTCGTCAAAACCCCGGTTGAGGGCATTGGATACTCCTTTGTTCTCAGGAAGTGTAATCAACTGGACACGAGGGTCCCCCCCTGCTGCGTGGAGCGCTGGTCCCACCATTTCTGGAGCTCCGTCAATAACGATGATGAGGCGGAATTCCCTATAGCTCTGAGCCAGCACAGATGAAATCGCGGCTTGCAGATAGCCGAAATCCTGTTTGTATAGCGGCATTACAATACCTGTATCTACCATATCAATCCCCCCTGACAAACTTCCGCTTTATTAGGAAAAACCGTTCAACAACTGACTGAAGCGATCTCGATACCGTGCTTGAGTTATGCTGTACTCCCGCTCAACGGCCGGCCAATGCTTTTGGGTTCCCATTTCATCATGCCAACGGTAGTTGACCAGCGGTTCGTTCAGAAAAGGAAATGGATATCCCGCCAGCATCACTCGGTACCACATATCCAGATCATGGGTATACGGCAGTAATTCATCGAATAGACCGATATGTGAGAACAGCTCCTTTTTAAACATGACCGTGCATCCGTTGACCGGATTTCCTTGCTGGAAAAAACGGTAAAACTCCGGTAGGGAAGGAAACACAGCCGCCGCCTGATGGTTTGTAATCTGGCTGTAGTTATTGATGAAATTGAAATTGGTGTGAGAGATATACGCGCCTTGTTCCACCATAAAAGATACCTGGTTGTTTATTTTATCCATATGATAGGTATCATCCGAGCTGAGCCACGCAATGTATTCGCCACTAGCATGCCGAATGCCATGATTCAGTGCGCTGGCCGTTCCTCCATTGGATTTTCCTAAATAATGTATATATGGAAGATAAGGTTGAAGCATTTCGGTATGTGTCGTGGAACCGTCATCGACGACAATAATTTCAAGCGGACCGTAGGTTTGCTCTAATGCGCTTTGCAGAGCCTGATCCACGTATCCACAGTTATAAAATGGAATGACGATCGTTACACTCGGTCTCATATCGTTCCTTCCTTTCCTGCTCGGTGGTATCGGATCATATCCTCCAGCGATTGCCCCAGCGGTATGATCGGCCTCCACCCCATGTCCTCCAGCTCCTTGGCCCGGTATGCATCTGTAGATGCTGACTCTGCCGCGTCCCCCCATTGGATGGCGACAGGTGTATCTGCCAGTGCAACCATGCGTTCCACGATGTTGCCCAGTTCCACGATTCGGCCTGTGCAGACCGGATAAACCTGCCCCAACACCCCTTGCTCCAGCAGCACACCGTATGCGCGGACGGCATCGCGCACGTCGAGAAAATCACGCTGCGCATGCCGGGAAGATACCCGGAACGGTGCGGGTTCGAGTGCGGGCAAAGACTCAGGTGCTAATTCGGTTGTCAGCTCCGTGTACGTGCGCTCTGTACTGATGATATGACCTGCCAGCAATGCGCAAAAGCCGGTGGAAGGACCCGGTCCAATCAGATTGCAAGGCTCTGCCAGCATGACGGATTGGCCGAACAACGCGCTCCAGGAGAGTGCGACTGCTTCTTGAAGGCTTTTACTGAGACTGTACGGATGCGACGGATGATACGGAGCCTGCAAAGCCGCTTTCAGCCGGGAACCCGCCACGACAATCCGGGTTTTTGGAAAAGGGCGTAGCGCATCCAGCAGATACAGCGTGGACAGCACATTGGATTCCATATAGAGCAGCGGGCTTTGCCATGATTCGGGCACCGAATTTTTACCACCCAGATGAAGCACATAATCGGGCGCAATCTGGCATATCACTTCGCGAAGATGTTCCTTATCGAGCAAATCGCATACATAAGACGTGATGTAGAAGCTGGTGCAAGAATCTGCGCTAGAGTTCTCATTACCGTTCAACTGCAAGATCAGCTCCCGGGCGGAAGCAGCCGTGCGGGTCAGCGCCGCTACCTCCCAGCCGAGCTTTGCAAAATGGCGGCAGGCGTGCATCCCGGTATAGCCTGCCGCTCCGGTAATTACAATGATGGGCCGACGTTGTTCCGCTGTGCTTCTGTCCATTCCAGCAGCTCCTTCAGCATGATGCTGTAGTGAGGAACATCGTAGAGCAGATCGGCCCGGGTAGAACGAAGTGTCCGGTCTTGCACCGGCTCATCCTTCGGCACGATCTGAATATCCTCCCTCTTCCAGATATCCTTGAACAACAGCAACAGATCATGCTTGCTGATCGGTTCAGGATGAACCAGATGAATGAGTCCATCCAGCGGCCCATTCATCAACACCCGTATAGCCTTAGCCAGTTCCAGCGTAGTAACCCCGTTCCAAAAGACACGGCGATACCCGTCAACGTCCCCGCTCTGCTGCAAGAACCAGTTCAGCAAACCAATGCCCCCCGGCCGGATTTCCGGGCCGATAATGGAGGTGCGAATCGTCAGATGTCCCGGCGCCTTCACTTCTCCGAGTATTTTCGTCAATGCATAGGCGCTTGTCCCGTCAGGCTGATCCGTCTCTTGATATAGACCTGGCACTCGCTTCCCTTCAAATACGCAGTCCGTGCTGATATGAATGAAACGGGCGCCGATGCTATCCGCCGTCCGCTGGAGAAGGTGCGGCAGCAGACCGTTAATTTGATATGCTGTAACCTGATCCTCTCCGGCATACTGGTTCAGCACACCCACCGCGTTAATAATGATGTCAGGCCGCACGCTCCGCACCAGTTGCTCCACCATAAAACTGTCGTTCACATCCAGCAGCAGGCCACCTTTATTCTTGGGATCACGCGTGGTGTAGAACACATGATATCCGCCCTGCTTTTGAAAGTATTCGACCAGCACATGGCCTGCCATGCCGTTACCGCCCAAAATAAGAAGCTTCATTTAATGAACCCCCCGCTCTGGAGAATCCTCCGTATCTCCTCTTTGGACATCAGATTGAACTCCGAGCTAAAGCTGCTGAACGACACTGGAGGGCATTGCTTGTAGCGATCCTTTAGTTGGGGGATATTCAGCGTTGGCAGAATGACCAAATACTGCTCGTCGTACACAACCGTCGTCAGGCTTTCAAAGTCACTCATCAAAATCTCATGAATCTTCTCACCAGGACGGACACCTTTTTCAACAATTTCTACATTCTCCACGCCCGAATCCTCGATGAGCACCTCTGCTAAATCCACAATGCGGCAGGTTGGCATGGTCATGATAAATATTTCGCCGCCGACACTTTCTACCGAAGCTTTGAACAAGAGGCTGATGGCATCACGCAGGGTCAGGAAAAAGCGGGTCATGTTCATATCCGTGATTGAAACGGTACCCTTTTGGCGAATCTGGCTCTGAAAAAGATGCACCACACTTCCGTTCGTGCCCAATACATTGCCCCCACGCACCGTAACGAACTGCGTATCGCTGTTCAGCAAATTGGCGTAGACAATCAGTTTTTCACCAATCGCCTTGGTCATCCCGTAAAAATTAGATGGGTTCGCGGCCTTGTCAGTCGATATATAAATGACTTTCTTTACCTGATTGGCGACAGCGGCTTCGATCACGTTTTGAGTGCCTACCACATTCGTTTTGAGCGCTTCATAGGGCTGATCTTCACACACAGGTACGTGCTTGAGAGCCGCCAAATGGAATATATAGTCCACACCCTGACAGGCGGCCAACAATGCATCCTTATCCCGAATATCCCCGATGCAGAAGCTAAGTCGTTCATCCTCAAACTGTCTGTTCATCGCAACCTGACTCGATTCTCCGCGCGAAAAGATAATGACCTCTTTGGGGTTACGCGGCAGTAACTGGGTAACCAACTCATGCCCCCAGGAGCCGGTGCCGCCGGTAACCAAGATACGTTGGTTTTCAAACATGCCGTTTCCCTCCAAGCAGAAATTTAACTACCTTATCAGACACATCCTGCGCCAGATATCCTGCGGGACACTGCCACTTATGACTCATCCTGGTCATTAAGGCTACCGCGTTCGCTATGACCTCTCCATCCAGTCCGGACACGATATTGCTGCCGCAATCTACGGTTTCTGGCCGTTCCGTCGTCCGGCGCATCGTGACCGTCGGCACACCCATGACGCAGCATTCCTCCTGCACAGTGCCGCTGTCCGTCAAAGCGCAGCGTGCATGCTGCTCCAGCAGTACGAAGTCAAAAAAACCGAACGGTTCGTGGAACTCCACCAGCGGATCAAGCTGGATCGGCGGATGGCTCGCGATACGAGCAGCAGTGCGGGGATGAATACTGCAAATGACCCGCTGTCCGGACTGCTGCGCTACCCGATTCAGGCCATCCAGTATAGCCAGCAAATGCGGCGGATGATCGACATTTTCGGCTCTGTGGGCGGTCACCAGGAAATATTCCCCTGGCGACAGTCCCAGCTTCTTCAAAATATCGCTGCCGGACACCTCTTTCTCGTAATGCTGCATCACTTCGTAAATCGGGTTTCCGGTCAATATAATTCGTTGGCTCGGAAAGCCTTCCCGTATTAGATGCTGCTTGCTTTGCTCCGTATATGGCATATTAATCGTAGAAATCGCATCAATGACGCGGCGATTCTTCTCTTCCGGCACATCCAGATCGTAGCAGCGGTTACCCGCCTCCATATGCACGACCGGGTAGCCCATACGTTCCGCAAGCAAGGCGCACAGGGCGCTGTTCGTATCACCAAGCAGCAGCACATGATCCGGGCACTCCTTGTTTAAAATATCCTCCATCTGCGAGTACATGGCAGACAGTTGTTTACCCAGCGTCCCCGCCTTCTCCTGAAGCACATAATCCGGGGCACGCAGCCCCAGTTCGCGGAAGAACTGCCCGCTCAGGCTTTCCGTGTAATTTTGGCCCGTATGCACAAGCACATGCTGATCCGCATGGTGATCCAGTTTCGGAATGATCAGGCTGAGCCGTATGATTTCCGGTCTTGTGCCGAGCACGGTCAATATTTTCATCGTGTTGGAACCCACCTTTGTTGTCGTTGTTTTCCAGTTGACTGTCTGTGCTCCAGCTAAACGTTCACCTCAACGGTCCGGTGTGCTCTCACCCGGACCGTTGTTTTTTGTGGCGTCCAGCCTTGAGCGCTAGTCGCTTCCGCTTGTTCGGATGCAGATGCCTTGACACGCGCTTGAGCTTGAGTCTCCGTTTAAGCTTCCGCTTCAACCTGGGCTTCTGTTTCGACCTGGATTTCGGCAGAAGCCCTGATAGTGGAAACCAGTGAACGCTGCTCATGCGATGGCTTCTACTGTTAGTGTTGCTCTTACCCCTGCGTTTGCGATTACGAGATCTGCTATGCTTGCGACCCACTGGCCATCTCGCCCGAATGCCACGCTTGTCGTGATGCGGGTCTGGCAATGGCTCCGGCACAGGAGCAGTTGGCTGCGGCAAGCCCGGAATGGCCACATACTCGATAGGCGGCAGACCAAGCACAGGCAGTTGGCAGACCACCGATTCGGGAAATTCCCGAATGGTGCTGGTAAAAGCCTCTGGTATCGCAGTGACCTGACGAAGCCCTTCCCCCTCACGCGTCCATATCGGTCCTCCCGGCTGCCGAATCAGCGGGAACCATTGCGGATCATGGCACACCCATTGGCTGACCATGACATGCAGGTTGTTTTTATAGGAATCAGGTCCGTATACACGCATAGCAGCGCTGTTGTTCCGTACACCGATCCGTTCCACTTCCTGAGGATGATTGAGCAGATAGCCCACTTTTTCCGCCAGCATATCGCTGTTTCCCGGCTCTACCAAAAACTCTGTATTTCCGGTCGCCTCCATCAGCTCCACAAGTCCACCCTGCGCAAAGGCCACAACCGGCTTGCCGTAAACCAGTCCCTCCAATGCCGTCAGACCAAAGCCTTCTTCCACCATGCTCGGGATAACGACCATATCCATCGCGCTATAGGCAGTGGATACAGATTCCTCAAATGAGCTGAACTGGAATCGGCGACTGTAGGGGGATTGGCGGATTAAAGAGACGCATTTTACGTAATATTCCGAGTCCACCGAGCTACCGATGATCCAGAAGCGACAGCGCGAATTCGTTTCACACAGCTTTAGAGCCATTTGAACAAAAGGTAGCAATCCTTTGGCTTCGTAGATAAAGGAAGAAATATAACCAATACAAATATGTGATGCCTTTAATCCCAGCTTTTCACGTTTGCGTTTCCGTTGCAGCACATGCTCTTTGTGAGGCGGCATATCCATATCCCGGCATGGAGACAACACCGTGTGGGGACGCGTCAGCCCCGCTCCGTGCAAAGGCCGCAAAACAGCTTGTGAGATGCCGATGACCCATCGGCTGTAACGCTCGATGATGGAAACCGAGACAGGTGTATGCTCATTCTGGTTAATGACTTCGGTTATTTTCCAGACCACCGGAATATTCAACTCATGGGAAGCCATCGCGGGCATGACGTTCACACAGGTATTGACCAGCACCACATCTGGACGTGCTTGTCGTAGCAACTGGAGCAAAGGTGCGTACGCGGCATGATTTCGCAAATTCTCCGCATCCTGCTCCAATCCCTCATACGGGGTATACATGCCGTGCAGCATGGGCAGGTTCTGAATTTGGACGGTAATTCCGCGCTTGCGGGCAATTGTGGTCAGCCGTCCTTCAGCGGGCGTTACCAGAATGCAGTCGAAGTACATACGAATGTCTACACAAAATTGCAATAACAGCTTCTCCGCTCCCGTAATGCTGCGGACATTGCTAACATGGCTGAATAGCATCATTTTCGGTTTGATCGGAGTTCACCTCC
Source organism: Paenibacillus sp. LT-B23 (assembly GCF_059417685.1). Classification (NCBI taxonomy): domain Bacteria; kingdom Bacillati; phylum Bacillota; class Bacilli; order Caryophanales; family Paenibacillaceae; genus Paenibacillus; species Paenibacillus sp. LT-B23. Next base: position 199,764 of record NZ_JBSQBM010000012.1, on the reverse strand, counting down.
TTTAAAATAACGACCATCTGGCGTATGAACCGAATTAAGGAAATACGACCGACAGCAGCTGGTCAATCCGGTGACCGTACGTATGCTCACGCAGAGTCCGTTCCAGAGCACGCAGGGCAATCTCACGGCGTTCCTTTTCGTGTGTCAAATAAAACTCGATCTTCTCCAGCAGATCCTGCTGGGAACTGTACGTCTCAATTTCTTCTCCCGGCTTGTAAAAACGAGCCAGATCATCCCGTGTGTCGGTGAGCTGCAAGGTGCCGCTGGCAGAAATTTCGAACGTGCGTGGATTCGGCGACACTCCCGGAATTTTCAGAGCATTGTTATTCACGGAATCATCCTGATGTGAACGATGAAGATTAATGACAATTTTGCTGCCGTTATACGTGTCATTCGTCTCGGCTGGAGACATCCAGCGGCCCAGCTCGATTTTATCGCCGTACGATTGATAATCAGGGAGACGATCCCACCAGATTCCGTTGATTTTAATATTACGGGCCATAAGCTGCGGCATAATCGGATTAAAGAAATAGATGCGATTCCAGTAAGCCGAGCCGGTAAATCCGATTTCACGCCGTACGGAAGCGGGAGAGCTAAGCGGGAAATATTGAGTCAGAAAGGCCCCAAAGGGCAAGTAATGTACAGACGAACAGCCGAGCTGGCGGTACATTTCGATGCAATTCAGCTCCAGCGTGAACACATGGTCATAATGCGTAACAATTTTGGTCGTCGTGTCCGTGTAATAGGGATCATCCGTCAGCCAGATTGCAGTCGGAATGCCCAACTGACGTACCGCTTTCACCTGCTCCAGCGGAAGATCCATCCCATCCAGCGCCAGCATCAGATTCGGACGGAGCTGGGTAGCAATATCACCTACTGGCTGACGCGGGTCGGTTACGGTAACCTGAGCCGTCATACTTTGCAACGTGGTGATCACCGCTTCATCCAGTGGAGAATAGGGAAGACCCTTACCGGAGACTACATACAGCACATGGATTTGCCGAAAAGGGAAGACCGCCTTCGTCCGGGCAAGAATCGCATTTGCGCGTCCGCGCAAATAGCCTTCGTCGTATCCGTCACCGAGTCCCGCAGCTCTCCCCTTTTCCCAGGAGGTTGTGGCCGGGTCAAACGGCCCTGTCGTAGATATCGTCATCACTTTCACTCCTCACTGTTTTTGGTGTTTACTCTAGGCCATCGCCTTGTCCAGAAATTCTTCCATACGATTCGTGTACATATGCTTTTGCATGGTGGTGTGCAGCCCGCGCCAAGCCATGCGCTCACGTTCCCAGTCATGCTTGAGATAGTAGTCCAGCTTGACCTTCAGCTCCTCTGCTCCACCAAAGGTTTCAATGTCATAGCCTGGTCTGTAATAGCGGTCCAAATCTTTCCGAATGTCCGTCATCTGGAGCGTGCCGCAGGCAGCAATTTCGTAGGTCCGGGGATTAATGGACTCCGCGGATAGCTGATGCGTATTCCGGTTATCCAGTCCGGGGTCCGTTGGACGGTGCAGATTGATAACAATTTTGGAGCCGTTATAATATTTGGCTGTTTCCTCCGGCTCCATGAAGATTGGACGGATAAATCGTTCCAGCACATCCCGTCGGGTCAGCCGATCCCAGTGCCCACCTACGATCAGCACTCTTTTGTCCGCCAAGAAGGGAGCGAGGTGGTCAAACAGCTTCACACGGTTCCAGAAGGCATTTCCAATGAAGCAAATGTCATGCTGCTGCTCCCGCTCCACCCGCCGGGGATAAAAAATCCGGGCTGACGCAGCAAGCGGCAAATAGTGTACCCGTGCCACTCCCTGATCTCGATAAAACGGCAGGCATGACATCTCGTGCGTAAATACAACATCGTAGGATTGGCAGATCAACGCCGTATCCTCCGTAAAGTAGGGATCATCTACAAACCATATGGCCGTCCGAATACCCAGGCCCCGTATTTGCTGCACCTGCTCCAGATGATCCGCCGGAAAAACATGCAGCCCGTTCATGACCAGTACGAGGTCTGGACGGTGAGCCTCGGCGTCAGCCAGCATCGTGGCAGGAGTACCGATGACCAATTGGCTGCATGTTTGGCTTAATGCCTCTTGTACCCCGGTGTCTATGGCGGCGAAGCCTTGCGGAATGTACAGCACTTTCAACTGGCGAACAGCAGGCTTCGTAGCCACGACTTGTGACAGAGCAGCCGTGCAACCGCCCATTCTGCGTCCTTCCCGGTAGCCACATTGATAGGCTTCGCGTTCATTTTCGCTTCGTTGATCGTTCACATCCTTCACCCTGTCCTGTTGTAGAATAAACTTCTGTCACTCCTAAACTATATGCGGAGGGGTCAAACGCATCATGGACGACTGCCACTGCCCGGACAAAATTGGCGTTTGCCCGTCCATCTGCCAAACCACAAATAACCCCGAAGCTGTTAGCTTCGGGGGATCAGCGGCAATAGATGATGTTCACAGTTTACTGGGCCTTGTAAGCGACCTGGTGCCCGTCTTCGTAGCCTTTGGCAAAGCCTGAATTGAAGCCCTCGTTATAGGCCGCATCATATCCCTGCTGAAATGCCTGCGGATCATGCTCCAGCACAACAGGCTCGGGCTGTGGATTTTCCGCAGCAGGGGCTGTCGCCGGGTTGGGCTGAGGCTTTTTCTGCCTACGCCGAAGAGAACGACTTCTACGGGCGGAATGAAGCCCTCTTTTACGACGTCTTAAAGCGAGCAGACGTTTTCTTCTCAGCTTTAATCTTCGGATACTCGAACGCCGGGTACCTTTGCGTCTTTTGCGGACTTTTCCCCGCGTGACGCGTTCCCACCTTATACTCATTCTCATTCCTCCTTAGCTTCCTCGTCGTTCTTGCGTTTTTGAAACAGGCAACTGGAGCAACGGCTGAGCCGGTTTTCCGTATACCTGTCGTCTTAGCGGGATGCCAGCCAACATTTGCGTGATTTCCCCCTGATAGTTGCTGAGCAAACGAATGTTTTCTTCCAGACGGGCAGCGGAAATATCCGCATGGGGCGTCAAGTCCGCAAGACTGCTCAGCATCCGGGCAACCGCGTGCTGGCTGGCAGCAATGGACTCCATCATATCCAGCTTGATCTCACGTTCGCGCCTCATGCTCATTAGTTCATATCCCCCGCTCCCATTCCTCCCATCATCCCTTCCATTCCGCCGCCCTGCTCATCCTGATCCAGTAATGCCTTGAGATTGCTGCACAGTCCGGTTTGAAGCCGGGTTAAACCCTCCAGCATTTCCACCATCTGCTCATGAATTTCCAAAGGCCGTCCCAACTGCTCTTCATCTGTTTCAAATGCGTTAGGCTCCAGATGATTCAGCGTCCAGTTACGCATTTTTTCAGCTTCTACTGCCTTGGCCTCCAGGATTATGGACACATTCCACTGCATTTTGGAGGCTGCGTCCAGCATATGGAGCATCGCTTGTTCCCTGCTCATGTGTTCACTCCCTGCCCTCGGTTAGTGCGTTACTCCTCGTCCGGGTATGACGTTTCCTTCACAACGCGAACGAGCATTTCAGCCATCGCCTCCTGAAGATCGGCAATGCCGTTCAAGTAGGCAACGATGCTTTTGTTTACTTGTCCCGAGCTATCAATAATACCCGGGATTCCGTCAAAACGCGGCTCCTCGTCCGGCAGTTCATGTATGACCTGCGACATGCGCACGACTACCTGACGTTCCGCATCCAGCAACCTTGCCATCTGCTGCTGCGAGTGCGAAATATGGATCAGCAAATCATCGATTTCGTTATGCATAAGCCCCTCCTTAATGTGTTCCGCCGTGCGGAACGCACGAATTGCCTACGGGCTTTCCGCTACTACAGCGTATGCGGCAGCGTGGAGTCGGTTCCGCCTAAAAGCGCCTATTCCGAGCATTATAAATGTCCGTGCAATACCGGCGGTGAAATAATGGGTCTTTCCTCCGTCAAAGCCGATAAATCAGCGGCGGGCAACAGCCGAATCCGGTAGTCAGCCGCCCGCCAGCTCATAGCGTTATACGGCGTTAGGAACGGCCTTTTCCAGCCGTTCCCGATCTGATACAGTTGCCCGCCCTCAGCATAAAGGACCTCAATCCATCGCTTGCGTTGATCCGGGGCATTAAGCGTAGGCAGTGAAGGCAAATTTTCCAGTTCCGGAGCGACCAGCACAGGTGCATACTCGCCGGGAATATGCACAGTTTCCGCATTTTGCAGAACACCTGGCTGTGCAGTTACGGGTGCATCCGTGACATCAGAGATCGTCACCTCTGGCTCCGGTACCAGCGGAAGGGCCAGCAGATCAAGCTGGGATACCCCGACCGGGGCAACGTCCTCACCTCCCGCACCACTGACTCCATGCAGAAGGCGTCTTTTCCCCGGCTCCAGCCGATATATTGCACCAGACGGTCCCTTAACGAGTGCTCCAACGGGATAAAAGATTGCCGCCGACCCGTGTCGGGCCTTGGTTGACGATGTCGGGCTGTCCGGCTCTGATGTGCCGAATTTGAGGCTGTGGAGCAGCTTATCCGCATCCCCCCACTTTTGGACAAAAAAGGATCGGTTCCGGCTACCATCCTCCGTCAAACCGCCTTCTCCGGTCGTCTGAGGGAAGGCATAAGCCGTATCCCGATCACTTTCTGTGCAATGGATAAACGCATTTCCCGCAATAGCCAGACGTGTCCCCAACAAACGTACACGCAACAGCCAATCTGCATCTGCCTCCCGACCGCTGTGACAGGCTTCGTCCCAGTAGCCCGTCTTTTCCAGCGTCTCTCTGCGCAGCAGCAAACAAAATCCGGCCAGGCTTTGGGTTTCCCGCCATGCGGCCGAATTGGAAACATTATGAGAAATTGCGAAATGACGCGCTTCATGTTCGTTCGTATAAGGTACCTCAATCTGTTGCTCTCCGAACGGACCGTTCGCTACAGGCCCAACGACACCAATATGCGGATCACTGTGCAGGCACTCCAGCATTCGATCCAGCCAGCCTGGCGTTACCAGCGCATTGGGGTTCAGCACCACAATGGTGGTGCCTTTCGCCATCATCAATCCCTGATTCAAGCTGCCTGTCAAATGGATATCCTTTTGCAGTAGCGCATAACGCACAGCGATGCTTTTACGCAGCAGATAGGTGCGTGTCCCGTCCGTTGAGCCGCAATCCACCACGATGATTTCATGCGGACAGCTTGTATTTTCCTCAATACGATCAATACAGGTGCGAAGCCGATGAAGCTGATTATAGGACGGAATGATAATACTGACTCCTTCAAAGACCTTGCCGAACGAAGCCTGGCCCAATCTGTTACCCTGCTCCTGACCCCTTTTATATCCCGCCCAATAGCCTTTCTTACTGAGCCGCTTGCTGTGTTTCCTTTTTATACTCAGGCGTTTCATGCCGTTCACTCCTCCGGGTGGCATTATGCCCATAATATATGCCTGGCCCGGCCGGATGGTGTATCGCTGAGATCAGGGCAGAAGCCCTTTCATTTTCACCCCGGCTTCCTGAAGGGAATCGAAGGTCCCCGCATCGCTCCAATACCGCCGCAAAATGTCGTATTCAAGCTTGCCTTCTGCCGCATAGCAGTTGTTTACATCCGTGATTTCAAGCTCGCCACGCGTCGAAGGTGTAATCTGCCGGATCTTATCGAACACGGCGGTATCGTACATGTAGATGCCAGTTACACAATATCTGGACTGGGGATGCTGCGGCTTTTCTTCAATCCGCGCTATGCTCTCAGGCCGCTCGGGATCAAACACGGGTACTCCGTAGCGGTGGGCATCTGCCACCTTTTTTAACAATACTCTGGCGCTCCCCGAAGGCTGCTGCCCGAACCGTTCAATAACAGGTCCCAGATCTTCCTTGAACAGATTATCACCCAACAAAACGGTGAATTTTTCTCCTGGCTCCATGTAGCTTTTCGCCAGTTCGAGTGCTTCCGCAATGCCGCCCGCCTTTTCCTGAATCCGGTACGTCAGTTGAACATCATAATCGCTGCCGCTGCCCAGAAAATCGGTGTACAGCCCAGCCGATTGTTTGCCAATAATAAGAAGCATATCGGTAATACCCGCCTGTCGCAGTCTTTCAATACCATACACGATCATGGGATACTTGCCGACCGGAAGCAGATGCTTGTTGAGTAATAAAGTCAACGGATGAAGGCGCGATCCGGTTCCTCCTGCGAGAATAACCCCTTTCATATCTTCCTTCCTCCTTCGACAGCATGTTCGGTGCCTAAAGCTCCGCTATTTCCAGTCTCAATAAACGCTCTGGGGTCTATGTTCCATTTGTCCATAAACAAACGATGATTCCGCTCAATCAACTCTTCGACCCAGGCAGATTCCGAGCGTGAAAAGCTCGCACTCCCCTGGTGATATACAAAACAGTCACTGCACATCAACAGTTTGTAGCCATGTACACGTGCGCGCAGACAATAATCGTCATCCTCATAATGCCCGGGGTTAAACCGTTCATCCAGTAATCCGATCCGTTCCATCAGCTCACGCCGGAACATCAGACAAAACCCGACCAGCCGCTTGACCTCCTGCCATCTGGACGGATTACTTGCATTATTCTGCTCTGCAAACTGGAGACAGCTATCCAAATCCCCTGCTAATCCGTCAATCTGCTGAGTGCCGCTAGCATAATTCGTCACTGGTCCCACCAGTCCCACTGTGCTTTGGCTCCGCAATGCAACCAGCATATTGGATAACCATCCCCGTGTAACCGTCACATCATTATTCAAAATGACGAGCTGATCACCCGAAGCCAGCCGAAGCCCTTGATTACAAGCTGCCGGAAAACCCCGGTTTTTGGGGAGACGGATACTAATCAGCCGTTCGGCTTCACAAAAATCATCCGTTCCGTCATTTGAAGCGTTGTCCGCAACAATAATTTCATAAGGCACATCTGCTGTATGTGTCCGAATCGCCTCAATACACGGCTTGAGCAAGTGAAGACCGTTAGAGGTTGGAATAATAATGCTCGTCAGACTCATCGTGCATTCCTCCCTTTGGCGACGTCGGCCCGCGCTGGAACAGGTCCGAGCGGGGAAGCTCCGGCTACCTGAAACACCGCAGCCAGTGCCTCCGCATGATCGCCGACAATCAGTTGCTCCATGACATTCCCTTTGCCGATATTGAAAGCCCGCTTGCGGTTTGTTCCAATGACGTCAACAGCATGTACTGCCGTCACCTTCATACCGTGCAACACCGTCATAGCGTGGGCTTTCGGCGGAACAGCGAGCATGGCCGGACCGAGTAGCTCCAGCGAACGCCGTGATAACGCGTGCGGTACAGCAGTCAAGGAGCTTGCCCCCAGATCCGGCCTGCGCAGCACGCGGTTCAGAAATCCTTTGCATCGGGTCACGCTGTCCTGTCGGAAGTATGGCGGCAAATGTCTGCTCAGATCATTAAGCGCCACATCCGTTCCTTGATCCACTGCGTTGAGGAAAGGCAGCAAATCAGCCGCAGGAATCGGAAGATCCCCGTCCACAAACAGCACGATATCAGCCTGCGTTATACGTGCGCCTACCGCCCGTCCGACATCATGCCCGAGCCGATCCGGCACGCTGACGAGGGTCACACCCGGATGATACTTCGCTACTATAGAACGTGTGCCGTCCGTGCAACCGTTCAATACGACGATGATATCCGTAAACGGCAGCTTTTCCAGCTCGCTCAGCACCCCGCCAATCGTAGATTCCTCGTTGCAGGCACTGACCACTGCGGCGGCGGTTCCCCGCAGTAGGATATCCCCGGGCAATGCCCGAACCTCCCTGGGATGAACTTCGATCATTTCCCCCCGTCGGGGCGCAGGCTTCCTCACCCTGCGGCTGTTCATCGCGGTCGTCGTTCCATGTCTTCGCTGAACCCGACGTATGCCCCGGCTTCGGTCATCATATCTCCCTTTACGATACGCTCTGCTCACGGCTTCACCTCGTCTCTGATCCGTTTGCGTTTCAAATCCGTATATCCTGCACGCGTCCCCAGATGTGATGTAAGCCAGGCAATCGCGTCAAGATGATCCTGTACAACCACATCCGTAAGCAGGTCCCTGCCGTTCATTTTTTTGCGGGTCGCATTCACTTTACCCACGGCTATTCCGCGAACAGTCACCACCCGCAAGCCAGAGGCGATCGACATGGCCTGAAATAACGGAGGTTTCTCTAAGGACTTTAGACCTATTTTATTTAGAGCCCTTAGACTTATGGCATGCGGGATTCCCGTCATGGATGCCCCTCCTAAATCAGCACGGTTCGACAAAATATTCAATACATGCTTCGCTTCAACCACAGGATGCACCGACGTACGGTCTACCGGCCCATGGTAATCATTCAGTGCAACATCCGCTCCAGCACATACGGCTTGTATGAATGGCTTGAGTCTGACGCAGGGAATGACGATATCACCATCCAGAAAAAGCAGTACCTGCCCGGAAGCCGCTTCCGCTCCGACTCGGCGGCCAATATCATGCCCCAATGGCTGCGGGAAGGAAAGCACGCGCGCACCCGCTGCTTTTGCCGCCTTGGCTGTCCTGTCTCTTGATCCGTTCTCGACGACGATGACCTCGGTATGTGGATGAACATGGCGTGCCTCACGGACCACAGCCCCGATCGTTTTTTGCTCATTCATAGCCGGAATGATGACGGATACGAGCAATTTTCCCGCCGAAGACGAACCGGGTGGCCGTTCTTCACCTGTCTGTACTTCTGCTTCTGTGCCTGGTCCCCTCCTTGTTACAGGGGTCGGGGTGATATGCACGGTTGGCGTTCGTACAGGCAGCCACACCTTCGGGTAGGGGTCATGCGCATTGGAATGCCGCCTGCGATTGGCCTTGAATCCAAATCTTGCCTGCTTCCTCATGCTCCCACCTCACCTCCCTTGCTGCTATATGGATAGACAGCATAATTAGGACAGTTCAACATAACCTATGCGCTCTAAAACCCGTGTGTAACGGCAAGCGTGGAGTCTTTTCGACAAAGCAATTTTCGACTTTATTTGATATTTCTTATTAATCCTATTAAATAAATGAGTTATTAGGGTCTAAAGAATCATTTTGGATAAATTTGTGACATACATCTTCTCGTCCGTCATTCTCTGTGCTAATATCAGAGCCAGATGATGGGAGTTCAAAAAATCAACATTTGTTTTTTTTGCATAAGACAACTTTTTTCCATTATCCACCTTTATTCCACTTTTACTTATACGACAGGAAAGGAGGAGTTTGTTACCTTTTCAGACTGTAAGCTTCACATGCAGTACCCTCTTTTCACGCACGCTTCATGAAAGACACTTCGGTTTTTCTTCTTCACGTTCCATTTTCTTCATGTTCCAGACGACAACACGACCTACATAAACGGCGCAATGCCTATTTATTAACAGGATGGTCTTCATCCTGACATTAACCGGGGAGAGTGAATTTTAAATGAAAAAAGTATGGGTTTCGCTTCTTGGAGGAGCTATGTTATTAGGGTCGGTAGCGTCTGGTGCATCTGCGGAAAGTTCCGTTTCAGAGCCAAGTCAGCTTACGCCAACCTTCCACACCGAGCAATGGAAGGCCCCTTCATCAGTGTCGGGTGATGACATTGTATGGAGTTATTTGAATCGACAAAAGAAAACGTTGCTAGGTACGGACAGCACCAGTGTCCGTGATCAATTTCGCATCATTGATCGTACAAGCGACAAATCCGGTGTAAGTCATTATCGGCTGAAACAGTATGTGAACGGGATTCCCGTATATGGAGCTGAACAGACGATTCATGTGGGCAAGTCTGGTGAAGTCACCTCTTATCTGGGGGCCGTGATTACTGAGGATCAGCAGCAAGAAGCTACGGAAGGTACAACTCCCAAAATCAGTACTACCGAGGCCGTATATACCGCTTATGAAGAAGCAGCTACACGGATTCAAGCCCTCCCTTCCTCCGACGATACGATCTCTACAGATGCTGAAAAGCAAAGCAGTGTAAGTAAAGACACTTACGCAGAAGCTGCTAACAACGACAAAACAACATCTGTTGATAAGGACGAGCTTAGTCTTGATAAAGCGTCTGCCCTGAAAGATAGCAAAATTGAAGCGGTGGAGACAGAACAAAGTTCCATTGCCAAAATTGCTAATCTGCAGCCTGAAGTAGATCCTAAAGCCGATCTGTACTTCTATCCTAACGGGGATACCCTGCAGCTGGTTTATGTGACAGAAGTCAATGTTTTAGAGCCTGCGCCACTGCGTACTCGCTACATCATTGATGCCAATGATGGCAAAATCGTATTCCAATATGACATCATTAATGAAGCGACAGGCACAGGTAAAGGCGTGCTTGGTGATACCAAGTCGTTCAACACTACACAGTCCGGAAGCAGCTATCAGTTAAAAGACACAACACGCGGTAACGGAATCGTGACCTACACGGCCTCCAATCGTCAGACCATTCCAGGTACGCTCCTGACGGATGCCGATAACGTATGGAATGATCCAGCAGGCGTAGATGCTCATGCTTATGCGGCCAAAACATATGATTACTATAAGGACAAATTCGGACGTAACAGTATCGACGGGCGTGGCCTGCAACTCCGTTCGACGGTTCATTACGGCAGCCGCTACAACAACGCCTTCTGGAACGGCTCCCAAATGACTTATGGAGACGGGGACGGTACCACATTTATTGCTTTCAGTGGTGATCCCGATGTAGTTGGTCATGAACTCACGCACGGTGTTACAGAGTATACTTCGAATTTGGATTATTACGGGGAATCCGGTGCGTTGAACGAGTCCTTCTCGGACATCATCGGCAATGACATTCAGCGTAAAAACTGGCTTGTAGGCGATGATATTTATACGCCAAGCATTGCGGGTGATGCTCTGCGCTCTATGTCTAACCCTACCCTGTACGATCAACCAGACCACTATTCCAACTTGTATAAAGGCAGCTCGGATAACGGTGGCGTTCATACCAACAGCGGTATTATTAATAAAGCATATTATCTGTTGGCACAAGGTGGTACCTTCCATAACGTAACTGTAAGTGGAATTGGTCGCGACGCAGCTGTCCAAATTTACTATAGTGCCTTTACGAACTACCTGACTTCTACTTCCAACTTCTCCAATACACGCGCCGCTGTGGTGCAAGCAGCAAAAGACCTTTACGGTGCGAATTCAGCGCAAGCAACCGCAGCCGCCAAATCTTTTGACGCTGTAGGCGTTAACTAAATCATAATTGCAATCCCTCTTATTCATCCTCGTCCATAGACCATTGTCGTTGTGCAGCTGTCATCCAACCCTGCTCATAAAATGGACGAAAAAATAGGGGTGCAGTGTACAAGTCTGCGCCCCTTCCCCCCTTATGTATAGGGCGTCCCCTCAAAGGGACGCCCTTTTCTTGTCTTCTGTACGTTTTCGATCAATTTCGACTAAATAAGACAAATACAATCTAAATAAGGGTCTTTAGACTCATTTTGGAGTAATTTGTAATATACATCTTCTCGTCCTACCTTCTCTGTGCTAATATCAGAGCCAAGACGGTGGAATCACAAAAAAATAAAACTTGTTTTTTTGCATAAGTTCATTTTTTTTCATGATCTTCACGTTTTAAAAAAGCAACAAGACCTACATACATGGCGCCATGCCTAAAACAAAACAGGATGCACATCATCCTGACCTAAATTTGGGGAGAGTGATTTTTTTAATGAAAAAAGTATGGGTTTCACTGCTTGGGGGAGCTATATTATTAGGGGCTGTAGCACCCGGTGCCTCAGCAGCGGAGAATTCCGTTCCTGATCCCACTCAGCTTACGCCAACCTTTCACGCAGAACAATGGAAGGCTCCTTCATCCGTATCCGGTGACAATATTGTATGGAGTTATTTGAATCGACAAAAGAAAACGCTGCTAGGTGCAGACAGCACCAGTGTTCGTGACCAATTTCGCATTATTGATCGTACAAGTGACAAATCCGGTGTAAACCATTATCGGTTGAAGCAGTATGTAAACGGGGTTCCCGTATATGGAGCCGAGCAGACCATCCATGTGAATCCGTCCGGTAAAGTCACCTCTTATCTGGGCGCCGTCATTTCAGAGGATCAACAGCAAGACGCCACCGAGGATACCACTCCAAAAATCAGTGCTACCCAGGCCGTCTATACCGCGTATGAAGAAGCCTCTACACGAATTCAATCCTACCCTTCCGTCACCAATAACGTTACCGAGGGCAGCAAGGATCAAGGCAGTGTAAGTAAAGACACTTACGCGGAAGCATCTAACAACGAAACATCCATCTCTATTGATAAAATCAATCCCAGTCCGGAACATGCAGACGAGCTGAAGAACAGCCACATTGAAGCGACAGCAGCCGAACAAAGCTCCATTGCCACAATCGCCAATCTGGAGCCAAGTGTGGAACCTAAAGCAGAACTGTACATCTATCCTGACGGTGAGACTACACGGCTGGTTTATGTGACAGAGGTTAATATTCTGGAGCCTGCACCTTTGCGTACACGCTACTTTATTGATGCCAAAGACGGAAAAATTGTATTCCAGTATGACATCCTCAACTACGCAACGGGCACTGGTCGCGGCGTAGATGGTAAAATAAAATCGTTCACGACCACAGCTTCCGGCAACGGATATCAGTTGAGAGACACGACACGCAGTAACGGGATCGTAACCTACACCGCTGCCAACCGCCAAACGACACCAGGTACTATTTTGACGGATGCGGATAATGTATGGGATGATCCGGCGGGTATTGATGCCCATGTCTACGCCATTCGAACCTTTGATTATTATAAGAAAAAATTCGGACGTGACAGCATTGATGGACGCGGCATGCAAATCCGTTCGACCGTCCATTACGGCAAAAAATATAACAACGCCTTCTGGAACGGCTCTCAAATGACATACGGCGACGGCGACGGCAAATTATTTACCTTTTTCAGCGGTGATCCCGATGTCGTGGGGCATGAACTCACCCATGGTGTCACAGAGTTCACCTCCAATCTGGAGTATTACGGTGAATCCGGTGCGCTGAATGAAGCCTTCTCAGATATTATTGGTAATGATATGGATGGCAGCAACTGGCTCCTTGGCGATGGCATTTATACGCCTAACATTCCGGGCGACGCTCTGCGCTCTCTATCCGACCCTACAAAATATGGCCAGCCGGATCACTATTCCAATTTTTACCCGGACCCTAACAATGATGATGAAGGTGGAGTCCATACAAATAGCGGTATTATCAACAAAGCCTATTATTTGCTGGCACAAGGCGGTACGTCTCATGGCGTTACGGTTAGTGGTATCGGACGCGAAGCGGCTGTATACATTTACTATAATGCCTTTACGAACTATCTGACCTCTACCTCCAACTTCTCTAACGCACGCGCGGCTGTAGTGCAGGCGGCCAAGGACCTCTACGGTGCTGATTCGCCAGCAGTAACCAGCGCTATTCAATCCTTTGATGCTGTAGGAATCAAGTAAATCATATCCCGTATTCCTCGAAAGTGTTCCTCATTCAGTAGATAGAAGCCTGTTATGTGGCTATCATTTGATCCTACTTATAAGTGGACAAAAAATAGGGGTACAGTGTAAGTCTGTACCCCTTCCTCCTTGAGTCTAGGGCGTCCCGTTCTACAGGATGCTCCTTTTTTTGAATTTGTTTCGACGATATACGACAAATAAATTAATATTTTGGGACTATTGAATCATTTTGGGGTTATTTGTAAAATAATCCTTCCCGTTCGACAATCTCTGTGCTAACATCAGAGCCGAGAAGATAGAATTGCAAAAAAATATATATGGTTTTTTTGCATAAGGTAATTTCTTTTCATCCTCTTCACGTTTCAAAAGAGCAACAAGACCTACATACATGGCAAAATGCCTATTCAACAGGATGATTTTCATCCACACATTAACTTGGGAGAGTGAGTATTTAATGAAAAAAGTATGGGTTTCACTTCTTGGAGGAGCTATGCTATTAGGAGCAGTAGCACCCGGAGCATCCGCAGCGGAGAATTCTGTCGCCGAGCCCACTCAGTTTACGCCAACATTTCAAACGGTAGACTGGAAATCTCCTTCATCAGTATCAGGTGACAATCTGGTCTGGAGCTTTTTAAATCGACAACAGAAAAAATTAATGAGTATGGACAACAGCGGCACCAATGCCCGTGAGCAATTTCGGATTGTGGATCGAACCAGTGATAAATTCGGTACGCAACATTATCGCCTAAAACAGTATGTGGATGGAATCCCCGTATTTGGAGCCGAGCAGACCATCCATGTGAATAAGGCTGGTAAAATTACTTCTTATCTGGGAGCTGTCATTTCAGAAGATCAACAAGCCGACGCTAAAGAAAATACAACTCCAAAAATCAGCGCTACTGAGGCCGTATATACTGCATATGAAGATGCCGCTATACGCGTTCAATCTCTCTCTTCCTCTGCTAATACCGTTGCTGAACCTTCCGGGGACGTTAGCAGTGTGAGTAAAGACACCTACGCAGAGGCATCTAACAACGAAGGATCTTCCTCTATGGACAAGGATAAGCTGGATCTGGAAAAAGAAGCTGAACTGAAGAATAGCAAGTTGGAAGCGGTAGAGCCCGCATCTGCACCTATTGCCAAAATCGCCAATCTGGAACCAAGCGTAGACCCCAAGGCAGAGCTGTACATCTATCCCGATGGAGAAACAACACGTCTGGTTTATGTAACGGAAGTTAATATTTTGGAGCCTACTCTACTGCGCACACGTTACTTTATTGATGCTAATGACGGCAAAATCGTGTTCAAGTATGACATCCTCAATGAAGTAATCGGCACAGGCCGTGGTGTATTCGGGGATACCAAAAAATTCGAAACAACAGTTTCAGGAAAAAAATATCAATTAAAGGATACAACTCGTGGTAAAGGCATCTTAACTTACAATGTTCACAATACCGAGACGCTTCCAGGAACTCTTTATACAAGCACAGATAACGTATGGAAAGATCCGGCTGCGGTGGATGCCCATGCTTACGCCATTCGCACCTATGATTATTATAAAGAAAAATTTGGTCGTGACAGCATCGACGGACGTGGCATGGCTATTGCCTCGGCAGTCCATTATGGGGAAAAGAACTACAATAATGCCCACTGGGGCGGCACCCATATGCTATACGGAGACGGTGACGGCACGTTATTTGCCCCTTTCAGCAGCGACCTTGAAATTGTTGCACACGAGTTGACTCACGGCGTGACCGAGCATTCATCCGGTTTGGTGTATTTCGCCGAATCTGGTGCACTGAGTGAAAGCATCTCGGATATTATCGGTAACGACATTGAGCGTACCAACTGGGATTTTGGCAAAGTAGCTTATACACCTAACATTAAGGGTGACGCCATTCGCTCCCTTTCTGATCCTGTCAAATACGGTCAGGTCGATCACTACAGCAATTTTGATACAGATCCTAATAACGTGGATTATGGTGGTGCCCACTCTAATAGCGGCATTATTAACAAAGCCTACTATCTGCTGGCACAAGGCGGCACCTTCCATGGTGTCAAGGTAGATGGAATCGGACGTGATGCAGCCGTATATATTTACTATAATGCCTTTACTAATTACCTGACCTCCACCTCTAACTTCTCTACTGCACGCGCCGCCGTTATCCAGGCAGCCAAGGACAGCTATGGTGAAAATTCAATAGCAGTCATTTCTGCCATTAAGTCCTTTGACGCTGTAGGTGTGAAATAAATTGAGCTTAAACAAGCAAACATCTGGCTCTACTTAGGATGTACAAAAAGAGGGCGATATTACCATTACAAGTATGCCCTCTTTCCTCTCATGAATACGGCATCCCTTCATCGGGATGCCTTTTTCTTGTTTTAAGCAAATTCGCAACCATTATTTAGGCATCTTTTAATCGTGCCCGATTGCAATCCACAGAATCAAACCTTCACAAACCGAACCTGCATGTCCGCGTTCCACCGTGAACACCGTCGAATCTCTCTGACATTTCGTAACAGATATCGTTACCCCCGGTATGCTCGCATTTCCTGTGATTGCATAATGCACGTCCTTGAATGGCTGCTCAAACACAATACTCACTTCATCCCTGCACGATTCTGCGCGAATGTGAAAAGGAATGCTGCCAAACCGTGTTGAAGCCGCTCTTGAATTAAATGTGTGCTCGCGGAGAAGCCCGTCATCATAGGTCATGTTAAGTGGAGATTCGTCATCATCCGTAAGAGCAGCAACGGGCTTGTCAGCGGACAACGCTACCCCCTGCTGCTTGGGGCGATGTCTGCCTTCGGCAATGTGGATACTGGTAATGGAGCAATCAAGCAACGATTCCTGCTCTGTCTGACCTCTGGACGTTACAGACGTTTTGCCGTATTCCGTCCCAGGTTCCGCATCTGTCTCTGGCACAGACAGCAGCAGTACAGACCCACGGTTCATCAGCATGGCTTCCTCCAACGTCTTGGGAAGCTTGTGCTTCCTCCATGCTGCTTCATCCACTGCAATAAGGTCATGTGCTTGAGCTTGGCTTTCCACGATAGACTTTACACTCACCGTCTCCCGCTGGATCGGTTTGCTGTTGTCGGATGGGGAAGCCGTTTTATTTTTGTCTATACGAGGGGAAGGAACTGCATTGGAATGGTTACGCCGTACTGTTCTTTTATCCTTACTATTATGGTTCATACGATGGTTCATAATGACCGCTCCTTTGGCACAGAAGTGAACCAGCGGTCGCTCCGCTTCATTCACCCGGCTGGGAATCATGGCTAATGCCTATAGGATAGCCTATGCTCACAGCTGGGCTCACGTCACTACGTTACGCAATCCAGCATGATTTGCGCCCAGCGCTGTGCTGAATGCTGCCATAAAAACCGTTTTCGTACCTCGGCAATCCCGGCCTCTCCCATGCGCCGCCGCAAGTCAGGCTGCAGGAGCAGTCCGATGACAGCAGCAGCCATTTCCTGCTCCCCCGGAGATGGAGACACAAGCCAGCCCGTCTCCCCGTGCCGTACAACCTCTGGGATGCCGCCCGTACGGGAAGCAACCACAGGTACACCTGCGGCCATCGCTTCCAGATTAACCAGCCCGAAGGCCTCACTTCCCACCGAAGGAACAACGGTCACATCGGCCAACTGATACAGCGAGGCCAACGCCGGATGGGGAACATAGTCGAGAAACTTGACGTGCTTTCCCAATCTCAGCTTACGCGTCTGCCGATGCAGCGACGCCGAATAGGGCGTGAAGCGGCTCTGCCCGTAATAGGCACTGCCTGCAATGAGCAGCAGCACATCCGGGCAGGCACGGACGATGCCCGGCAGGGCCTTGAGCAGCCGATGAACGCCCTTGCCCGACACCAATCTGCCCGCGTACAGCACGATCCGGCGGCCTGCCCAGCCGTAATCGTTCAGCCGCGCCGTTCTGACCGCTTCTGCCGCAGGTGTCCAGCGCGGCAGAAAATCGCCGGGATGAATGCCCAGCTCATTTATAGCGATGCGTTCCCTGACAGCATCAGAGCTGTCAGTAGCTACGGTTGCCCCCATATAGGCGCTGTTCACGATGATCCGCTCCAGCGGCTGCAGCAGTCGATCCACTTCCTTCCGTTTGAGGTGCGGCTCCCGGATGAAAGTGGTCGAATGTAAAGTCAGCACGATCCGGCTATTGGGCAAAGCGTTGTGGATCGCATATGCCACAGTCGGGCGGTTGTGTACATCAACCACTGCAGGAGACCACCTTTTTAGGTCGGCAATCACCTCGGGAATATAACTTGGCCCTTGCTTATAACGTATGCATGGCACCCCGTCCACATCGGCGTTATCCGGCACCTCTTCTCCCCGTATGCCATATATCTGTACCTGAAGCTTATCGCTGGCCAGCGGTACCATATGGGCAATAACCCGCTCCACCGAGCTGCTGCGGGGCGAAGGTATAACAAAAGAGCCCGGTGTAACGACTGCCACCTTCGGCCTCTGCATCAGCCCAGCACCTTCTTTCCTCTTTGATTCAAGCGCTCACCTGTAATTCTCTTCAACACTCATGGTGTATCATATCGCCTCCCTGCTTGAAAGGTGCCTGGCTTCTCACTTTGGGCATGCAGTAAGGCTACCGTCCATGCCTGGCCGATCTTTGATACATATGATGGACTAGAACCACTGAGTTGTCAGTTGGAGTCTCAACAAGGAAGGGCGGACATACCCATGCTGCATGTCGGCGTCATGCTCAACCCGGTGACGTACCGGGGCATCCCCGCCATGAGGACGGGATATGAATCACTCGTTAATTACGAAGACGCCGGATTGAGCTACGAGCTAATCCCCTGCTTTCTTCGTCTGGAGGATATTCATATACCGACCGGAACATGCCGGGCTTTTGTTAAACATGGTAACGGCCATCGTCAGATGACTCTCCCGTTGCCACGGGTCATCCATAATCGGACCCTCTATCGACAGAACGAAAATGCCAGTGAAATCAACAGACTGGTGGAGAACGGAATTTACATCTTTAATGAACAAAACCGTTTCCGTAAGGACCACATACATGCAATATTGCAGGAAGACCCTCTGCTCCACCCCCATCTTCCACGTACGCTGCAAGGCAACCGGACTTCGATTCGTACCTTGATGGAGCAGACCGGAGATGTCATCATCAAGCCAAGCAGCGGGAGCATCGGCAGAGGAATTATGCGCCTGAGACATTCCCGTGGTGACTGGACTTTACAATGCGCACATCCCGCTGTACCCGATCGGTGGATCACACTGCGCCTGTACGCCGGAGAACTACCTTCATTTCTACA
Source organism: Paenibacillus sp. LT-B23 (assembly GCF_059417685.1). Taxonomy (NCBI): domain Bacteria; kingdom Bacillati; phylum Bacillota; class Bacilli; order Caryophanales; family Paenibacillaceae; genus Paenibacillus; species Paenibacillus sp. LT-B23. Next base: position 181,008 of record NZ_JBSQBM010000012.1, on the reverse strand, counting down.
CAAGCGGTTGCTGCGTAGTCCTCATATCGTGCAGGAAACATTACCGCTCGCTTTGTATAACAACCGTCCTTTTGATATTCGTGTGACGGTGCAACGCGGATATGGCGGTATTTGGAGCGTGACAGGCATGTTTGCCAAAATTGCTCCCTCCCACACCTTCGTTTCCAATGTGGCGCAGGGTGGCTCGGCCCGTTCCTTGCCAGAGGTGTTGTCACAGGAACAGACGGCTCAGCCATGGAACGCAGCCCGTCTGATGAATGAATTGGAAAGACTCGCGCTGCAAATCGTTCATCGGCTGGCACAAAACCTTCCCCGGCTGGCTGACGTCGGTCTGGACCTGGGCATTACGCAGGAAGGCAAGATTGTTTTTATCGAATGCAACGGCCGCGATCAGCGCTACGGCTTCAGCCAGGCAGGCATGAACAATGTCTGGAAGGAAACGTACACTCAGCCGATAGCTTATGCGCGTTGGCTTCTCGAACGGATGCCCCCGGCAGACACCGACCGTTCACTGTATTGATTTACGTCACATTCTGTGTCAATATAGTTCAGAGCGGTCGGACAGGTTCCGGCCAAGACGGCTCGGAAATGAACAAGGGGGATCTGAAATGGCAAAACAGTGGCTGCGGCTCATGACCGAGCTATCATCGCGCAAGTGGGTGTGTCGGGTCGTGGGTTCCTTCGCGCAAAGCGGTGCAAGCCGACTTTTTATCCCCACCTTTATACGTACGTACCAGATCCAGACGCATGAGGCTGAGCAGGAATGGAAGGAATATCCTTCCCTGAACGCCTATTTTACACGCAAATTAAAAGCGGGCATGCGCCCGATTGATACGAACGCCGAGGTGATGACCAGTCCGGTGGATGCGCGGATTACATTCACTGGCCCAATTACGTCCGGCACGATTTTGAATGTCAAAGGTCAGGACTATACGCTGGATGAGCTGCTTAACCGTTCGCCGCGTCTTGAGAAATACACGCATGGCTACGCTTTTGTACTGTATCTCAGTCCGACCGATTATCATCGTATTCATGCGCCGGTATCCGGTACACTGGTGGAGAAGGAGCATTTGCGCGGCAAGGTATATCCGGTGAATGACTTCGGCTTACAGCATATGAGAGCGGTTCTGAGCCGCAATGAACGGCAGATTACGTACATTGCCCATGAATACGGCGAGGTGGCGGTCGTCAAGGTTGGCGCGATGAATGTAAGCAGCATCAAATATACCGATGATGAAGCCGTCTCATGGGAAAAAGGCGACGATCTCGCATATTTCGAGTTTGGCTCAACCGTCGTTTTGCTGACCGAAAACGGCACGTTCGATCCTGACCCTGCGTTGAAGCTAGGAGATGTAGTAAGAATGGGGCAGCGACTCGGTTGCTTCCGGCACGCTCCCAAAGCGTAAGCGAGTTTGTCGTTACAGCATGACTACGACAACACATATGAAAGAGGACCCGGCAAAATTGCTCGGGTCCTCTTTCATATGTGTTTATCTTTTTTATTCGTTATATGACGATCCTCAGAACCACACGTTCATTTCCACTTCTGGCTGATAGCGTCGCCGGGAAGCTGAAAATACTCCATATCCCTCTCCTGCGACCTCACGTTCACCCGCTTATTCCTTTACCTGATCTCGGATGGACTTTTTCCCGTGTGTTGCTTGAACTGGCGGCTGAAGAAAAAAATATCGCGGTATCCCAAAGCCTCTGCCACCTCAGTTACATTCATTCCGGCATGCAGCAACAGATGCTGTGCGCGCTCAATTCGCATGCTGATGATATGAGATTGCGCAGAAACGCCCAGCAGCTCCTTGAACTTGATTGAAAAATAACGTGATGACAACCCTGCCCGTGCCGCCAAATCCTCGACACGATGAGGAAGCCCCGGATGCTGGCGCACATAATTGGCCGTTTCCCGGATGACCTCGGTGAGCTGGTGGCTGGCCGGCTGCTCCTGCGGCTCCTTGCGGTCGGCACGCAGCAGATGTATCATGAGCTGCTTCAGGATTAGCGCGCCCTCCTCCTCTGCCCCGTAGGCGCGTTCCAGGCGCAGACGGACGTACCTTGCAAGCATATGCTCCACCTCGACCGTTTCCTCCAGCATACGATAGCTGGCAGGGATGATCTTCGGCGGGTCGGTTAGATCAAAATGAATATAGGTAAGTATGAGCGGTTTTTGCGGGTTATGTGTGGCCCGGGTATCATCCCCCGGCTTGAACAGGAAGCAGCTTCCTTTGCTTACCGAATAAGACTCCCCGTTCAATACAACCGTTCCTTCACCGCTCCATACATAAAATAAATCGTAGTTTGGCATCGGTCTTTCGCGTACCTGCCATTTCCAGCCCGGCTCACACACAATTTTGGCAAAGGCAGGCAACAGGATAAACGATGACGCAGACGTATCCAGCAAAATCTGCACCTCCTTATGCTATTCTTTCGTTGTCCCATATCCCGTTAAATTATAATATAAGCGCAGAACTGCCATTACGCAAAAAATAAAGCCTTCTCTCCCCGTGGATTCATGCTCCAGCAGGTCAGGAAAGCTTCGTTAGATCAGAGTGTCAGTTCACTCATGTTATCCTTCGCTCTCTTGGGAAATGAAAATTATATTCAAACTTACCGGATGTGAATTTATATATTTAAACCATTATAGCAGGCGTTTTTATCGAGGTATATGGCTATTTACGTACCAAAAGCTTGTCATTTTGTAAGCATATTCAAGAATAATTCATCAAATTTGCATGTTTTCCGATCTTGTGTAAGCGCTTCTCTTTTTCTATGACGCTTTTGCGTGACGCTTACCGTGTGTAATGCTATAATATGTAATCAAAATGACTTGGAAGGATGAAACCGGAATGAATCCACTGGCAGCGCAGTTAAACCGCAACATTCAGGCAGGCAACGAGCATGTATATGAAATGCTTTCTCTTTTAGGTAAAGAGATTTATTTCCCAAAAGAAGGGATTTTAAGTCAATCCGCTGAGGCGGGGAAACTTGCTAAAAAGTACAACGCTACAATTGGTATTGCTACCGAGGGTAGCGGTCCTATGCATTTGGAGGTCATTCAGGAGAAGCTGTCTGCATACAGCCCCAAGGACCTGTACCCTTATGCGCCTCCTGCGGGCAAGCCCGAACTGCGTAGTGTATGGCGGGAAAAAATGCTGAAGGAAAACCCGTCGCTCGCTGGAAAAAGCTACGGCCTACCTGTGGTTACGAACGCGCTGACTCATGGTTTGAGCATCGTTGCTGACCTGTTTACGGATGAAGGGGATGCTGTCATTTATCCGGACAAAAACTGGGAAAATTATGAGCTGACCTTCGGTATTCGCCGTCATGGACGATTGGTGAATTTCCCGTTGTTCACAGAGGATCAACGTTTTAATAGTGAGGGGTTACGTGAAGCGCTGCTGGCGCAGAAGGAATACGGCAAAGCCATCGTTGTGCTGAACTTCCCGAACAACCCGACCGGCTATACACCGGGAATCGAAGAAGGCAAAGCGATTGTTGCTGCCATTCAGGAAGCAGCAGAAGCAGGCATCAATGTTGTAGTTGTGACGGATGACGCCTATTTTGGCCTGTTCTTCGAGGATTCGCTGCATGAATCGCTATTCGGCCAGTTGGCTGGACTTCATCCAAGAATTTTACCAGTCAAAATTGACGGAGCTACCAAAGAAGAATTCGTGTGGGGCTTCCGTGTCGGATTTATTACCTTTGCTTCGGAACATCAGGATGTACTGAGCGCACTGGAGCAAAAAACATTGGGAATCATTCGGGCAACGATTTCCAGCGGCCCTCACCCGTCGCAAACCTTCGTGTTGGATGCTCTCAAATCACCGGATTTTGAGCAACAGAAGGAAGAAAAGTTCCAAATCATGAAAGGCCGGGCCAACAAGGTCAAGGCGTTACTTGATAGCGGAAAATACGGAGATGTATGGAGTTACTATCCTTTCAATTCGGGTTATTTCATGTGTCTCAAGCTGAACGGCTTGTCCGCCGAACAACTGCGCACATATCTGCTGGAGCAATATGGTGTGGGAACGATTGCGCTGGGTGAGCATGATCTCCGTATCGCGTTTTCCTGTATTGAGGAAGAATATCTGGAAGACTTGTACGACATTGTTTATCGTGGTGTGCAAGACTTATTGAACCCCTAATCTAATCGGTCGGTATTAACTGGTTAGACTTATAGCTGGATTAAGCGGTGTGCCGGATGTTGCGGCATACCGTTTTTTATATCCCCTGCTGAACAATTCATTCACACTCGAAGCACTTATCCCTCAGCAGCCAGCAAAGATTCTTGTGCCAGCGGCAGCAAAATGATAACCTCTGTACCGGCTCCCGGCTCGCTCTCATACCGTATACTGCCGTTCATCGCTTCGATCATGCGAAAGGAGACTGCCGTTCCCAGCCCTGTCCCTACTTCTTTGGTCGAAAAAAACAAAGTGCCTACCCGTTCCAGATGTTCTGGGCTCATGCCTTTTCCAGTATCCTTGATATTTAGACATGCCTTCTCTTCCTGAACTGCCAGCTTTATGTATACCTTGCCTCCATCTTCCGCAGCCTCAATCGCATTTTTCGTGATATGAATTAGCGCCTGCAACAGTTGATTACGATCCGTATGTAGATATATTTCATTCCTCAGCTCCGTCTGCATTCTTACGCCTTGCTTGGCCGCCATCGGTTTCAGGAGCAGAACAATCTGTTGAACCATACCGGACAGATCCATCAGCTCCGTCTTCCCAATCTGCGGCTTGGATAAATTCAAATAGTCGCTAATGATTCTTTCAGCCCGATCGACCTCCGCCAGCGCCAACGCCATATATCTGCGGTTTTTTCCTTCCAGCCCTGACTGGGCCATTTGCAGGAACCCTTTTACGACCGTCAACGGATTACGAACTTCGTGAGCCATGGAAGCGGCCAGTTCCCCTAACGTATTGAGACGTTCAGCATATTTGATCTTTTTTCTCATCTCTTCCCGTTCGAGACTAAACTCCATCCAGCAAGAGGCAGCTCCGATACTTAGAAATTGAATTATAGCAAACCAAAGGACCCCCTTGATCAGCTCGACTTCATCCTCATCCAGTCTGCCGTTGGCCCAGGAATGCATCATAAGAATAACCAGCATGATCACATTCATCCACACACTCATGAGCAAGTTTATCAACACCCGGGCCAGCATGCCTTTGAGATGCATAAATTTTTTTCTCACCAAGAGAGGTACGAGATAACATAACAGCATGCTAATCAGCCCCACTCCGATGGAATCAGGTCCAACATAAATGCGGGCCATCATCATGAGTGTTATATTCACCAGTCCTGCTCCGGGACCAAAATATAAAACGGAGAGGATCAGCGGAACATATCGGAGATCCCAAAACAAGCCGTACCAGCTATACGAGAAAATAAGACAAAGCACAGAAGAGATACCAAGCACCCCTCCCATGAGCAATGGGGTCTGTTTCATATGTCGATAATCCGATAAAGCGCTGTACACCAGCAAGGGTACAAAAACCAGAAATATATTCACGAGCAGCTTGTCTGCCAGCATCTCGTCGTTCCCACTTTCCAAGTAATAATGATTACATACTTCTTCTATTCTCGACAAAACGTGTCTTTTCCTCTCTATCCCCTCATATCCGCTGAAAAAAATAAGGCGATCCGGCAATGTACCTCCACGTTGGCCCACGCAATCCGAAAATCCGCTTCATAACATACGGTGTATCCTACATCACAATGACCGAGAGGAGAATGATCATGGGAGCAGAAGAAACAAGAGGCGGTTACGGTGGTTTCGGAGCATTCACAAGCACAGGAACGATTCTGGTACTGTTCATTTTGTTAGTAATCATCAGCAAAACGATTTTTATTTAAGCAGAATGACATCTGCGCCCACGGCTGACCCATAACACAGTACCCACGCAAAAAGGCTATTCTGCAAACAGCGCTTGCTGCTTACGGAATAGCCTTTGTTTTTACTTTATACACACAGGATCAAACTTCTTCCTCATCTTGACCGTCCAGACGCCATTTTTTCGCCTGAGCGCCTCGTACCAGGTATACCACCAGCACTCCACCAGCCAGCGTAAGCAGCGTGGAAATCAGCTCTTCAGTTCCTCTCAACATAAAAGGAAGCCACAGGACAACCGCAACCGGCAACAGCAGCCGGACAACAAAGTCCAGAAAAGACGCACGGCGGGTATGGGCAGGAAGCGGATAGAGCTGAAGCCATAGCGAATCCTTGTGGTACTGCCTTAGCGAAGTAATCTGCACGCCGATCAGGAATATAAAAAATAAATACACAGCCATACCGATCCAGCTCGTATGCGTGATCCATATAATCAACAGGCCGAGGATACCCAGCCTAATCACCATCCCCACAGGCTCTGTGCGCACAAAGGTTTTGAACAGCAGGTAACGATAAGCTCCCCTTTTGTCCCACGGTATGTTACCACCCAACCAGGACAACCAGCGACGCGGAGTCACTCTCTGCGTAAGGGCCGGCACATCAACAAACCAGCCCAAAGTACGCATCACACGGGCAGCCTGAATGCCTTCTGTACGGATCAGGTTTTCCCATGCCACCAGCAACTTGACCGGAAAACGCAGAACAAGCACATACACCACACCCACCAGCACGATAAACGGCAAGCTGCGCAGCGGAGGCTGCCACAGCCATGCGGCTACCAGCAGCACTGCCAGCACCCAGCGAAGCAGACGATACCCCATACTTGCGCCGCGCGATACCATACGCAGCTCCTGCCAGCCGCCATAGCTGAACAGCAGCTTCAGCAGCACGAACAGCAGTATGGTCAGCAGCAGTGGCTTAGGCGCAGTATCGCTGCGGATATACAGCGGCCACGCGATCACTAGCAGCAACAGCAGGCCGAATATTTTATACACCACGCCACGGATACGGCTGGACTTAAAATATTGGTGCATCGCATGCTCCTGCGGGCGCAGGAAGACGATATCGGCTTCATTCAAATACGTACGGAAGCTTACATGAGCGACCGGAACGGCTACAATGAGCATAATCCAGCGGATGGGCAAATCCGGCGGGATATGCATAATCAGCGACGTATACCAGGCGGCAAAGGCAATCAGCGCAAAGCCGAAGACGACCGCCAGGCCGCTCTGAATGACATAGCCAAGATAAGGCAGCACTTGTCCCCAGAACGCAACACGTCTTTCTTTATGCAAGCGTTGCAAATCCATGCTCATTCCCTGCCCTGTACCAGCTCATAAAATGCATCTTCCAGCGGCATGCCCGGCTTACCCGCCTGTGCTGTCACTTCGTCCAGCGTACCCTGTGCAATGATGGCACCCTGATGAAGCACAATGAAACGATCACAATAATTTTCAATCGTGGACAAGATATGAGAACTGAGCAAAATGGACGAGCCCGAGCGCTTCATTTCCAGCATAAAATCAAGCAGGGAACGAATACCGAGCGGGTCCAGACCCAAAAATGGCTCATCAATGACATATAGCGGCGGTCCCGCCAAAAATGCGCACATAATCATCACTTTCTGGCGCATCCCTTTGGAGAGATGCATCGACATGCTTCCGCTCTTATCCCGCATACGGAACAAGTCCAGCATTTGGTCACTGCGGGTGCGGAAATCAGCTTCACTGACTCCATACGCTCTAGCGGTGAATTCCATATGCTCCATCACGGTCATTTCGGGATACAGCTCTGGAGACTCGGGTACAAAAGCAATGGCTCCTTGATACTGCTCGGGATTTTCCGCCTGCTTATGTCCCTGCACGCGGATTTCTCCCGCCTGCGGTGTCATCAGTCCCAAAATATGCTTCATCGTCGTACTTTTCCCGGCTCCGTTCAGACCGATCAGCCCCACCATTTCGCCCGGCTTCACATCCAGAGAAATCTGGTGCAGCACCGGGCGCTTGGCGCTGTATCCGCCTGTCAGTCCATTAATTTGCAATACAGGCTGTTGTTCCATGGCTCCCCCTCTTCTCACTTATCCGTTCGGTTTTGACCCTTTTTCCTTCAGCCATCTTGGTGCTCCCTTATTTTTACGATCACGCTCGCGCTGCGCTTTCCCTGCTTTGGACAAAGCTGCTCCTTTGCCCTTACTTGGAGCCGAGCCATTTGCCGTAGTTCTGCCAGGACGACCGTTCTCATCGCGGGCAGGTGCCTTGCGGCTTTCCGTGGCTGCTCCGTCGGAAGTGGATCTGGCTTCGGATGGCCTTACAGGCGCACGCTTGGCATCCACCGGACGCGGCACGACAACTCGCCCTCCATGCAACGCACGCTCTGCAATGTCGATGCCCAGTTCACGGGAAAACTTACGCATGATGAATGTTTCGCGATCGGTAACAACCGACGCAACCAATCCTTTGCGCCCCATCCGTCCGGTCCGTCCTGCACGGTGAACATAAGCCTGACTATCCGTAGCCGGATCAAAATGGATCACCATTTCCAGTCCCTCAATATCCAGACCACGGGCTGCCACATCGGAAGCAATCAGCACCTTGAGCTTGTCCGCACGAAACTGGGCCAGCACGTTGGTACGTGTAACTTTGTCCGCATCACCGTACAGGGATGCTGTAGTCAGTCCCATATGCTTGAGCTTGGCCTCAATCTCCCCGATAGCATTGGTGGTATTGACGAACACCAGCGCTTTTCTCGGATTAAAATGACGCACCAGTCGGCGCAGCATGTCCACCTTATCCCGTTCTTCGGATACAAAGTAATAGTGTTCCAGACCGCTGGCCGTCTTCTGGTCGGGATCAATCCCGATTTCCACATAATCCTTCATTTCCCGCTTGGCCAGCGCTTGAATTTCGTCGTTCAGCGTTGCGGACAAAAATACTAACTGACGGTCACGCTGGGCGGTGCCCAGGATGTTCGTGACATCGCCTGCTCCGCCGAGCTGGAACATCTGATCCACCTCGTCGATGACGATGGTTGTAATGTTGTGCATTTTCAGCTTCTTGGAAGCGATGAGTTCCCGTACACGTCCCGGTGTGCCGACCACAAGCTGCGGATGGTCCTTCAGCTTCTCGATCTGGCGCTTGACTGCCGCTCCACCGATCAGACCAAGCACACGGATGCCGCGATGCTCCCCATAACGCTGACCTTCACGTACAATTTGCATCGCCAGCTCCTGACTGGGAGCCAGGATCAGCTTTTGCGTAGCCTTTTTCTGTGGATCAATGGCTTGTAGTAATGGCAGCAAATAAGCCAGCGTCTTCCCTGTGCCGGTCTGCGAACGAGCCAATACATGCCTGCCCTTCATCATTTCTGGTATAGCCTGCGCCTGAACCGGCGAAGGCTGCGTAATCTCATGCTCAGCCAGCTTGGTCAACAGGTCTTGTTCAATGCCGAGCGATTCAAAATTCAATGTCATGAAAAGGTCCAACCCCTATACGTAAATTCGTTACTCTCCATTATATGCGAAAACAGCCCTGCAACCAAATGCGGATATTTAGTCCCGCCCTCCTTTGCTACGAAATAACAAAAAAAGATGTCCCTCCACCATCACATGGTTTGCGGGACATCCTTTATTTTTTGTTCATCACGCCATGCCCCAGCCTATCGGTCAGTCTGGGAGCAAGCTGATACAGCTTGAGAAAAGGAGATATCCACCGTGGCAGATTAACCTCCTCCTTGCGAAGCTCCATCGCTCTCACGATGTGCTGCGCGACCTTGTCCGGCTTTAGCATAAACCAGCCTACGTTACGGACATATCCGCCCGAAGGATCAGCGAGGTCAAAAAATGGCGTGTCGATCGGTCCGGGATTAATCGTAGTTACCGTAACTCCGCTCCCGCGCAGCTCTTGCCGAAGCGCATTGCTGAACCCTAGCAGCGCATGCTTTGTTGCTGTGTAGGAGGACGATTTGGCTGTCCCGATTTTTCCGGCCATGGATGCCACATTGACGATCTGACCTGTACCTCTTGCTGTCATTTGCGGCAGAAATGCCTTGATACAACGGACAGCGCCCATATAGTTCACATCCATCATTTGTTCAAACTCTGTCAGGTCTGTCTCATGAAAATACTCAAACTTCCCGTAACCTGCGTTGTTGAGCAAAATATCGACCCGTCCGTACTGCTCCATCACACGGGCAGCCACGGCCTCTACCTGCCCCTGACGAGTGACATCCAGAGGGATCAGCTCATGCCTGCCGCTAATTCCCGCCGACACTTGCTCCAACCGTTCCTGCGAACGCGCTGTCAAAATAGGAATCGCGCCCTTTTCGCTCAGCAACTGTGCGCAAAGGGCGCCAATTCCACTGGATGCCCCTGTAATGACAACCACCTTGTTTTGCAATGTACTCATGGCCATCCCTCCATATTAAAGAAACCTGTTTCTTTAATACTAAGAGATCATCACCTGAATATCCAGTTCACCGATTCCTTCCATCGTAAGCGGAATATAAAGGGCACGCTGAGGTACGAAAGAGGTCAAGTTTTCCGACTTCATGACCTGCGGAGGCGTAATGTCGACTACAATCCCCTGATTGGACAAAATCGTGCTGGCATTACCGCTGATCATATTGCCCAATTCCGAAATGGCGCTTTTGCCCATCTCATCAATTTCAGTCAAAACGAATCCGCCCATCATCGCCGAAACCATGCGCAACGCTACCTGTTCATTCAGGCCGAACACAATATTTCCGCTAAGCTGTCCGGTCATCCCGATCATTATCCAAATATGGTCGTCTACCAGCTCGACATTTTTCACACCGAGATCGCCGGGTGAGGGAGAGATTTGGATCAATTGTTCAATGACCCGCCGCGCCGACTCCAAAAAAGGATTTATCACTTCTGCCTTCACGATCATTGCGCCCCTTTACGATGGGCTTTTAGACACACAACAAAAGTCCCATTTTAATTAGAATTTTATTTTTCAAAATGATGCATAACGAATCAACCTTCAGTAAAATACTCTCTCTATCACTTATCGACAGCTATCCAGCAATTTTTTATAGCCGAATCACAAAAAATGTGAATAATGTCCTATTCCATCGCTTTCCATCGAATTCAAATGGGTTACTTTTGATGTATAGCAGGACTTTAGTCTTTATTTTCCAATATACCATACTTTACGGTGTTCTGCTTCGATTCATTGCCCTTCCCGCTCGAATAACCTATAATTTAATGAAATAAGCATAACGATGGTTTTACATATGCACATGTGGATTTGTGAAAAATCCTCAGGCTGTACTGCTGCGACAGAATTAAGAAAAGAGAGGAGGAACTTCATGAACATCAGTCAACTTGAAACACTTATCATGATTTCCAAAACGATGAGCTTCCGCAAAGCCGGAGAACTTCTCAATTTGACGCAGCCGGCGGTATCCGCCCAAATCAAAAGTCTGGAGGACGAGTTCAAGACCATTCTGATCGACCGCAACCAACCCGTCACCCTGACCGACCGAGGGGCTGTTTTTTTGGAACATGCAGAGCGGATCTTGAGTGTTGTCGAGGAACTACGGCAAAAATTGTACGATCTGAACGAAACGCCGCAGGGTCATATTGCGCTGGGCACTACGACGTCCATCGCCATTCAAATTTTACCGCGTGTACTTTCCTACTTTCAGGATCAATTCCCGCTCATCAAAACCTCCATTCAATCCATGGCTTCCTCCATGATTTATCAGCAGGTGGAAAACGGGCTTATTGATGTTGGCATCGGTTACTTGATCGAACGTAATCCAAATTTGAGCACTTCGATTTTGTATTACGATTCCTTTGAGCTTGTCGTATCGCCCACTCATCCGCTGGCCTCCCAACCGCATGCTACCATTGAAGCCCTTCGGGAAATTCCACTTATTCTGCTCTCACCCGATACGGTAGGACGAAAATTCGTGGACGATGTATTTAAAAAACACCAAATTGTGCCTCATGTCGTGATCGAATTGTCCAGCAGCGAGGAAGTCAAACGGATGGTCGAGATCAATCTGGGCGCTGCCATTATATCCAGGCTGTCGGTCACTCCCGAGCTACGTGCGGGTACATTGAAAATGATCCAGATTACCGAGCTGGAGGTTAGCCATCCGGTAGGGGTCATTTATAAATCCGGCCGATATCTGAACTCCGCTATGCAGCAGTTTCTAAGCGATCTAAAGGGTATGCCGGAAACCAATTTTATCAGTTCTGAATAGCGCACTCCGCTAGGAACACCATACGAAATACAAACGTTAAATACGAGAGGACGACATCCTATGAAATTTGATCTGCACACCCATCATTTCCGCTGCGGTCATGCAGACGGCAATATTCGGGACTATATCGAAGCAGGCATTCAGTCCGGTTTACAGGCAATTGGTATTTCAGACCACTCCCCCTTCTTATGCAGCGAGCAGGATCAGGCTTTTCCGAAAATTTATATGGCGAAATCACAGCTTGCCGAGTACGTAGAAGAGGTACAGCAGCTACAGAAGGAATACGAAGGCCGTATTGACGTGCTGCTCGGATTGGAAACGGATTATTTCCCTGATTTTGCAGAACTGTACCGTTCCACCCTGGCCCCTTATCCGTTCGACTACCTCATTGGTTCGATCCACAACGTTGAGGAAGACAGCATTTTTAATCGCAGCCGTTGGAATGACGTAAGTGATGCACGAAAAATCGAGGTCAAACAAGCTTACTATGCGCTCATTCAGGAATCTGCGCGGAGCGGTATGTTTCAGATTTTGGGTCATATCGACGCGATGAAGGGGAATTTCCCGGCTTTCTCAGATATTCCTGCCGATGAAGCGATTGATGAAACCTTGAAAGTGATTGCAGAATCCGGTGTTGCCATTGAAATTAACACATCAGGCAAAACCAAGCTCAGTGGCGGATGGTATCCATCAGTCTCCATTTTGGAAAGAGCGCATCATTTTGGCGTAGAGGTCACTTTTGGTTCAGATGCCCATAAACCTGCTCGGGTAGGAGATGATTGGGACGAAGTGAAGGCGATGCTGAAGGATATTGGCTTCCGCGAATGGGTTTATTTTAAACAAAAACGTAAAATTTCGGTGCCGCTTTAAAATTTGTTTAGGGTGGGAATTGCCGCTTCGCTGCCAACCACCTTAAACCGCACGGCTCCATTATTTTAAATATTATTTACATTTTACGACATCTATGTGTGAGGAGAATTACATATGTATCCGGAAGACCCGATGGACAAGATCAAAAAGCTAAAACATGATATCACGCGTTTTATGCTGATCTATAAATTTGCGCTCGACGAGATGGAAACCAAGATTGAAATACTAAAGCAGGAATTTCAGGCGTTGCACGATTATAGCCCTATTGAGCATACCAAATCGCGCCTCAAATCCCCTGAGAGCATCATGAACAAAATGTTTCGTAAAAATAGCGAGCTTTCTCTTGCTGCCGTCAAGGATCACATTAAGGATATCGCGGGACTACGCATTACCTGCTCTTTTATTTCGGACATTTATGATGTAAGTGACATGTTACAGAGACAAAGTGATTTGAAGGTGCTGGAGGTCAAAGATTACATCAAAAATCCCAAACCAAACGGCTACCAAAGTCTGCATCTGTTGATCCAGGTTCCTGTATTCATGTCCGACTGCCAGGAGCTGGTCTGCGTAGAGGTACAAATTCGGACAATTGCGATGGATTTCTGGGCCAGTCTGGAGCATAAAATCTTTTATAAATACAACCAGTCCGTACCTGAAAGCCTGACACGCGAATTAAAAAATGCGGCAGATTCAGCCAATGCGCTTGACCTCCAAATGGAACGTCTCCACCGAGAAATCAAGGAGATTAAAGACGCCCAAGGTGAAGAAGACTCTATTGAAGAGATTCGGAAGATTATCATTAATGATCAGCAATTTTCGGTGCCAGCCAACTTTTTGAAGCTGCTTGGGGAGTAAGATTAGGTAGTGATCCACCGCTACGCAAATGATTTGATCTTACGTTCGCTGTTGCAACGGGATTCTCAGGATGGTATAAACCCTTTAAAGGGTAGAATCCCATTGCAAAGGCGAACGCTTACGCATATTCGACACCTCTATAAAATTGATTATCAATGAGCATCTGTAGGCTGATCCAATCACCTCCAAGTGTCTTTAGAAACAGTTTGCCGTTAATTAATCTTCCTGTTCTGTACATACACACTCCTCCTTAGTAAACAGTTAATAACCGGATACATAGCGGTCGACTTCGTCCTCAGCCCTCTCAATCGCTTGAATCAAAGTTATTTCAGGTTCCTCCTGTTTATATTGAATAGCCTTCTCACACGTACCTCCTACCCCTGCCCACTCCCAATACAGATGGATGTCTACGGACTCCAGAAAATATACAGATAAGGCTTCAACAGGATTTGCAACATACAAGTCCATAAATTCCTCGTCTGTAAGCTGATGATACCGAAGATATTCACCCTTCATATTGCAGAGTAGATTAAAAGTGTCTTGTTCGTTAATATAAATAGAACGGGCAATGAATTCATTGCGCCTTTCAACCGAGTTCAGTATGATTTGCATAGCGTTACGGATGTGCTCATCTTCGGGGCTGATATGAAACATTTGAATGAGATCGTTCGTGCTCATTTTGGGGTTAAACGGGGCTGGCTTTATGATTCGTGTCCACATATCAGTCTTTCCTGTCTCAAACACTTCAATAGCGTCCGAGACATTATAGCCAATCGTTTGCCATTTACGGTTCAGAGCATCAGTGATGTGATAATAATGTATCTCTTGGTCATCGCTTCCCACTTCTTGCGGCCAAACTGGTTCCATGCGAACAATGTCCAGAATGTGCTGTTTGTTGAGTTTGTTGCCTAGTGTAGTCATATGTATTTCCCCCGATTCTTTTTGGTAAAATGGCAATAGCAAAGGCAAGGATATGATGCATATCTCCTTGTTAAGATAAATAGTATGTAAATCATTATTATACTATCCTTAGTATATACTAAGGATAGTATAATGTCAATGGAGGTTTTAGGTTTGCTGAAGGTTAAATTGAAGCTACATATCGTTATGAAAAATAAAGGAATTACTCAGACAAAGCTGTCTCAGTTAACAGGAATTCGCCAAGCTACGATTTCTGATATGTGTCGTAATGCAAGACAGGAAATTAGCTTTCCTGTAATCGAAAAAATCGCCCATGCTTTAGAGATTACTGATTTATCGGAGTTGATCCAGTTAGAAGAAGAGAACTGATTTCAACTTTTGAAAAATAATATTTGCAACAAAATCCCGGAGGCATCTATTTAATGTTGAAAATCAAAATTAAGCTAAAGGAAGTATTAAAAACAAAAGGAATCACTCAAAAAAACTTAGAAGCTATGACAGGAATACCCCAATCCAGAATATCTACTCTTTGTAGCGGTAATCGACAAGAAGTTAACCTACTCATGCTAGAGAAAATCGCTCATGCTTTGGAGATTACAGACTTATCCGAATTAATTCAGTTAGAAGAAGAGAACTGAAAAGAGAAAGATATTGGGGTGGGTATTATCAGGAATTGATTAAGGAAATAGGGGTGAGAAAAGGCTTTGGAGACAGTCCATCACATCTGAAATGAGGAGGTTAGTTTATAAATATAAAAAAGGAACCGGACGCATCCGATTCCTTTAGGTGGTAGTCCGAAGACAGCCACCGCTATTCGATATATATATTATACACTTAAACAGCATTGTAAACAAGAATTTTTCATTTAATAAAATCCTTCAGCAATTGCAATTTATTTTTTGTATCGGTCAGAAAAATTTGATTGTATATAGTGATAGGAATCTGAGCCCTGATTTGATTAGTTGATGCTTCAAATTTAGCTATTATTTTTCCGAGTTCTGTTTTTGATAGATGAAAGTTTTTAAGCAAATAAATGACTAATATAAAGTAATCTGCAATAGTATTAAAGGTTATGTTAGGAATCTTCGTGTCTAATTGTAAACAACTTATTAAGGAATTGTTGGGCTTACCACTCTTAAAACGGGTATCAAAGATAACGTCATTGTGAGCAATGGAGTTCCTAAGGTCTTTTAAGATGTATATTATGCTCTCAGTCAGCTTTCCATTCGCATCACATGACTGATTCAAATTGAGAGACTTGGACGTGTCTCTTTTGATATTACCATTAGCTGCTGCGACAAAATTCCCAAATTCACCAAGCGTAATAACTTCAAAAATTGCCCAAATAGGTACATGCTCATCTTTCTGATAGAAATGTTGAACCACCTTTTTATTATTCGTAAAACTTCGTGTCAGCGTATTATAAAATTTCTCCCTTACGCCAAGTCTTTTACTGAGTGCAACCTTGTAATTTTGAGAGCCCACTTGAAATGTCTTATAATTAGTTAAAACTGCATCAAAAATCACATTAAAATTGTCCGTTTTACTTTGATCAAGAACGATTTCGAGAACATAATTTTTCAGTGCTGTTTCGATGAACATGATATGGGGATAAAAAATTGATTTTAGTTCCATATCAAAAGAGTTAATAGCTAAAATTTGATTGAAATCAGTATAGAGAATTGGCTTTACTGTATTTCCCGGTGTAGATATGTATCGGTAGCCTTTAAAGCCATGATAATAACCAATATTACGAAGTCTTCTTTTTTGTACACTCCCTTCTATCGCTATATTGTGTGTATTTCTTAGATGTCTCATTAGTGAATCAATATTTTTCACCTCTGACACTATGACACCTCCTCTCGGGCATTATATCATGTATTTTAGACAAATTACGATTGCTCCTGATGAATTTAGACTTTTTACTACATTGTGTGTACATTGGAATGCATATGCTAAAATAATCCTTTCATCGTTCCGTATCCTTTGAGATCGTTATTCCGTTTACCCTAATAAAACCAATCCCTTAAGGAGTGATTAACAAATGAGAGAGATACTTGTATTAGGTGGAACGCGCTTTTTTGGAAAAAAGCTGGTGGAACGTCTCTTGGAGGCTTCCGAGAACAATGTTACGATCCTCACGAGAGGTCAAACAAGCGATTCGTTTGGTGACCGCGTCCAACGGATTATTACAGATCGTAACGATGCGGAAGCGTTGGCTGAGGCGGTAGGTGAGCAGGTTTGGGATATTGTCTACGACAATATTTGCTTTTCTCCAGATGAAGCCAGAGAAGCCTGTCGCATTTTTGATACTAAAGCCAAACGGTATATTCTGACCTCCAGTCTATCCGTTTATGATCCAAGTCCGGAAGTGCTGACCGAGAGTGTCTTCGACCCCCAGGCTTACCTGGTTCGCAAAGGCAGACAGAACGATTTTACATATCAGGAGGCTAAACGGCAGGCAGAAGCGGTTTTCATGCAACAAGCTACGTTCCCGGTTGCCGCTGTTCGTTTTCCGATTGTATTAGGAACAGATGATTATACGAGAAGACTTCATTTTCATATTGAGCATATTCGCAATGGAATAGAAATCGGCATACCGAATCCGGCAGCGCACATCTCGTTTATCCGTTCTGACGAAGCCGCAGATTTTCTGCTTTGGCTTGGTCAATCTCATTTGACAGGACCCGTAAATGCTTGCTCGGATGGTACTGTGAAGATTGGAGAACTCGTTTCCACCATTGAACAGGTAACTG
Source organism: Paenibacillus sp. LT-B23 (assembly GCF_059417685.1). Taxonomy (NCBI): domain Bacteria; kingdom Bacillati; phylum Bacillota; class Bacilli; order Caryophanales; family Paenibacillaceae; genus Paenibacillus; species Paenibacillus sp. LT-B23. Next base: position 163,470 of record NZ_JBSQBM010000012.1, on the reverse strand, counting down.
GAAAACAAGCCGCGATTCAAGAAAAAACAGCCGACGAGCATATGTCTCCATTCGGTATTACACAATCGTGGTACATGGATACAACTAAAGCCCGATCAGAGGGGTACTCCTTTCTTTCCCTGACCGAATGGCTTCCTGAGCTGATAAGTGACCTGAACCGTACCTATGAATCTTAATAGTAACTTGTAAATCGCACGTAGCTACAATAAAACAAGACAAAAAAAAGAGGACCCGAAGCTTCGGGTCCCAGCAATATATATGAATCAAAAGGGGGTCATGTCTATCTTTTACCCGTCCTATGTTAGAGTTATTTTACAGTTATGTTTCATCTTTGTAACAAAATAAAATACAAACAAAACCAACCAAGTCAAGAAGTCCACTCGCTGCAACAGAAATCGAAAATGCCCTGATATAATCCGACAGATGCGCTTCTGAAAGTGTATGCCTGAGCGAAGAAGAGAACAAAATACCGATTGAAGCAACGCCCAACGAATTAGCCAAATACATAGAGGTCGTGAACAAGCCTGAGCCTGTCCCTGCATCTTCAGCCGCTACTGTACCAAGTACAACTTTGGCCAGAGGTGTTGTAGCCATCCCCAGACCCAGACCATATATGCCTAATATCATGATGTTTTGAATATGAAAGAAATGAATAGCATCCATATGCAACGATCCAATAAGTAAAAAGCTGCTAACCCCCATCGTCAGCGTACCTGATTTCAGCACCGCGTTCCCCCATCTTTTAACCAATCTGGATGACAACAGTGAGGTAAGAAAAAATCCAACACCCAGCGGTAAAAAGACCATACTCGTGGATTGAACACTGTAGTGCAAACCGGATTGTACATAGTAATTCAATATAAAGAAGAATGAGAACATACTAAGATAAATCACGATAACCGTCACCATACCTGCGCTGAATGAACGCTTTTTAAAAATAGACAGACGAATGAATGGCGAGCCACCCTTCTTTTGCCTCCCCATTTGTACAACGATAAAAGCTACCAACACCAGAATGGATATCAGCAGACACCCCCATGTCCATAAGGCCCAGCCCTGCTTTTGTCCGGCTGTTAACGGATAGACAAACAGTAATAAACCAAGGGCCAATAGAAAAGCACCTGTCCAGTCCATGTGGGGTACCGACTTGCCATAAGATTCTGAAATAATAGGAGAAAAGAGAAGTACCAACAGCCCAAAGGGCACGTTAAAAAAGAAAATGATACGCCAGCTCAGGCCAAAAAGATTCCAGTCTACCAAAAATCCGCCCAGGATTAAGCCAAGTGTAAATCCAACGCCAATGACCGCTCCGTAAATAGCAAATACCATCCCTTTTTCCCGGGGAAGAAAGCTGCTCTGCATCATAGTTAAAACCTGCGGTTGAATCATGGCAGCAGATAACCCTTGAACCACACGGATCATAATAAGTAACGTAGGCTGCGATATGATTCCCCCTAGCAAAGCCATCAATGTAAACCCCATGACCCCGATAAATAACATCCGTCTTCTACCATACATATCTCCAAGTTTGCCGCCCACGATCAAGGCCACAGCCAACCCCAGAGAATACCCCGTAAATATGAGCTGCGCCTCGGAAAAACTGGCATGCAGGTCCGCTTGCATCATGGGAAGAGCCACCTGCATCATATAATTGTTCAATGAAATCAACAGCGTAGGAAGCAAAATAAGAGCTAATGCATACCAGCGACGCGGGTCTACCTGCTGCACTGCTTGTTGATTAGTAGTGGATATAGCCATACGAGCATTCATTCTATTTTCTCCAACTCCTTAGCTGTCATCATGGGTGCTTTCTTTATTTCTCACCTCAACTGATCCTAATTATCATCTATCAAGAAAATGGGCTCTACCTGCGAAGGTATTTTCTTTCCCTATAGAAGGAGCACAAATCAAAAAATCCTCCAAAACATGATTTATGTCAGAAGAAAATAAAGTATTAGACTGAAAAATAAAGTGTTAGACTCGGAAAATAAAGTTGTAGACTGAGAAAATAAAGTTGTAGACTGAGAAAATAAAGAATTAGACTGGCGGGTGCTTCATTACGCTAACGGGCAGAATATATAAACGGGTATCAACTTTAGCAGAGAGAATACCCGAAAATGTTAAAATGCTACTGACATAACGTTGTCAGTAGCGTTAGTTTATTATCGATTAGGTAAACATAATGGGGTGGATAGCTTGTTCTTGCCCTGATAAGATACTGTATCATTTATTATAGGAAGGATGGTATTTTATGAATTTTGCTTCTGTACGTATCATTACCGACGATGTGGATCGTCTTGTTGAGTTCTATGAGAGAGTCATGGGTGTTTCAGCGGAACGTCCCGCGGCAGCCTTTGCCGAACTCGTTGTGCCATCGTGCACCCTGGCGATCGGTCACTCCCATACTGTGCCGCTGTTCGGCATTGGTTCCGCAGTGGCGGCCGACAATCGCACTGTCATACTCGAGTTCCTCGTCCATGATGTCGATGCCGAATACGAGCGCTTGAAGCCGTTTGTCGACGAGTGGGTAAAGGAACCGACCACGATGCCGTGGGGGAACCGTGCTGTGTTGTTCCGTGATCCCGACGGCAACCTCATTAACCTCTTCAAGCCGGTGACCGAGGAAGCGATCAAAAGGTTCAGTGGTAGGGGGTGACTCATGGGGAAACAGTTTTGCCTCTCCTTATAGCCTCACTCACTGTGAAATTGAGACTGGCCCTTGTAGCGCGGTACCTAGAAAGGTTATCTGTTTAGAAGGGAGGAGGTTCCTTTGATTCACTAAACTCCCTCAATATGATTTAGTTTTCTCCCTCTGGCTCATGAATTCGCAGGATTTCACCCTTAATTAAGTGTGAGAGGAGAAGGTTCACAGAGGGGCCGGTGGCTTGGAGTAGTACAAAGGGCATGCGGGAACAAGGGTGAGGAGTATTCACCCAGTTTATCCCATATTATGCACGTCTCCAAGTCGCCCCTAGCGATTCTCACTCCCATGTCTCAACGGGTCTAAGCCCTTTCATTCCTTCGTCACATCTAACTAAGGGGTGGAGTTCGGTTTTTCTAACGGAACGGGTCCGAGCCCTTTTGTTTAATGCCTCCCGATACTCCGTGCTTCTTGTCCATCCTGCGAATGCATGAGCTGGTGAGAGAATGCTGCTTAAGCTGCTTGCGGAGACACTTTAGTCGAATCGTAAGCTTCGCTGCTCTTGGCCAGACTGACAAGCATTCGGGCGACTTTACCGCACAATTTCATAATAGATTTCATTTTCTTCAATTTTTTCACGTTGACATTGTGGTGGTGCAGGGCTCGAATATCTGGATTGGTCATGACCATGCACATCGTTATGAGATAGAGAAAACGCCGGAGACGGGGGCGCCCGCGCTTGCTGAGCACCATTTTTCCACGCCACTTCCCCGAGCAGGCCTCAGCCAGATTTAAACCCGCATGTCGTAGTAATGCGTTTCCGTGCGCGTAGCCGCTCAGATCACCGGCTTCGCCTAGAACCCCAGCTAAACTCGTTGCATTTACGCCCCGAATGGTAAGCATTTTCTGAGCGTATGGAATACGCTCCAGGATGTGATGAAGCTCGTGTTCAATCTGCTCAAGCTGTCGCTGCGCCAAGTCGTATTCTTCAAGCAGTTGACCCAAGTGCAGCTTGTAGGCATGCAGCGCCTGCGTAACGCCCACGCTGCGTTTAGCCAGTGCAATAAGCTGCTCAGCCCGCTGCAAACCCGCATGACGCTTCACATATTGCTTCCAGCCAGCAATGACTTGCTCTGTCGTTAATCGGCTAATTTCCTTCGGGAGAGGAAACAGCCTTAACGTGGCAATGGCACTGGTACAAGTGAGGATTTTAAAGACATGCCGAAGTTCTGGGAAAACAATATCTACCCAGCGATGAATCTGGTTAACAGCGCTGTTAAGCCGTTTGGCAACCGTGTCGCGATTAGCCATGAGAATCCGAAGTTCCTCGTAGACTTCCGGATTAAAGCGTACAGGGGAATAGTATCCGTTTTTGACCATATCCGCGATGACAAGTGCATCTTTACGATCACTTTTGGATGGGGTATTATCTCGGTTTTCCTTGTTCTTTTTGACGAGATGAGGATTTACGAGAACAGCCTCAATTCCTTTGGCTGAAAGCCAACGAGCCAGGCTTAGCCAGTAGTGGCCGGTTGGTTCCATGCCAACGATGATTTTGTTCAGCTTGTACAACTTAAGCAGATCTTGAATCCAGCGGCTGAACAACTGAAAACCCTCGTCATGGCTGCCAAACTCGAGTGGAGATCCGAGAGCAATTCCTCGGTAGCTAACCGCACGAGCTACGTGAGCTTCCTGGGCAATATCTACACCAACAACAAGGTGGGATGGGGAAATGTTTTCAATGAGTTGATTTTGTTTGTCCTGGGCTTTAAACTTCATAGTAGAGCGACCTCCTGGATGGGCTTTTTGAGGCTATGACCTCGTGCGTAACCCCATCGTACCGAGGCGCTCGTTTTTATGCAAAGAGCAAATTATTTGTTTTACAGGAATTCTAACGGGGAACGTTAGTTCAATGAAATAGCGACAGTCTAGGACTTTATTTTCTCGTCCTTGGCTGTCGCTGTTCCAATTTTTAAGGTCAGTCTAAAACTTATTTTATGAAGTCTGGGGGGGTAACAATTCGAAAAGTCGCATGGAATACGGACACCCAGTCTAGTACTATATTTTCTTTTGACAATTTACACGCTTGAAGGATTTTTTGGATTAAGACTCAATTCGGAAATGTATCCCGATTCCGTATTCTTTTGATATATTCACTAGGATTGCAGCCATAATGCTTCCGAAAGGTTGTCGTAAAATTACTGGCATTGCTATACCCTAGGGAAAAGGCAGTCTCTCCGATATTTAATTGTTCAGCTTCCAGATGCCAGAGTGCTTTTTCCATTCTTTTCTTACGCACCAGCTCAAAAACGGTCATTCCGAATAACTCGGTAAATCCTTTCTTTAGCTTGAATTCATTAAGCCCGACCTTGCGGGCTAACGCTTGAATGGACAGTGGCTGTTCAATATGATGAATAACGAATTCACGAGCCATATTCAGCTTTGAAATATCTTCACGACTTATAAAATGACTTGCTCCCATCGGTTCATGTCCGTCCATCTCTCCAAATAGAGCAATAAACTCCATAGCCTTGCTTTCCATGTATAACCGCTTCATCGTCCCATTATAGGTGCAATTTATCATGTCAAAAACACATTTGTGCATCGCTGACGTAGCTGCGCATGAATGAATACTCCCTCTGTGACGCTGTAGCCATGTTTCCATCCTGTGCTTTTCTGTGATATCTCCGGCATAATGAAAAAGCTCTTGTGGCGATAACCGTATTTCCAGCATTTGATGGCGAATACCAGCCTTCTTTTCCTCATAAACCAGTTCATCCTCAAAAAACAAAACATTCCCGGTCCATGGATCGGTATGACTTTCTTTGCCGTTCCACTCACAATATATTTCGCCGTTTAAGCAATAGCTGAGTTCAAATAACGGACATGCCTCCTGAATATGAAGCTTCATATTCTGTTCAAAGGTTACATCTGTAACCACGATCTCCATGCCCGTGCGAATCCGTGTACGAGTCATATTTCCCTTACCTATATGTGAAGGAATAGCGAATTGTTGTTCCCATTCTTTATGATGGACACGACCACCCACAAGTTCATTGAATTGGTCAAACAGATGATGAATCTCGGTACTACATATATTCAAAGCCAATATCAGCCCTTCTTTCCTGTCCGGTCCCTATATGATAACAAAAAAAGAGGACCCGAATCATCGGGTCCCAGCAACATATATTATTCAAAAGGGGGTCATGTCTGTATTGTACCCGTCCTGTGTTAGAGTTGTTTTGCAGTTATATTTCATCTCTGTAACAAAATATTCCACTGTCGTTTCTACGCATAATCCCCTTGGGTAATCGAGAACACCAATACACTCGGCACTTCTCCTGAATGATCATAGGCACTGATTGTGCGCAGCAGGCGCATCTTATTTTTGATCAGCACACGCACGGAAGCCTGATTATCCTCTTGGCAACGACCTTCGATCCGCTTGAGCTTTAAAGCACCAAAACCAAATCTCAGCATTTCCTCCACGACCTCTGTAGCCAGCCCCTGTCCCCAGAAAGGACGGTCCAAAATATAGCCTAGCTGCGCCTCACCCGCTTTTTCATTCCATTGCTGAAAAGAAGCGATACCCAGCAGCGGCGAGTGGCTGCGTTCATTATGTTCATGGAGTTCGTTGAGTTGGCCGGGTTCGTTGTTTGCTGCTGTATTTCCCCCATGCCATTCCACCGCAAAATGCAGGGAATCCAGAGAATCCGCAGCTACTCTGATTTGCGCTACCAGACGCCGCATCCGCGCATCGACTGGCTTGCGAATCCGGTTCACATACCGGATAACCAATGGATCGGACAGCATCCGTTCCAGCGCGGGGTAATCCCCCGCTTGTAGCTGGCGCAACCGGACACGGTTAGTATAAAGCTCCGGCAGCCCTGAACGAAGCATTTCTCTGGTCAGCACAATGATCCCTCCTGCGGATGGATTAGCTTTTTGCAGCGAATAGGTTGCACAATCAATCCAGGTCCTGAATTCCCCGGTAAATGCCTGTGCGCAGCTCACGGATATAATACGGCAAAGAAGGTACGCCGGCTTCCTCTGCCTGTTTTACCGCCAGTTCTATATCGTAAGGCACACGTACAAATTGAATGGAAAAAGGTGCAGGCGTATCTTCTCCCAGGTTTCCCTCCAAAATGCAGTAAGAAGCCTGCGTTACATCCAGCGGATTCCCCACACTGCCGACATTAAAAAGCGTCTTGCCCTGGAAATGCTGAATAAAGGCATTATGCACATCTCCATACCCTACAACATCCGGGGCAAAAGCGGCCTTGCCATTTTCCTCAGCCAACGGGTCGAACATGGCGAGTCTTTTCTCCGGCTCATCCCATGGCTGCACGCGATGATATACACTTTGCGGCGAAGCATGCACCAGCCGGATACGGCGTCCGCTCATCCTGAAATCATAATGAAACGGCAACTGTGCCAAATATTGTAGCCGTTCTGTGCCCAAGCGCTCGGCTTGCCAGCTAAAATTGAGATCATCCGTAATGCTAACCAGCTCATCCCAATTGCCCCGCACGACCACCTCGCAACGTTGACGGACAGCCTCCAGAACCTCGCAAGGGCTAGGCCCTTTGCCGATCAGATCACCCAAACAAAACAAACGACTAATTCCTCGGGAAGCAATATCCTCCAGCACCGCCTCGCAGGCAGGCCAGTTGCCATGTATATCTGAAATGACAGCAATACGATCCATCTGAATATCACTCCTTTGTCCGAAACAGCTACACACTACACTAAACCCTTTTTATGTAGTTACAAGCCCATGCTGATGAAACATATAATAGCCTATTGACCGGATTTCAGTGTAATGACACTCAGCTCCGGCCTGCACAGCACACGAATCGGCAGCTTGGTCATACCAATGCCTCTGCTGACATACAGCGGCATTCTGTCGGTCCCTACATGAAATAATCCCTGAATGTACTTGCGTCCACCCGGAGGCGGCATCGGCGCTCCCATGACAGGCAAGCGCACCTGTCCTCCATGCGTATGCCCCGACAGCTGAAGATCAAAGGACATTCTCGCCGCCACATCCGCATAATCCGGCTCATGCATAAGCAGCAGCTTGCACATTTCATCAGACAGTCCGTGTATGGCACGCCGCGGATTGGGTTTGCCCATAATGTCATCCTCTAACCCAACAATCGCCACACGCTGCCCGGCTCGCTCTACAATCGCGTGTTCATTTCTCAGCAACGTAAACCCGGTTTTCGGATATAGCTCCTGTACTCCGGCTGGTAAACCCCGATAATCGTGATTGCCGAGAATGGCGAATTTACCGATTGTGGCGTGCATCGAAGCCATGACCGGAACAGCGGCTTTCATAGATACGGCATAATCATCTACAATATCACCTGTAAAACAAAGCAAATCCGGTTCCAGTCCTGCAATCCGGTCGGCAAGCTTCCGCAGGTCCTGCTCATCCATGTGAAAGCCCAAGTGTACATCACTAAAATGTACGACTCTGATACCGTCAAAAGCCGACGGCAGACGGGGCAAAGATAGCGTAAAACGTGTAATCTCCAAATGATTAGGCTCCCATAAGGAAGCGTACCCTCCGGTTAAAAGCGCGGTTCCAGCTGTCGCTAAAGCGGCTTTTTTCAAAAAACGGCGGCGCGAAGGATTGGCTGGCTCATTTGAAATGGAACGCCGCGAAGAACCGGGAGGGATAGCGGCCTCATCGTGTGGGCCATCCTGACTCTCGCGGCGGATTTGCGGCGTCTTCTCCATATGCGTGCCTCCTTGCTATCTATTCACTATTGTACAGTTTAGATATCTCATGGTTCAAATACCTCATGCTTTTAGCCCTCTAACGGTTGGTGGCTAACCATCGTTCTGCATAGTCTACCAAATCACGCTGCCTCGCTAAAAAACACGATGCATCCCCGATGTTCACCCGCGTAAAGGCTGCGGGACAATCCCGTTCAAAATCAAGCCCAAGCTTGTCAAAATCATCCGAGGATATATTAAAATCCTGAAAAGATACCCATGCTTTCTCCCCGTTCACCATCATCGCGGCCTGATGGGTCGTTTCTTCACGTCCATTGTACGCTGTGCGGTGTTCCGCCAAATGAAAGGACGTGTTGCTGTGATGTCCGCAGCCCAGCAACAGCACATAGGCATCTGCCTCATACAGCTTCGCCAGTGGCGATTGTTCACCCAGCCCGAAATCAAGCTCATGCCCTTCCAGCAAGCGTGAGGCCGCAGGTCCACGGGCCGCAAATGAAACATGCGGGTGTCCACTGCGCAGTGTTCCCGGCAGGCCACGAAACGTTTCCACAATAATACCCATCCCTCCGGTCAGCGTCCAGGCCGGATCATAGGCGGGCATTTCCTCGCGTACAAGTTCCCACCATGACTCATCCAGAGGCGGGTTCATCCATGTCGACGGATCGGTCAGATCATGGGACTGCGTCGGCGTGACCAGCGTTCCTTCCGGGCCAATCGCATCGGTTAATGCCAAAAGAATCGCAGAGGCCCCGCCCGGAACAAAACTGCCAAAGCTGCGCATCGACGAGTGCACAAGCAACGTCATGCCTTTTTGAACCCCCAGCTCCTTTAATCCTTTCAGCACATCCGACCCGGTAACGGGCCGACGCGTCATCGGTTGTACAGTCACCTGTCCAGCCTCCTTTTCTCCAAAAACGATACACAATACCATAATTATACCATAACCGCTGCCCCACTCTCCTCCCTCCATGGTAACTCCTATCTGTCCTGAGCACAAAAAAACAGGCTTTCTCCAGTTCAGGAAAAAAGCCTGTTTTAGTATAAAGCATTCACTGTCTAGTGCTATACGGTCAACCAGCGCTTGAACATATGCTTGGTCGTTTGCTTGTTCATTTCAGCAATGGAGGTTGTCAACGGAATGCCTTTCGGGCAGGAACGTACGCAGTTTTGCGAGTTACCACAGCCTTCCAGCCCGTCGTCCGTCATCAACGCATCCAGTCGCTCCTCCTGATTCATTTCCCCAGTTGGATGACTATTGAACAGGCGAACCTGAGATATCGCCGCAGGTCCGATGAACGTCGTCTTCTCATTGACATTCGGACAAGCCTCCAGGCAGACACCGCAGGTCATGCACTTGGACAGCTCATACGCCCATTGACGCTTCTTCTCTGCCATTCTGGGGCCGGGGCCCAGATCGTAGGTGCCGTCAATCGGAATCCACGCTTTGACCTTCTTGAGCGCGTTAAACATCCGGCTGCGGTCGATGACCAAATCCCGTACAACTGGGAACGTGCTCATCGGCGCAATGGTAATCGGTTGCTCCAGCTTATCGACGAGCGCTGCACAAGCCTGACGCGGCTTGCCGTTAATCACCATGGAGCATGCTCCACACACTTCCTCCAGACAGTTCGACTCCCAGCATACCGGGGCCGTCTCTTTACCATGACTGTCCACCGGGTTACGCTGAATCTCCATCAACGCACTGATTACATTCATCCCCGGTCGATAAGCCAACTCAAATTCTTCCGTATATGGATTCGCATTAGGTTCATCCTGACGGGTCACAACGAACTTTACGGTTTTATCCGATTTCACTGCTTGCTCCGACATCTCATACACTCCCTTCTGTATCTTCCTTAATTACTTGTTCTTGGAGTAATCCCGAATACGCGGCTTGATCAGCGAAACGTCCACCGCTTCGTAGGAGATTTGCGGTCCTTCCGGTGTCCAGTCCGCAATCGTTGTTTTCAGGAAATCCTCATCGTTACGGTCCGGGAAGTCCGGTTTGTAGTGGGCTCCACGGCTTTCGTTACGCAACAGCGCCCCTTTGGTCATCGCTTCGGCCAACTCCATCATATTCCACAACTGACGTGTGAACACCGCACCCGCATTGTTCCAGCGCGAAGCATCATTGATGTTAATGTTGGAATAACGCTCCTTCAGCTCCTTGATCTTGTGGATCGTAGCTTCCAGCTTGTCATTATAACGAACCACGGTCATGTTGTTCGTCATCCACTCGCCCAGCTCTTTGTGAAGGACATAGGCATTTTCTTTCCCGTCCATATGCAAAATACGCTCATACTTCTCTGTCTGCTGGTTGACCGCCGCATCGAACACGGAGGAAGCTATATCCTGTGCGGATTTTTTCAAGCCTTTGATATATTCCACAGCCTTCGGTCCAGCCACCATACCGCCATAAATGGCTGACAGCAGCGAGTTGGCACCCAAACGGTTCGCACCGTGATACTGGAATTCACATTCCCCGGCGGCGAACAGCCCCGGAATATTCGTCATCTGATTGTAATCGACCCACATGCCGCCCATCGAATAATGTACAGCCGGGAAGATTTTCATCGGTATTTTACGCGGATCGTCACCGACGAATTTTTCATAAATTTCAATAATACCGCCCAGCTTCACGTCCAGCTCTTTCGGGTCCTTATGGGACAGATCGAGGTACACCATGTTCTCGCCATTAATGCCGAGCCCATCATCGACGCATACACTGAATATTTCACGTGTCGCAATATCACGAGGGACCAGATTTCCATAAGCCGGATACTTTTCTTCGAGGAAATACCACGGCTTGCCGTCCTTGTACGTCCAAATACGACCGCCCTCTCCCCGTGCAGACTCGGACATCAGACGCAGCTTGTCATCCCCCGGAATAGCCGTCGGATGAATTTGGATAAACTCGCCGTTGGCATAGCGTACGCCCTGCTGATATACCGCCCCGGCAGCCGTACCGGTATTAATCACGGAATTCGTGGTTTTACCGAAAATAATGCCAGGTCCGCCCGATGCCAAAATAACTGCATCCGCTGCAAAAGTCTTCACTTCCATCGTGCGCAAATCCTGCGCACAGATGCCGCGACAGATACTCTCATCATCCAGTACAGCCTGTAAAAACTCCCAGTTTTCATACTTGGTCACCAAACCTTCGGATTCCCAGCGTCGTACCTGCTCATCAAGTGCGTACAGAAGCTGCTGCCCTGTCGTCGCTCCGGCAAAGGCTGTCCGATGATGCTGCGTACCGCCGAAGCGGCGGAAATCGAGCAGTCCTTCCGGTGTCCGGTTAAACATGACCCCCATGCGGTCCATGAGATGGATAATGCCCGGAGCCGCTTCGCACATCGCTTTTACCGGAGGCTGGTTGGCCAGAAAGTCACCGCCATAGACCGAATCGTCAAAGTGAATCCAGGGCGAGTCGCCTTCACCCTTCGTATTCACCGCGCCATTGATGCCGCCTTGAGCACAAACGGAGTGGGACCTTTTGACCGGAACCAAAGAAAATAAATGAACGTGAACTCCTGCCTCTGCCGCCTTGATCGTAGCCATTAGACCCGCAAGACCGCCGCCCACGACAATAATGTTGGATGCTGCCATTTCTGCTCACTCCTTTTTTTCAGGATTTTAGACAAATCCCCTTTTACCATAAGAAATAGAATCTGCAAACGATGTATTGCAAACACGTAAAGTGTGCATTGATTTTTTTACAGTAGCTGTTGAATAGCGTTGTATTGTACCCATGCGGTTGCTGTTTCCTGAAATTCCGCGCTGCGGAATGCCAACAGGGAAGCGATGAAGCCGATGGATACAACCACGAACAAGGTCATGCAGATATAGGAAGATACTTTTTGCGCACGTGGTCCCACCGTAATCCCCCAACTGACCATAAATGCCCATAGTCCGTTAGCAAAGTGAAAGGATGCCGAAACGACACTGATTAAATAAAGGATAAAATAGACTGGATTCGTCACAATGCCATGCATCACGCCGCCTAGCTGCTCATGTGTTACATGACCCAGAGCCACCTGAAAACGTGTATCGTATACGTGCCAGATAATGAACACGAACGTAATCACACCGGAAATGCGCTGAAACAGAAAGCGCCAGTTACGCGAATAGCCAAAATTTTTGACATTCGGATCAGCCTGGTAAGCGATATACAAGCCATAGATTCCATGGAACAGCAATGGCAAGTAAATAAATAACGTTTCAAGCACAATAACAAGCGGCAGACCATTCAGGAAGGCCACGCTGCGATTGAATCCTTCCTTGCCGCCCTCCACCGCTGTGAAGTTGGTCACCAAATGCTCTACAAAAAACAGAGCCAGCGGGATGACGCCAAGAAGCGAGTGCAGCTTTCTGGAATAAAATCCTCTCATCTAGGTAATGCTCCCTTCTCCCAATAATAGCGTTTTCAATAGTAATATAACATATAAAATGACAGTTTCCGACAGGAAATGTCCAACAAGGTGTTCCTTAAAAGGGAAAACAAAGGTGTGAACATCTTGTGTCGCTTTCATGTTACTCCTTTTCGGCTTATAATGGAATTGCAATATACGTATTAATTGTTATGTCTTTTTTGCATATAGAGAGGAAGTGGATGATTTGTTTGAGGATTTGAACGCTTTTGCCGTCATTGTCGAGCAATCCAGCCTGAATAAAGCCTCCAAGCTGCTTAATCTGTCCCAGCCCGCCCTGTCCCGCAAAATCGCCAAGCTGGAGGAGGATCTGGGCGTAAACCTCTTTGATCGACGGGGCAAACGACTCGAAATTACGTCGACAGGCCGATTTGTATATACCTTCGCACTGGAACAGCGGCAGCGCCAGCTTCGCTTTTTACAAAAGCTGTCCCAGCACAAAAATGAAGCCCAGAGTATGCTCACCCTTGGTGCAAGTCTGACGACACTCCAAACGACACTGCCTACTCTCGTCGAAGCTTTCATGAGCAAGCATCCCCAAACCGAGCTGAAACTGCTCACAGGCAAAACCCATGAAATCGTCGCTTTTGTACGCGACAAAAAAGCAGACGCCGGTATTGTCGGGTCTGCCATTCATGAGGCCGGCTTGCGTTGCATTCCACTGTTTGACGATCATTTGGAGCTAGTCGTTCCGATCGGACATGAATTAACGATGAAGACGGGAACGGCTTCGATGAAAGACCTGCAAGGATTGCCAATGATTATTTTTTCCAAAGGAACCTGGTACCGCAGTCTGACCGATGACCTGTTCCAGCGCAGCGGCATCATGCCAGATATCCGTATGGAAATTGACTCGTTCGAGGCGATTGTGCGCCTGCTGCCAACCTGCAAGGCTTCCGCATTGCTGCCCAAATCCTACTTGCGCAGCGAGCTGCTGCGGGATAATGGGCTAACGGCGCTGTACTTGCCTGATTTGAAGGAGACACGGCGCACCACCTCCCTTATCTACTCGGAGACGACCGATCTGGGGCCGACAGCACGGCGCTGGATCAGCGAGACACGTGCATCGTTTGCGGGCTATCGTATGGTGTAGAGGAGATCAGCCTTCCTCGTTCACGTTAACAACCTCGTCCTCGAAGCGGCCGATATTGTCATTGGAGCCGATGATAACCATAATATCGTCCGCTTTTAGCCGATCCATCGCTGTGGGTGCAATCAGGATACCATTCGCCGTATGAAGCGCTACGATGCTGCAACCAAAGCGAGTGCGGGCATTCAGCTCAGATAACGTTTTGCCATGCAGACATGCAGGAACGTTGAGTTCCACAATACTGTATTCCTTGGACAGCTCCAAATAATCAAGCAAGTTAGGCGTAACCAGTTGGTGCGCAACCCGTATCCCCATATCCCGCTCGGGATAAATGACCCGGTCCACACCGAGCTTTTCCAACGCCCGTCCGTGCAGCACAGAAATCGCTTTGGCAACGACTTTGCTCACACCCAGTTCTTTTAGCAAAATGGCAGCCAGGATGCTAACCTGAATATCATTCCCAATCGCAACAATGCCGCAATCGAAATTGCGAATGCCTAGCGATCGTAACGAATCCTCGTCTGTAGCGTCCGCTACGACGGTATGCGTCAACAGCTCACTCATACTATCCACAATATCCTCATTCTGGTCAATGCCAAGCACCTCGCATCCCATATCCACCAATTGCAAAGCCAGGTTTGAGCCAAAGCGTCCCAAACCAATAACCACAAACTGCTGCGTTTTCATATCTACTCGAAAACTCCCTTATCTGAATCAATTTCACAAATGATTAAGCCAACAAAATGTATACTACATATAGACAAATCAAACCATTTTGATCTATATGTACTCTTTATTAAAGCTACTGAGGGTATTATGAAATTGATTCATCCTATAATCATTTTGCCTTCCGGATGACGATATAATTCCTTACCCTTTTTCGGAGTCAGTGCATAAGCCAGTGTGAGCGGACCCAATCTGCCGGCAAACATCGTCAGGGTAATGACCAGCTTGCCTATAACCGTTAAATCAGGTGTAAGCCCCATAGACAATCCCACCGTACCAAATGCAGACACCGTCTCGAACAATATCATCAGAAAATGATGATCCTCGGTTGCTGACAAAATCATCGTCACCCCAATGACAAACAGCAGTCCCAGCAATGTAATGGTCAAAGCCTTGTAAATTCGCCCCTGCGCAAGCCGGTATTTGAACAGCACAATATCCTCCCTGCCCCGCAGCATCGAAATCACGGCTCCAATGAGCAACGCAAACGTTGTCGTCTTAATCCCGCCTCCCGTAGAGCCAGGAGAAGCACCAATAAACATCAATATAATAATGAAAAACTGCGTGGCCTGTCGCAAGCCAGCGATATCTAACGTATTGGCACCTGCGGTGCGGGGCGTTACGGATTGGAATAAAGATCCCAGCAGCTTCCCCCCCCAATCCAGCGAGCCCAGTGTCTTCGGATTAGTAAACTCGAATACAAAGATGACAAGCGTGCCGACTACAATCAGGGCAGCCGTCATACTGAGTACCACCTTGGTATGCAAGGAAAGTCTCCCGCGCTTGCGGTATTCTACCAGGTCCGACATCACCACAAAGCCGATGCCACCCGAAATAATTAGAAACATAGCTGTAAAATTAACAATAGGATCATACACATAACCTGTCAGGCTGCGAAAGTGACCGAATAAATCAAAGCCTGCATTGTTAAACATCGAAATCGCATGCCAGATCCCAAAATAAATCGCCCTGCCCATGGGCATATCAAAGGACCAGCGAATGGCGAATATCGTGGCGCACACGCCCTCAATGATTAGCGAGTACAGCAACACTCTGCGGATCAATCCGACAATTCCCTCAACAGAAGTCTGATTCATCGCTTCCTGCAAAATCAGGCGCTCCCGCAAGGAAATGCGGCGCTTGAACACCAGCGCAATCAAGGTAGCCATCGCCATAAAGCCGAGACCACCAATCTGAATCAGCGCAGCGATAACCACCTGACCAAAGGTGGTAAAGAAGATACCCGTATCCTTAACAACAAGACCTGTAACACAGGTTGCGGAGGCGGCTGTAAACAAAGCATCTATAAATGCAAGCGGCTTTCCCGTTGTATTGGAAATCGGCAGCATTAACAACAAGCTGCCTATAAGAATGATAATGGCAAAGCCCACAACGAATATCTGCGGTGGAGAAAGCCGAAGCCATCTTGCATTGGGATTCATCTATTTATCACTGCTCCTACTTGGTGAATTATGAGCATGGAGACGCTCCGGGTGCAGATTGTTCTTCCGATTGCTGTTACCCCCGGATTTTTTTCTGATTTTATAAGCCCTTTTAATGGTTAAAATCCGGTTATAAAGGCAAACGCTTCGCTTCTTCAGAACAATTCTGCCCCTCCGCTACTGCCAGCTCATAAAATCACCAATCTCTTTTCAGTTTCTTTAGTCCGTTTCTTTTAGAGACAACAGCGATCGGAAGATCAAATGGATCGCGAAGCGGACTTAACTCAGCTACGTTTTAATAACACAAAAAAAGACACCGGAAATCCGAGTGCCTGACTTGGTTCCTGCTCACAGCCTACGAGGTTAGCTGACGGATTCGGGCTGCACAGTATGCCCTATTCACACTTCCGGTCCGGGACCGGCTGTAAAATTCACCCCAGTAACATGGTTCCCCCGTTTTCCTATGGAAATTCGGCTCAAATGTATATCGTTACCTATATATTTCATATGCATTGTCTCAACAGATTATAATCCTTCTATATACAGAGCACAAAACCGATTTCTTCGAAATAACGTTAAATTAGCGGTAATTTGAGAATAGTCCACCTTTAATCGCAGCTTATCTTATTTTATTGAAACTTTATAGTGCTTTCACTCCATTTTCATGAATATCCTAGGTCTGTTGGCGGGAACCTGTGCAGTATGATATCTTTAATGGATGTTCTTATTTACAGATTAAGGAGGAAACTCATGAATCCTATCGGGAAACCGGTCGTGCTCACGGCCAACTTCAAAAGATTAGGCTTGCTGGGCGGGATTGGCCTGATTTGCTTTTTTGTCTTTCAATTGCTTATTCCCTCGTTTAGTAATCCGAATCCGGAAGCACTGACGAATGCCAAGGTCATCAGCAAGCAGGAAGCAGTCATACACGCGCTGGACTTCGCCCGCTCCGAGCTGGGCTATACCGAATCGCAGCCGGAAAAGCCTGTCGTGACCTATCAGGCCGAAACGGACCTGTACGGTTATTTATCCAGAGAAAAGCTGCTTCAACAGTATGACCGTACATGGAAAAAAAGTTATCCTTACGAAACCTTCCGGGTCGATTTACCGGAACCTTCTTCCAAAAGCAAAGTGCAAGTTCATGTGGATTTGTCCACAGGCAAAGTCGTCAGCTTTAAACGAATTACCTCCAGCACCAGTTACACACAAGCTGATATTTCTACGGATGAGCAAGCACGTAGCAGGCTTGTACGTGCAGCCGAGGGAGACATGACGCTGGAAGCAAAGGAGCAGGCAGCGGCAACCTGGGTAAAACGCTTTGGCTTTAAACCATCGGACTTGAAGCTTGCGACATCCGAAGGCGAGGGCGGATTGAAGTACACCGTAAACGACAAAAAAATTGGCTCCTCTGTGCTTACGCTGGCGTTTACGTTTGAAGACGGAAATGTTCGCTCGTTTACACAGAGCTTTTCCGCCCCATCGTCCTATACGGATTATGTCAAAAAGCAAACGTACTGGGCTAACTGGATGACCTACGCAGGCTATGCCTTATTTAGCTTGGTATTAGGCATACTTGCCATCGTATACGCCTCACTCACACGACGCCACACTTCCTTTGTACGTGGCATTGTGCTGTCCATTGTATATTTTGCTGCCAGTATGGCAGGGACATTTAACATACTGCCTATACTGCAAGCAGAAGCAGGCGGTCGGGGAGCACTTATATTTCTTATGATTTTGCAAGTTGTGGTTTCCTTCGTAATGGCTGTAGCGATCTACTTCTCCTTGGTCGGCGGTGACGGGCTGATGAGCAGGGTTGGACTGAATGCCTGGCCACGCGCCAAAGAGCCGGGCTACGGGCTGTATGTGCTTCGCAGTATGTATGTGGGCTACTTGTGGGCCTTTATTTTACTCGGTGTACAATCCATTTTGTTCTTTGTGCTGGAGCGTACGTTTAATACGTTCTCCACAACAGATGCCACACAATCTCCTTACAATATGGCCTATCCATGGTTACTGCCGATTATGGCATGGATGGCAGGCATTGGAGAGGAAGCCGTATACCGTCTGTTTGGTATCCCGATGGTGAAAAAGATGGTGAGAAATACTTTTGTTGCCTGTCTGATTACCACGCTGATTTGGGCATTGGGACACACACTGTATCCAATCTATCCGGTCATTTCCAGACCTATCGAGCTGACCTTCCTTGGATTGCTGTTCAGTTTTGTGTTTCTGCGTTACGGCTTTATTGCCGCCATGTTCAGCCACGTTATTTTTGACAGCATTCTGATGGGTCTTAGCGTGATGAGTCTGGGAGACATGGTAAACCTGACCGCAGGTTTGTTCTGGATCGTATTGCCGGCTATTGTGGGCTACATCATTTACTGGTTTAGTCCAAAGAAGCCAAATCGAGTCATGTTTGAGCCCATAAAAAAAGAAGAGCCGTATTCTACGACTCCTCCTCCCGAAGGGCAGCTATAATCTGACGCGCAAGCTTATCACCAATAGAGAGAGGCCGGAAGTCTTCGACGCTGGCCTCTCTTATTTTTTTAAGCGAACCAAAATGCTTAAGCAGCAGCTTACGCCGCTTCTCGCCAATTCCCGGAATCGAGTCCAAACGAGAGGTTACCATGGATTTGCCCCGTTGCTCACGATGGAATGTAATGGCGAATCGGTGAACCTCATCCTGAATCCGTTGCAGCAGGTAAAATTCTTCACTGTTGCGGGCCAGTGTCACGCCCTCGGGAGAATCCCCCACCAGTAGTTGAGAGGTTCTGTGCTTGGCATCCTTCACCAGACCACACACAGGAATGAACAAACCCAGTTCATTCTCCAACACATCCACAGCAGCTTTAATCTGTCCGCGTCCACCATCGACGACGATCAAGTTCGGACGCTCCAGATTTTCCTTGAGCACACGTTCATATCGACGCCGAATGACCTCACGCATCGTTTCATAATCATCCGGCCCTTGCACCGAACGAATTTTATATTTACGGTATTCCTTCTTGGCAGGCTTGCCATCAATGAACACAATCATTGCCGAGACTGGATCGGAGCCCTGTATGTTGGAGTTATCAAACGCCTCCACCCGATGCAGGCTATCCAGCCCAATCGCACGCCCCAGATTGCTTGCAGCCTTGGATGTCCGTTCCTCGTCCCGTTCAATCAGCTTAAACTTCTCATCCAAAGCGACCCGTGCATTTTCCGTAGCCATACCCGTCATTTGCTTTTTCAGTCCACGCTGAGGCACCAGTACCTTTACATCCAGCCATTCAGCCAGTGCGAGTGCCGCCGTAGCTGGTTCCTCCAGCCCGCCGGACAGTTGGGCTTCTGTCTGGTCCTGATCCGTTGCTTCTCCATAAGAAGCACGCTCTTCGGCCACCAGCAGTGCATCCGCGGAACGCTCGAACGGCTGCTCTTCATTTGGCACATCCGATAATGTCCCTGCTTCTTGTACAGCATTGTTACTAGTCTGTGCAGCTTCCTCGGTTGTTGAAGTGTGAGAAACAGCTTCCGTCACAGCCGATTGACCGACATCACCCTGTTCCGCCTGCTTCATCAGCTTCGGTGTATCCGGCAGCAATATTTCCTGCGGCACCGCCGGGTTATCACTATAATATTGCGTCACATAGGACATAAAGTCGCTGTAGGCCTCGCCGTAAAAAGGAAACGTAGACATATGCCGCTCGATCATTTTACCTTTACGAACATATAGGATCTGTACACACATCCAGCCCTTGTCTACCGAAAATCCGAATACATCGCGGTCCTTCGCATCGGCTGTCGTGATCTTCTGCTTTTCCATCATCGCGTCAATGCTGATAATCTGGTCGCGTAGCTCCTTGGCACGCTCAAAGTACAGTTCCTCTGCGGCCTCCTGCATTTTGCGTTGAAGATCCTTTTTGATTTCCTCATGCCCGCCACTCAAAAAAGAACCGATCTCCTGACCAATCTGTTCATACGTTTCCTTCGCAACCTCTTTCACACAAGGCCCCAAGCATTGATGCATATGATAATAAAGGCACACTTCCTTCGGCATCACACCGCACTTGCGTAACGGATACATGCGGTCCAGCAGCTTCTTCGTCTGATGTGCCGCGTAGGAATTAGGATAAGGGCCAAAATATTTTGCTTTATCTTTCAGAACGCGCCGGGTCACCTCTAACTTGGGGTGCTCCTCGTTCGTAATTTTCAAATACGGAAAAGTTTTGTCATCCTTCAACAGCACGTTATAGCGCGGCTGATGCTTTTTAATCAGGTTGCACTCCAGAATGAGCGCCTCCATATTACTGCCCGTAACGATATATTCAAAATCACGGATATCGGAAACCAGTCTTTGCGTCTTGCCGTTATGGCTACCTGTAAAATAGGAACGGACCCGGTTTTTCAGCACTTTGGCCTTGCCGACATAAATGATGGTGCCCTCGCTGTTCTTCATCAAGTAACAGCCCGATGCATCCGGCAGCAACGCTAATTTGTGCCGTATGTTCTCCAGCGCCTTCTCCTGATTCCGCAAGTCCTCCGCATAAGATTCCATTCGCCAGGTTCCTCCTTCCATTCTTAAATGACTTCGACTACTATATAATATGCAGGAATAATACACAAAAACGCCCCCGGTATTTACAACCGGAGGCATTGACCGTTCATGGCCGCTCCCCAAGCCCCCCGCAGGAGCATGGGTCACATGCGATGATTACTGGTGTTTGGTAAGCATGCTTTTCAGCGCTTCTTTGGAGTTCAGACCCACCACTTTATCAACGGGCTGTCCGTCTTTGAAGACGATCAGGGTAGGAATGCTCATAACGCCGAAACGGGAAGCAGACTCTGGATTTTCATCCACGTTCACTTTCGCGATTTTGACGCTGTCGCCAACTTCTGTGGAGAGATCCTCCAGAATAGGAGCGATCATTTTGCAAGGCCCGCACCATGGCGCCCAAAAATCAACTAAAACGGTTCCTGTACCTTCGACTTCTGCGTTGAAGGATTGGTCGGACACGTTAACAATTGCCATTGTATGTTCCTCCTTTATAGAAAAGTCAAGATTATTATAACCTGTAATTTCTTTTTTGACACCTTTTAATTATATCACAATAGTTTTTTAATTGTAAGATATCAAAATAGCAAATTGATTTACAATGATCCTCGCTGATTTTTCCCTTTAACGGTAATAACATCTACAAAAGGGCGAATCCGGTCCATCAAACGCTGTCCCTTGTACAATTCCTCACCGTCCTTGCTCGTAAAGCTCAGATGCTTCTCCAGTCCTTGCAACGAGTAATTCGAAGTATAAAAGGTAGGCTTGCGGTTCATTCGATAATTTAAAATCGAGCCCATCACATGATCCCGTACCCATGGACTCAAATTTTCGGCTCCAATGTCGTCAAATACGAGCAGATCACAATTTTTAAGCATTTCAGTCGTTTCCTTCAGCTTCTGCCCTTCCTGAATCATGGACTTTAAGTCCTCCACAAAATCAGGCATATACACAATCACACCGTTCAGTCCAGACAAGGCCAGCTCGTGCAGCAGATATCCCATTAAAAAGGTCTTACCCGTACCAAACGTACCTTCCAGGTAGAGTCCTTTTTTGGATAGGCCCTGGCTTTTCGTTTCTTCGATGTAACGGAATAGCTGTGTGACTGCGGGCATACGTTGTGCATCCTTACGTGCAATCTCAAGGGCATTATAGCCTTCCAAGAGCGCACGCTCATCCACATAAAAGCTTTTAATCCGCTGACGCACCCGCTGTTCGTGCTGTGAAGCTACCAGTTTGGCACAAGGGGTACGGATGTCCACCATTTCGGCTGTACCATTTGGGTATTCTACGCCCAGCTTGCAAAAATGTCCCTGAAAATCGTTAGGACACTGTTCGAGTCCCGGACAATTGTCGCAATTTCGACGATCCCGGGCATACTGAAAAAGCATACTCATGTTTAATCGCAGTTGTGTTTCGTCAATATCGGGATGCGCAGCACAAAATTCCTGCACCAGCGGATCATTGAGAACCTGATCGGCCACATTGCGCGTGCGCTGGCGAAACGAAGGGTTCTGCATCTGCTGTAGCAAATCGCCCAGTGATTCCAAGAACGCTCCTCCTTTCTAAAATGTGCAGAGTTATGGGGGAGAGACGCTTCGCGTGCAGATTGTTCTTCCGATTGCTGTTATCCCCGGATTTTTCCTATTGAAATAAGGATTTAAAGGTTAAAATCCGGGGATAAAGGCAAACGCTTCGCTTCTTCAGAACAATTCTGCCCGCTCCGCTGCCGACCGCCATTAAGTCGACACATATTTGAATTGGCTTCGCTTAATATTCTTTTATAGTACCTAATTAGTTTTGGCTTAAAACCAAAGTGTTGGTTTCATTTAAAACAATTTGAGCGTAGAGCTATCCACTACACCTTTTTTTGCTTGCCGGATTGCATCCGTTCGGCCAGGCGCAGCAATTCATCCAGTTCTTCCTCGGATACGGATTCCTCGGAGGGGTGATCCTGTACGATGGGAATGGATGGCTTGGATGGGCCGCTGTTTTTGGCATACGAACGGGAACGGCCTCCGGAAGGAGAAGCGGCGGACTGCTTGCCTTTTACCTTGGCTTGATCACGTATATATTGAACAGCCTTTTCGTAGGTACTTACCTGCTTTAACAGCATATTGGAAGCGACAGCCTCGACAAAGTTGCGGTTAATCCGCTGATCGCTTCCTGATACCAGCAGGGACATTAAATAATGGATAAGTACATTGATGACTTCACCGGGCAGCTTGTAGCTGATATCAATCTTTTCGAATATATCCAGCAGGTTACCGGGAACCGTGCCGGGGAAAAAGGTTTGCAACAAACGACGATAAGGCTCGTTGCGCAGCATCATATTATATTGGTGAATGTCGCATTTGGCTGTGAACTGTGGGGGAACCTCCACATAGAACTCCATCTCCACGGCCTGCTCCGCAGGAGGCTCTTCCGGAGTGGCAGCTTCTCTCTGACGCAGGGCAACCACTTTGGCGGCCTGCACCTGCTGTTCCTCCTGTCGCTTCCGATCCTGTCTGGAATGCTGGCTTGCCCGAAGCTGAAGCTCGTCCAGCAACAAATCGCCTGCTTCGGTAAAAATGCCGTCCTCATCCAGCAGGCGGCTGATGTCCTGTACAGATAAGTCGAATTTGCGAACAACGTAATTGACCATGCCTAGCTGCTCGTGCTCAAAACGCAGACGCTCCACATGCTTGCGGTTGACGGATTCGCGCGGAAAACGGAGAATGATGTCCGCATAATTCAGCCCTTCCTCCGACTCTGCGGCCAAAGCCCCATTGTGACGGCCCGAAGACACCTCGGACAGCGCCTGCTCCAACTCGTAATCAATAACATGGGTGTTCAGCTCAAATAACTCGTAAAACGGAATAGATATATTCTCTTTATTATAGGAAGATTGCGACCATTCCGCAGATTCGCTGCTCCACAGCGATTCTCGCAGAGAAAGCACCGCAAACTTGCCAATTTTGTCTCTCAACAAAAGAGTAAGATGCTGCGTCCTAAAAAAATCGGCAGGCGCAAGCGGTGGCTGCATCTCATATTCATACATATAGTCGTCCGTTTCCGGTGCATACAGCCTGGACGTCTGCAACAGACCGACAGCCTCCAGCTTGGAGGTCTGTTCAATTAGATACTTGCGTCCCTTCTCACTTGGCTCCAGCCCTAGTGTCAGAAAAAGACGACGCTGCTGCTCCAGCGGCGAATAACCGATCTGTCCGGCTGGCACATGCTGGAACAATAGCCGATACAGGCTAACCGCAAATGCGCCTACCATCGGCTGATAGACGCTTCCCAGCATCAATTCATCCAGTGCGCTTAAGCCGAATTCCCGATAAACGCAGTAGCGGTGGTTCTCAGTATAGTGCAGCAGGTTTTTCATCCGCATTCCAACATTCTTCCTTTCCTGACATAACGGTCTCCAAGATGTTTTTCTATTCTATCATACTTGACCCCAACTGAGACCAGCAAAATAAGTCCAATTGTCCTCCTTTTTGGCAGCCTCATTCGTCCGTGTTCCCCTTTTTTCGAGAATACTAACTATTTTACGACTTGTGACCTGCATCACGGAAAAAATAAAATTCTTCACATTTCTTTCATTGGTGAAAATCCTTTATTTGGGCTACAATATAATAGTTAAGCATTACACATTTTTCATTCGCAGGACATACTTACAACGCACATGTTTCGGCCATGCCGATGATTATTTACAGATTTGAAAAAGGAGTGACCATTGTGAACCAACATCAACCTCAACAACCCCCATCAACGCCAAATGAAGTAGCATCCACGCTGGAAGGCTGGTTTGCACTTCACGATTTCCGATCCATCAATTGGACGGCATGGAAAACAGCAGACGATGAAGAACGCGCCGGGGCGCTGGACGAGCTTCAAGAGTTTATGAAGGAATGGAGCGTTACCGAGGAAGCGGGTCTGGGCAGCTCTGCCGTATATACTGTAATCGGACAAAAGGCTGATTTTGTGATGTTACATCTACGCGAAACGCTGGAAGACCTCAACAAACTCGAAAATGAGTTTAACAAAACCACCTTTGCCAAATATACGACTAAAACCTACTCTTACGTGAGTGTGGTCGAGCTGAGCAACTATTTGAGCAAAGAAGAAGATCCGATGCAAAATCCGCAAATTGTTGCACGTCTGAAGCCTGTTTTGAACAAGGCTCGTTATATTTGCTTCTATCCAATGAACAAAAAACGCGATCTGGACGACAACTGGTACATGCTTTCGATGGATGAGCGCCGCACTCTGATGCGCAGTCACGGTTTGATCGGACGCAGCTACGCCGGCAAAGTGAAGCAAATCATTTCCGGCTCCGTCGGCTTTGACGATTGGGAATGGGGCGTAACACTGTTCTCCGATGATGCCCTTCAATTCAAGAAGCTCATCTACGAAATGCGTTTTGACGAAGTTAGTGCCCGTTACGGTGAATTCGGCTCCTTCTATGTCGGCAGCGTGTTGAACGAAGAAACATTTGAAGACATGTTAAAGCTGTAAAACGCAAATCACCAGAACCCTTTTAAAATAAGACTACCAAGGATTTCGTGACTCCCGCTTTAGGGAATGCGGAATCCTTTTTATATGCTGCAAAGCCGCACAAGATGAGAAAAGGCCCCCTCACAGGCGCCTGAAAAATCATATTCTTTGATATTAGTGTAACACAGGTTCAACCATTACAGCTGCACCCTCGCTTTTTGCCAGCTTTCTTTTCTCCAGAGCAATCAGAATAAAGATCAGAAGCAACAAAGCACTTAACAGGATCAAAAATCCTCCAACCTCAGGAATGAAATACTTCAAGCTTCCGCCCTTGAATCCCATCCCTCTCAAAAACTTGAAATGCCAGGTTAATGGAAGAATGTTACTTACATACTGCAACGATGGGGGTAGCATAGCTACCGGCAATTGAGCACCACTCAGCATAAACGAAGGCAATATAAGCAGCATGAGACGCGGGGAAGCTTTTCCCGGATTAGCCGCACTCCATCCCAGAACCATTGCAAACAAACCCAAAGTAATCGTATACATTAGAAACGGAATACTCATCTGCCATACATTGGCTTCAAAACGGAGTCCGCCAATCTGCTTGAGCAAACCAATGGATAGAAAAAAGGATACACATCCTACTACCGCATACGGTATCACCCTCAAAATCAGACCGTATGAATGCTGCAGCTCATCTTTTAATCGTCCTTCCTCCCGTAAGCGAGGAACAATCGTCATCGCAGCAGCACCAATCAGCGAAATCATGATTGTATTCATGAACCCCATAACCGAGGTCATCAGCGTAACGTTGGTGGGATTATACAATAGCCGCTGCTGGAGCAGCATATTGGAGGTAAGCCCTGTAACCTGGCTGTCACTCATTCCCATCCCCTTTAGTCCACCACCAGCCAGCATCGCATTTTCCGTGGCAATGATCTCCGTCACCGCCGACCGCAGATTCCCTGTAGCCAGCCCGACCGTGTTATCTACATAAAAGCCGATGTTGCTCTGGACTCCCTTAACTCTATTCTCCTCCAGACCTGCCGGAAGATAAATCACTGCAAAAAACTTTTCATTATATAAGAGTAAATTCGGATCGGTTTCATTCTCTTGCACATAACGTACATCAATATACTGGGATGCATTTAATTTATTAATAAGCTGTCGGCTATAATTGCTATGATCTAAATCGACTACAGCGACAGAGGCATCATTAAGCTGATTGTTTTTAAAAACAAACCCTAAAGATGCCGATACGACAATCGGGACGAGCAGCATAACGAATACCAGCTTGCCGCTGATCAATAGCTTCCATTCTTCTATAAACGCCTTCATTTCGTCACAACCTCTATCGTCATTCCAGGTAATAATTCAGGTGCTCGCTGAACATCTACCCTTACCTGGAAGGAGCTTATATCCGACAAACCCTTATCCCGGCTCATTCTCATGTTGGTATACTGCGGAGCAGAGGTAACGTATCTCACCTTGCCCTGGATATTTTTGTCTAAAGCTACGACATGTGAAGCCACATTCCCCCCTGCTTTAAACTGTGAGATGGAATCCTCATCCACATAAATATCATAGTATAGCTGGTTGGTTTCAATAACGACGCCTATTGCCCCCGTAGCAACGATTTCTCCCATCTTGGGAACAATGCGGGACACTTTACCGTCTGCGGATGCCTTCAGCACCGTACGTCCGCGCTGCAATTCCAAGGTTTTGAGCTGAACGGTTAATGCCTGCTTTTGTTGAGCCAGAAGATCCACGTTGTATTCACTATTTTTAACATCTTTACGTGTTTGGGAGGTCTGGGTAAGTGCTTCCTTGGCCTTTTCTGTTTTGATGCGGGCCTGTTCGCGTTCCTCTGCGGTTGCGCCTGCCTCCATTTTTTCCAGAGCGGTTTGCTGCTGGGCGATACTATTTTTAGCAATGTCGGATTGTTTGCTGGCCGCAGTAATCTGGTTATTGGCAATCTCCACCTGATCCCGGGCTGTATCTAGCGCAATTTGTGCAGAATCCAGTTGGTTTTTAGCGTTATCCAGCTCCGCCTTGGTTCCAGCCCCAGCATCGTACAAAGCTTTGATACGGTTGTAATTGACTTTAGCCAGTTCCAGCGCCTGTTGTCTGGAGGTCACTGTCTTTTGCGCGATCTCTGCATTTCTCTTGGATGTCTCCACTCCTGTCAGAGATGCGTCCAACGATTGCTGCGCTGCTTCAATAGCCAGCTTTTGCTTCTGGATATCCTCCACACGTGTGCCTTGGTTCAACAGGGATTCTCCCGCTTGCGCAGCCTGAATATCGAGTTGCCCCTGTTTTTCTGAAGTCGAAATTTTCTCCGACTGATTTTGCAGTCCGTCTTTAGCCTGCTTTATTTTTACATCAGCCTGCGCGATATCCGTTTTTAATTTCTCAATTTGCAGGTCGAGGTCCACAGGATCGAGGGTCATGAGCACATCCCCTTTTTTCACCTGTTGTTCCTCCTTCACCTCAATGGTGTTCACTCTTCCCCCAACGCCCTGAAAGGCAGCATTTACGGTATCTGCCGTAAGCAGCGTGTTTTTTTGTGTGGCAGCCATACTTACAGCATCCTTGCCGCTCATAGCCATCAGCGTACCTCCAGTACCTAACGCGGCAACAAGTATAACGTACACAATGATCTTTTTATTCATTGCTATGAACTCTCCTTCATGATGATTTAGCCAATAATAAGCGGAAAATGATTGTTCAAAAACAAGTACGCAATCTGATAGTACGACGTCTAACTATTAGTCTTGGGAAAGGTATTATTCCCGTTTTATTCGCTCCAGACCTGTGGAAAGCTTCTGTAGCATCCCAGCGAAGTGGACATGATCTTCCTTCGTAAATTCCTTCAATAAATCCGAAAAAAGCTGAATGAACATCGGAATTCTTTCCGTCATTAACTGTCTTCCTTCCTCAGTCAAGTAAATCGCAGTCATACGGCGATCTACCAGCGTACTTCTTCGGATGATACCGTCACGTTCCAGCTTGTCGATTACACTGGTTACGGTTGAACGTGTAACTCCTGAATATTCGGCCAGTTCAGATGGAGTCAACGCACGTTCATGCAGATACAGCGGAATTAAAATTTTCAGACTTCCAATCGATAGTCCATATTCGGACAGTCTGGAGCACACACCATTGTATACTTCATGAGCTGTCTGCATGAAAAGCGCTAGCGTACTCAACGATTGGGGGTCCACATGGGGAAATTTTTCTGCCAATAAATTTATCTTTTTGGGATCACCCTTGAAGTTAAAATCAGAATACAACGTGAAGGCCCCCCTCTGTAATTAATATCCACACTATACGTCGCCGTATAGTTATGTGTCAATACCCTTTTTAGGGGTACATTAATAAAAAAGGTTTCCAAGCTCCCTGGCCAGGAATCATGGAAACCTTCTCAATGCATAAGATTTTTTGATGTCATGCTCAAGCTTAGAAAAACCGTCCCTTTTTCAGCACCAGCGGAATCCCACCAATGATGAACAGATAGCGGATATCC
The DNA here is from genome assembly GCF_059417685.1 of Paenibacillus sp. LT-B23. NCBI lineage: Bacteria > Bacillati > Bacillota > Bacilli > Caryophanales > Paenibacillaceae > Paenibacillus > Paenibacillus sp. LT-B23. Next base: position 134,851 of record NZ_JBSQBM010000012.1, on the reverse strand, counting down.
ACAATTTTTTTCAGCTGTGCGGCAATCCAGCCCTTTATTTTGCGATTGCCCACGACTGCGACAGCCTCCCCTTTTCCAAGAGAAGCAACCGTTCCTTTATTGGAAAATACGAACTTGTGCAGCTCCTTTTTCCGTAGCGTAGCTGCTAAATTCTTCGCACAGAGTACCCCTTGCTGCATCGCAATTTGGGCGGTCGGCGGATACGGACGTCCTTCGGGATTAAACATTAAAGAACTGTCCCCGATAATGAAAATGTCCTCATGACCCGGTGCACGCAGAAAATCGTCGATCTTCACACGTCCGCGCATCACTTCAAATCCGGCTTTCTCGATCAGACCGTTACCACGAATACCTCCAGTCCACACGACCGTGCAAGCTTCGATTTTCTCACCCTCACCGACAATGACGCCATCCTCAAGACATTCCTTAATGGGAACACCGATACGGAAGGTGACGCCCTTGCGCTTGAGAACATCCATCGCGTATTCTACCAGCTCCGGATCGAAGCCCGGCAATGCCGTAGGAGCCGCCTCGACGTTAATAATTTGAATCCGGTTAAAATCAATATCATAGGCTCTTGCCAATTGCGGCAGACGATCCGCCAGCTCCGCTACGAATTCAATCCCGCTAAAGCCCGCACCTCCGACTACAAAATTTAGCCGTCCGGGGTTCCCGTCATTTTTATACAGGGCAAGCTGGTATTCGACATGCTCACGGATCAAGCGGACCGAGTTAATACTTCGAATCGTAAGCGCGAACTTATCCATCCCCTGAATACCGAAGGTTTCCGGTTCCCCGCCCAATCCGATTACCAGATAATCGTAGGATAGCGATCCATCCTCCAACACGATTTTTTTCTCCTTCGGTATGATTTCCTTAACCGTCCCTTTGATTAGATCCACCTTGAACTCATCGATCAGCTGCGAAATCGGAATCCGTGAATGCTCGATCGTATCCGTACCCGCCGCAGGCATGTGGAGATGCGTTGTTATATAGTGGTAATCATGGCGGTTAACCAGCATGACATCCGCCTCGTTGTGCTTGAGCTCCTTTTGCAATTGCTGAGCCGTCAAAATACCGCCATACCCGGCGCCCACAATGACAATTTTGGGAATACTGCTCATGCTTCTACCCCTTCCGGTTTACGTAATCAGTGATTATTCACAGCTTTGCTCTCAATATGACTAATTTATACACGCCGGATAACCTTCATCAAAATATTAATCACTTAAACTTTCCAAGCGGAACCCGGCAGTTTATAATGATAAACAGTGAATCATGCGTTCGGCGGCTTTCTTAACCTCTATGCGGCTGATTCTACATTCAATATCCATTATCCATACTATCCCTTTCGGAGGTGTTTTTAGAGTGACAGCTCAATCCACAGGTGCGGAACTCCGCGATCTGATTATCATCGGAGGCGGTCCAGCCGGTATTTTCGCTGCTTTCTACGGGGGAATGCGTCAGGCATCCGTCACCTTAATTGAAAGTATGCCCCAACTCGGGGGCCAGCTTGCAGCCCTTTATCCTGAAAAATATATTTACGATGTCGCTGGCTTTCCTAAAGTGACTGCACAGGAACTAGTCAACAATCTGGTTCAGCAGATGAACCACTTTAATCCAGAAGTACAGTTAGAAGAGAAGGTCGTATCATTAGAGAAAAAGGAAGAACACCACTTCATCGTCAAAACAGATAAAGGCGGCGAGTATCACGGAAAAGCGGTCATTATTACCGCTGGCGTGGGTGCTTTCGAGCCGCGCAGACTGGAACTGCCGGGCGCAGATCGTTTTGAAAAAACGAACCTGCATTACTTTGTCAGCGACCTGAGCAAATTTGCAGGCCGGAAAGTGCTGATCAGCGGCGGCGGCGACTCTGCGGTAGACTGGGCGCTCATGCTGGAACCGATTGCAGAACAGGTTACATTGATTCACCGCCGCGACAAGTTCCGTGCGCATGAACACAGTGTAGAAAACCTCCTCGCTTCCAAAGTAAACGTCGTTACACCGACTGAAATTACAGAGCTGCACGGGGAAGACTCGATTACGAAGGTTACCCTTGCTCATGTAAAAACCAAAGAAACTCAGGAAATCGAAGTGGACGATGTGATCGTTAACTTTGGATTTGTATCAACTCTCGGCCCGATTGCCGAATGGGGAATCGAAATCGAAAGTAACTCCATCGTGGTCGATTCCCGTCAGGAAACGAATATTCCCGGCATTTTCGCCGCAGGGGACATTACGACTTATCCAGGCAAGCTCAAGCTGATTGCTGTCGGCTTCGGTGAAGCGCCTACAGCCGTCAACAACGCCAAGGTTTATGTTGATCCGGACGCCAAGCTGTCCCCGGGGCACAGTAGTAACATGAAACTGTAGTCTATTCTAGACTATGACAAAAAAGGGTATTTTACTCCAAATTTGAATTATTGGAGTGAAATACCCTTTTCTACGGTGTGCCTATTCGTTGCAGTGATTGTCCGTAAAGTCATTCGAACCCTGAATGACTTCACAGTCGCAGTACGAGAGCTTGTCCGGTCTAATGAAGGACTACGGCTGTATTCATCTCTAAGTTTCTTTTGTGAATCTCAGCCAGCAACAGTGCAATGAAGTCACATTCAAGTTTAAGCTCGATTGCCATCTGATAGGAATCCAAAAGCATTTCATCCGTCAGCATAGCCATCCTCGACACAACCTTTCCTTTTATTTCAAAATCTATTCTATCAAAATACCAAAAACGGAACAAGCGTTCTGTTATCCACAGCATGTTGTGGAAATCCTGTGTATAAATTGTTGGTAAGTGTCGTTAACCCATATATGTGACAGGGGATAATGTGGACAATACTTATACACAGGGTTTTGACGCTTCTAAATAAAAAAAATATTTTTATAATTTACACATATATATTATATTTACAATCTAATAAATTGAATTTCATGGAAGTTAATTTAAGTAATTCAACAATTATTGGGGTCTTGTGTTTACCTCCAAAATCCATATCCGTCCATTCGGATCAAGCCCATAATCAAATCCCAATTGTCCAATCCCCGGAAATCTGCCCTCCAGTACAGGAATACACCGCTGGGTAAGATTAACGATTTCACGTCGCTTTCGGGCAGCTACCCGACGGGGATAAATTATCCGAAGCGCATTCATTCCCTTCATCAGAGTTCCCCCTTTGCAGAGGTTCGTAATAACCAGTCCAGGGCGAGCATGACGTGCGACCACCGACCGGAAACCCCATCTCTGGCCCACCTTCACCACTTTTACCCGATAGTCAACCGGTCTGCCCTGAATAGTGGCCAACCTAATACCCTGCTGAATCAAATACGGACGCTGGAGCCGGAGCTTTCCGATTCCGACAGCAAGCGCTCGAAAGCTACTGAACCGGTATATGCGTTCCATGCGCGTGCAGGTGTATTCCCTGCGTTCCTTAGCCACTCGCATAACTCCGATTCCACCGCCGCCCTTCACGGGCTTTATGAATACAAAGCCATACCGTCTTAGCATCATGCGCAACTGTTCCTCGTTATAAAGACTGGTTTCCGGTATATAAACGGCGGTATGTGGATGGTGCAGCAGCGCCTTCGTCTTTAACCATTTGCTTGCAAGTTGTCTCATCATACCCTTTCTCCTTTCGCCGTCAGGTATACTTATACATACTCAGCAGCAACTAACTATTCTTGGATGATAGTCCAAGGTTCAAGTCCATTTCGGCAAGATCCCTGCCAACGGTAGCATGCACCTGATATCACTGGTACAATGACAATAATCTGACTACCATTTGCACGGAGTAGCGAAATTTACGGGCAAATCGTTTTTTTCGACAAGGAGGTCATACCATGAACAGCAAAATCGGCATCATGGACATTGGATCAAACTCCATTCGTCTAGTAATTTATGAAATGACAGAGACAGGCGCCTACCGGATTGTGCAGGAATGTAAGGAAGCCGCACGCCTGAGCGAGAAGGTTGGGGCGAATGGTCGTATGGAACGGGAAGCCGTTCGGAGCATCGCTCCATTGCTGAATCAATTTTTGGCGGTATGCCGTATGCACGGGGTCATTCGTATGCGGGCAGCAGCTACAGCCGCCATCCGCAATGCGGCAAATTCAGATGAAATTGTCCAATGGATCGCTGAGGATACGGGCTTAACGCTGGAAATACTGAGCGGAGACCAGGAGGGCTATGCGGGCTTTCTGGGCGTGGTAAATACAATGAATGTGAGCGATGGGATTATTATAGATATTGGGGGCGGCAGCACCGAAATTACACTGTTCCGTGAGCGGCAGCGGCTTCATACCGTATCGTTTCCTTTTGGCGCGGTCAACATGAATTGGCGCTTTGGTCGGGAAGTCAGGAACGGCGAATGGTCTCCTCAACAGATTGAGGAGATGGAGAGCTTCGTCCGTTCTTCGCTGCAAAACCATGATTGGATCTTTTCCAATCCGGGCCTGCCGTTCATCGGTCTGGGCGGTACCTTGCGTACCTTGGCTAAAATCAATCAGAAGCGGCAGGATTACTCGTTGCCCGTGACGCACCATTACGAAATGACGACAGAAGATGTCGATTATTTTTATGTCAGTCTGCCCCATCTTCCCTATGAAAAACGCAAAAAAACAGCCGGCCTGTCCAAAGACAGAGCCGACATTATTGTACCGGGGCTAATTATCTTGAAAACGATATTCGAGGCCGCTCAAGGCTCCACCTATTTGGTCAGCGGAGCGGGCTTGCGTGACGGACTGTTTCATGAGCTGGTCAATTCCGAACAGCCCGTGGTCGACAATCCACTCATCGCGTCGATCCGCAATATACTTTCATTCGCTGTTCCGGTTAGCGAAGCACACGTCAAACGGGTTAACGAGTACGCTGTCCGACTTTATGACGAACTCGTTGGCGTATGGGCTGACGTGTCATCCTCAGCGATGGACAAACGTTTGCTGCTGACCGCCGCAACACTGTACAAAACCGGAGCTGCCTTGAACTACTACCATTTCCGACAGCATTCCGTGTTCTGGATTCTACATGCAGGCATCGGCGGTCTGTCCCATCGGGAAACGGTGCTGGCCGCGCTGATTGCGGACTACCATCCCAAGAATCGGACGCCTCGCCTGTTGCGCACACATGCCGACATTCTGGAGTCTTCCGACGAGGCGCGTGTACATCGACTCGGCTCGTTGCTCCAGCTTGCGATTGGCATGGATCGGAGCGAATCCGGCATTATCACCAGCATCAATCCCGCCACAGGAGACGATGCACTGCATCTTCGTCTGGAAAGCACGGGTGAACCAATTCTGGAACAGCGAGAACTGGAGGCTGTCGCCAAAGATTTTCAAAAAGCATGGAACCTTACGTTGTCATGGTCCATTCTTCCTTCTTCCAATTTCTAACCTTCATCGCTTCGGATTGGCTCCGCATAGGGGCCTCTTCGTCGTTTCTGGACACAAACTGATAGCTTCCGTTAGGCAAAAGCTGCCGCGCCTTCACATTATCCCTCAAGGACAAATGCAAAATATCCGACAGCATCCCCTTGATCCGGTCATCATAAATCGGGCACATTAGTTCAATCCGACGTGTCAGGTTGCGAGTCATCCAGTCCGCGCTGGACAGGAACAACTCTGCAGCCCCTGCATTTTCAAAATAGAACAGCCTGGAATGCTCCAGAAAGCGATCCACAATACTGATGACGCTGATATTCTCACTGAATCCTTCCACACCGGGACGCAAGCAACAAACCCCTCTAATGATCAGATCAATCTTTACACCCGCCTGAGAAGCTGCATATAGTTCATCAATCATCTCCTGACTGGATAAGGAGTTGATTTTGGCGATAATCCGGGCGGGCTTGCCTGCCAAAGCTTGCTCTGCTTCCCTGCGGATCAGCTCGAACAGCTTGTTCTTCATCCCTGTTGGAGCCACCGTGAAAGCCTGCAAGGTCTTGAGCGCGGAAAAGCCTGTAATTTCATTAAACAGCTCGGAAGCATCCTCGCCAAGCACCGGGTCGGATGTGAACAGACCGATATCCGTATACACCCGTGCTGTGCTTTCATTGTAATTGCCTGTGCCCACATGCACGTAGCGCTTGAGCGCGTTACGCTCGTGGCGTACCACGAGAATAATTTTGGCATGCGTCTTCAAGCCGACCAGACCGTACACTACATGACAGCCTGCTTTTTCAAGCTTGCGTGCCCAGGCAATATTACGTTCCTCGTCAAAGCGGGCTTTCAGCTCCACGACCACCGTTACCTGCTTGCCCGATTCAGCCGCACGAGCTAATGCCGGGATCAACTTGGATTCACCGTTGACACGGTACAAAGTCATTTTGATCGCCATCACATCCGGGTCCTCGGACGCTTCAATCACAAAATCAGTCACCGCATCAAACGATTCATACGGATGGTACACCAGCACGTCCCGTTTGCGGAGTACGTTGAAAATATCCTCCTGCGGAGGCAGCTCTTCCGGGTACAACGGCTTGATCGACGGAAACTTCAAATGCGAATACCCTTCCAATTGATCGGCAAAGGACGACAAAAACGTCAAATCCAGCGGCCCGTCCATCTCAAACACATGATCGAACAGTTTGAATTCGCGCTGAAGCTCCATCAAAGCAAAGGGATGAATCCCTTTTTCCACTTCCAGCCTTACCGGCGCACCGCGTCTTCTTCGACGCAGTTCTTTTTCAATCTCTTCGAGCAAATCTTCGATTTCTTCTTCATTAATGGACAAATCGGAATTGCGCGTGACACGAAAGGCTTGAACCGATTCCGGCACATAACCCGTGAACAGCGTTTGAATATGATGCTTGATCAACTCTTCAATTAAAATGAATGATTTCTTCTTGCTATTAGAACGTAGCGGCACAGACACGACACGCGGAATATTGGAAGGCACCTGCACGATGGCAAAAAACGGCTTATCCTCCTCCGTATCCCCTTGACGTCTCAATACAACTGCCAAATATACGTATTTATTATGAACCAGTGGAAAAGGACGGCTCTGATCGACCGCCATCGGCGTCAGCACCGGAAATATAATTTCATGAAAGTAGGTATCCAGAGACTTGCGCTGTGTCGCATTCAAGCCCTCATATTCAAGCAGCAAAATCCCCTTTTTCGTCAACAGGCGAGAAATTTCGCGGTAGGTTCGATACTGCTCCGATACCATCGAGACCGTGCGCTTGATCAGCCGTTTGTATAAACCGGAGGGGGTATATCCGGTGAAGTCCTTTTGCATAAAACCGGCCTTGATCTTCTCCCGCGTCTCTGCCACCCGAACAGCCATAAATTCATCCAGATTGCTGGACACAATCGCCAAAAATTTGGCTCTCTCCAGCAAAGGTGTATCTGTATCCTGCGCTTCCTGAAGCACACGGCGGTTAAATTCAATCCAGCTTAAATCCCGATTAAAGTAGCGCTCTGACCCAGCTTTATCTTTATCCTTATTCTGACTCTCTATCAACATATGGCCTCCATCAATCATGCAGTATAGTTATGTTTCATTGTACTATTAGATGAAACGCACTAGCATCACGGCTGTGTAAACGCAATGTAAAATGTGTGTAAAACGCAGCCTGATGTTGAAAAGGTCAATCGGATACTTTACAAAAATAGTATTAAAGGGTACAGTGTTTACGTCTGTTTCATTGAGGTAAATTGTCGAACCGTACTTTTTTTATTGTTTTTTATGTTTATCATGTTGTTACTTGCCACATAGCAGCCACATTCAATTGCTTTATTTTCAAATGGCATCATATAGGGAGGATTTACGTTATGGAACCCAAGAAAACGCCACGCGTACTGCAAAAAAACATCGAATTTTTCACCGCGGCGCTGTCTCAACATCTCGTTTCAGTCTGGCAGGAGGACCCGACGGGCGTATACTGCGAGATTGGCAGCGGATATATCGAATTGTTCAGCAGCGAGATGATTCGGGTACGCAATCAGGATGGGACCCAAAGCCATTATGACCGCAATATCACGATGTTTCAGTTGATCACCAAGGATCAGCCGATATAATTATTATATGCTATACCTGTACTGTTCTTCCAGATTAGAATTGCTTTTTTACCTTGAAAATAACTGATGTCCAACTCTTACCACAGGGTAATCGTTATTATTTAAGGCAGCGATGCTGCTGGCTTTCGATTTGTGAAAATATTGCAGGTTTATACAAAAAGCGCCACAGAGCGCTTTTTTTTGTCGTTATTTTTTGAACATCGTTTCAAAAAGCAGTATGATGAAGTAGCATATGATCTAAATTTAAAGGGGAATCAACCGATGGAGCCTACAACAGCAGACGGACGCATCCTGATCATGACCGCGGTTGAGGGCGAACGGGAAGCCGTGCTGCGCGGGCTGAAAGGCGACAGCCGCTTTGCGGTTGAGCTTGCTGGTGTGGGCGCTCCGTCCGCAGCAGCTTCGACCGCGTTGGCACTGGCTGGCGGTGGCTACCGCCTGGTCATCAGCGCCGGAATCGGCGGCGGCTTCATGGATGTAGCCGCACTGGAGAGCGTCGTCGTCGCTGACGCGATCATCGCCGCCGACCTCGGGGCCGAGACGGCGGAGGGCTTCAGCAGCGTGGACGAGCTGGGCTTCGGCTCCAGCCGAATCGCCGTGAACGGCGCAACCACGCAGCGGCTCGTTCAGACGCTGCGCGCCGCCGGACAGACAGCCGTCGCCGGGCCGATCCTGACCGTCACGACGGCGACAGGTACAGCGGCAACCGCAGAACGGCTGGCTGCGCGCGTTCCCGGGGCTGCTGCCGAAGCGATGGAAGGCTACGGGGTAGCCGTAGCGGCGAACAGGCTGGAGCTGCCTGTGATGGAAATCCGCACGATTTCCAATGCAGTTGGCGCACGTGACCGCGCAGCCTGGCGGATTAAAGAGGCTTTGCAAGCGTTGGAAGCCGCATTTTCTACATTAACGGAGGTTATATAGATGCAAATTGCTTTTTCACCTTGTCCCAATGACACCTTTGTCTTCCATGCCCTGGCGCATGGATTAATTCCGGGCGCACCCGCGCTGGACATCACATTCGCCGATATTGACATCACCAACAATTTGGCGGTAACGCCAAACGGGCTGGATGTTATGAAAATCTCGTATGCTGCGCTCCCTTGGGTGCTGGATGAATACGCCCTGCTGCCTTGCGGCGGCGCACTCGGCCGGGGCTGCGGGCCGCTCGTGCTGACCAAGGAAGGCACCACGGCGCAAGGGCCGGAAGCCCTGTCCGGCAAGCGCGTAGCTGTGCCGAGCGAACGCTCCACGGCCTATCTGCTATTCCGCCTGTGGGCGGCCAAGCATGTGCCGGGAGGAGTCGGCGAAATAGTCGTGATGCCATTCGACCAGATCATGCCTGCTGTCCGTGACGGACATATGGATGCCGGGCTGGTTATTCACGAGGCACGTTTCACGTATCCGTCCTACGGTCTCAGCAAGCAAGTGGACCTGGGCAACTGGTGGGAAGAAGATACGGGTCTCCCGATTCCGCTTGGAGCCATTATTGCCCGCCGTTCTCTGGACCTCGATGCGATCGCAGGCTGGATACACGCCTCTGTCGAGTACGCCTGGAAGCATCCCGAGGCTTCGCGCGAATATGTATTGTCCCATGCGCAGGAGCTGTCACCGGATGTCGCCCAATCACATATCGACCTGTACGTGAACGACTTTACCGCCAATCTGGGCGACAGTGGATACGCAGCCATCGAAGCACTGCTCGGACGCGCCGCACAGGAAGGACTTGTGCCTTCGTTTGATTTAGCCAAGCTGCGCCTTGCGTCCGCCACCCGCTAACGGACCGACATTGCATGTTTTCCTGCTGAATAGAGCAGTTTAAACATATAAAACCTCCCGAACGAGCACATTGCCTAGCCATGCGCCCCATTCGGGAGGTTTTATGATTTCATATTGCGAATCATCATTCAGACTCGCCTGATCCTTGTCCTTAGTTCTGTTCCTGCTCCACGACCTCGGTCTTAAACACGTTATCCAATTTGGTACCCAATCTTTTGACCAGTGGCACCTTAATATCCCGGCTCAGCTCCTTGAAAAAAGCGTCCATGTCACAATTAATCTTATCCAACACGACCTTTACGGTGCCCTCTGCCAAGATCTGCTCATTCAGATCTTCCGGTACGGTAACCGAGATATCATACTTCTTGCTTAACGTTTTAATGTAGCGGGTAAAGATTTCGATAAGCTCCTCATTATTGAACTTCTCGACTGCAACTTGCCCTTTGTTCGTAAATTTCAAATTCACTCTCACGTTAGCATTTCCCCTTTTCCTTTTGACCATTTATTTTGGATAAACGTTGAACCTTACGAGGCTCTTCAAAGAAAGGGCCTTACCGGTCGTTTTAGACTCTTGTCCTTTGATATACTAAGTATAACACATTAAGTCCGTTTTCATTTCCCAACTTGTCGTTTTATGATAAAAAATGATACAATTTGCGCATTTTCAGCATTAATTCTTTCTTTTCATGCCAATCATTAGGAAGATTTTATACATAAATACACAAAAAAACGCCTATCTCGCAAAAGAAAGACGTTTCCGTATAGATGCTTATACAGTATGGATTTACAAAGGTTTTGTACATTCCCAACCATGTGAACGATACTCACGTACCGCATCCCGCACATCCTCAATATCATCGGTGTGCAGCAGAACTGCAGGTAAAATCACCCAGTATTCATTCTCTGCCAGATCAATAAATACATCCTCGACGTCATAATATTGCATATCGCCAAAAGCCGTATCCCTAATTTTCTGTCCAACTAAAGGTGTAAAATGGGAATCAAATGTTTTGATCACCTTCGTATATTCCTTCACGCCCGTTGCTGATATCTGCTGTGAAATAATGACGCTCAATGCTGTTTACCTCCCTGACTGATAATGCTCATTATAACCTCTAATCAGGCCTTCTACAAAACCTTGTGCTGCAAAAATAATAAAAATCAACAACCCGATGCCGATCCCAACGGAGCTTAAAACGATAATCAGGATGCCCTGTGTATTACGTTGCTCTATCCGTTTCGTCAAAATGCCGAAGACTAAACCCAGAATAGCCGATAGATTACCAATGACTAAAATACTTAATAGTAGCCCCAATCCTGCAAAAATCCAGCCAAACAAAGCAAGCACCCAGCCCTGCGACTTCGGCTCACTCTGTCTCATCTGCCAGCGTTCCCTCGCTGTAGACGTGTATCTATCCATTCCCTGGCTCCCCCGTTCTTCAAGCAATCCTCAAGAAAGAAATTCGTTCGCCTTCTCCCGGTGGGCAGGCTTGATATGCATGTCCAGCACTTTTAAGGCCGCCAGCACGACACCCGCATCATCCGTGAATCCCAGCACCGGAATGACATCCGATATCGCATCCAATGGAGAAATAAAATACGCCAAGGCCCCGAAGGCCACCCCTTTGGCATAAAGAGGCGTTTCAGGATCTATCGCACAATAGTACATGGCCACCGCATCCTTCACAAAAGGAACCTTCCCGGCCGTGGATTTCACCTTTTTGAAAAATCCCTTTTTCACCTGTTCTTCCTGCTTCGGATCATACTTGGCTTTAGTTACATCAAAATCCTTCATAAGGTACCTCCTATTTCTGACTGGCAAGCTTGAAAATTCCACCTTCCCGCTTTCCAAGTTCATAATTTTGTACCGTCATTTCCACCTTCGTATTTTTATCCCATACCGGAAGCTTGTCCGACGTACCATATTGTTTCATAGCTATGTTTATGACTTCCTCCGCCTTCTTCGTCAAAGTAGAAGAAGCCATATTATATTTACCATAACCTTGATAAGCACCATCGAAACCAAGATTCGGTTGATTGTTCACATTTAAAAGCACACCCTTCAACGTACCATTCTCTGCTACATCAAAGGTCACTTTTTCCAATACAAAATCATCAGTAACGACGGAAGTCTGCTCCAATACATGCGATATGGACGACAGGTTGGCTGCTAATCTAACCTGTTGCAGCAGCGCCTCTGTATCCTTTTGTTGCTTTGTCAATGCTTGCGTTGTCTTGTTGAGTGAAGCATTCGCTGTAGTTAAAGTATTTACCTTTGCCGTCAGATTATAATTCCATAACGCCAAGGTAATACATCCGAGTACAGCTATTCCTGAAATGACCGTGGCTACAACTGCGAGCTTACGAACAGCCTGTGGTTGCGGCTCCACAGACTGAGTATGACTGCTTAATTCCCCCATAGCAAACTTCCTCTCTATTTTACATAGTCATATTTTACTATGACCCCCTTTTATAATCTAGTATATTTTTCCTACTTTCTCATTCTCTATTCATTTGAATCCATTTCATAAATGATTAAGCCAACGAAATGTATACTGCATATAGACAAACTAAACCATTTTGATCTATATGTACTCTTTATTAAAGCTACTGAGGGTATTATGAAATGGATTTATTGGTGCAGGTTTTCGTTTCATTGGCCCTTGAGCTTCGGTTGCCTCGTTTTCCCGGTAAAGCCGTATTCACCAGATACACACTGCCCGCGATCAGCACCAATCCCACCACGAACGTCAGGGTAAGCGATTCCTTGAGCATCACCATACTAAAGATCGTAGACAGCACCGGAATCATAAACGTATAGGAACCAACCGTTCCTGCTTCTCCGTTATCAATCAGTTTAAAATAAATCATCCAGCCCATCGCAATCACGAATACGGATATAAACAGCAAGATACCGATAAAGGAAGGGCTCCAATGAATATCGCTCCATTTCTCCGTGGTAAGTCCAATCCCATTGAGTAGAATTCCCCCAAAAATGAGCTGCATCGTCACCGCCCAAATGGAGTCCAACTGCTTGCTTTTTTTCTTCATATAAATCGTTCCGAGTGCCCAGCACAGCCCAGAGGCCAGCCCCAGCACGATACCCAAGACGGACAAATGCCCGGCCATCCCTCCGGAGCTAATCACGATCACCCCGCCAAAGCCAAGAACCAGTCCAATGACCTTCATCGGAAACATGCGCTCACCCAACCACAACCAGGAGAACAATCCAAGCAAGATCGGCTGGAGGAATACTAAAGCGGAAAATAACCCGGCAGGCAAATATCGTAGCCCCACCGTCTGCAAGCCATAGTAGCCTGTAATATTAAATATCGCCAGAACGAGATACGTCCACGCATTCTGCCTCAAACGCAAAGTCTCCCTGTGACGCATAGCAAACATAAGCAGGATTAGCCCGCCCAGCAACGTACGTATGCCTGAAAATAAAATCGGCGGTGTATCCGGCAGAGCCAGCTTGGTCAACGGCCAGTTAATTCCCCACACCATCACTAATATCATTACAAGCCACAGCGTAGCTTTAGGTGTTAATGTTTTCATAAATACCTTCCTCTCCCCTAGCGATGATCATCGCGCATTTCATACGGCTATAGTCATTTACAGCCATTTGCATAGCTTCACTTTACTAGCGTATACTGTGGGCACTAATAAATAAAATGAATGTTTTCGATAAGGGAGATAACTTTTCGCTTATGACCATTACCCAAATCATGATCTTTGTCCGCGTAGCTGAAACGCTAAACTTTACCCAAACTGCCCATGAACTGCATATGACACAACCCGCAGTCAGCCACGCCATCGCCAGTATTGAGAGTGAGCTTGATGTCCAGCTATTGCTGCGTGACCGAAAAAAAGGCGTGCTGCTGACGGATATCGGGCAAAAGGTACTGCTGCAATTCCGCATGATACTGCAAAGCATGGAAAAGGTGGAGCAGCAGGTCGCCGCCGAAAAAGGGCTGGACGTTGGCACCATCACCATCGGAGCCTTCCCTTCGGCATCCGCCTATTTTCTGCCTCCAATCATACATCATATTCGCCAGCATTACCCGAATCTCATATTCGATCTGCATGAAGGCTCCACGAATGAGGTTAAGGAATGGCTGCATAACCGAGAGATTGAAGCAGGCATCATTCTGCTGCCAGACCCGCAGGTGGATATCATCCCTTTATGTCAGGATAATATGGTTATCCTCCTGCCGGACGGTCACCCTTTGCAATCACAAAGCAAAATCGCCATTCGGGACTTGAACCAGCAGGATATGATCTTCTGTAAAGGCGGACATGAGGTTGCCATTATGGAAGGCTTCGAGCGTGAGCAAAGCCAGTTGCAGGCACGTTTCACTACTCACAATGTCAGCACCCTGGTCAGCATGGTTCGACAAGGACTAGGCATGGGGATCGTCTCATCCCTCTCCTTGTCCACATTCCCCCATGATCTGACTGTCAAGGAAACCACCCCTCTGATTACGCGCCAGATTGGTATCGCTGTGCCATCCCTGCACAATGCTTCTCTGGCTGTACAGTTATTTGTGCGCACCGCGCAGGAGTTATTTACCGATTTGGAGAAGTAAAAGCTACGGATATGCAAGTGTTGGACCAAAAGGTGATTCCGCTGGATGGTACTGCGGTAACTGTGACGCGAGTTTCTTTACGAGGAACGGTAGGTAATGAACCCATTGAAGATGAAATGTGCTACACCCGTGTTTGGCACGATATGGATGGGGCGTTAAAGATCATTTCAGGACATTGTAGCGTGGTAAAATAGTCATTTTAGCCAAGCCTGCTTGCACGTTGAACGAATCAAAATAATGTGTACGACTATTCATAGCCGTTGTAGAAAAAAGAACAACGCTATGCTATACTAAACGAACAAGCAGTGACACGCAATACGTGTCATATAGCCTATGACACTTGGGTAAAATAAGAATAGCCGCGATGGTTGCACATCGCGACTTTCTGACAAAGGCCGGTGGGCGACCACGGCGAGAATTTCATACTGCGTACGAAAAACCACCGGATAGCTAGGCGCCTAACCTATTCCCGGTGGTTTTTCTTGTCTTTACGTGATTGTTTCCAGGCTTGAACTAAAGCCTTCAGGCCAGTAGTAATACTGACCAACTTTAGCACAACGTCAAGAACCTTCACGATTAGATCAAATGACACGGCGTCACCCCCTCTCGGGCTAGCTTCGCCGCATCTTCCCCACCGGTAATTTTGTCCAAATCATTATAGCATAAATGGGATAATTGAAATATAGAAGGAACCATAAGAAAAACAATACTGGCTTACAGATTTCCCTTTGTTTTCACGAGGTTAAGCTCAACATGATTTCGACCATGTAGCCATAGCAGTTCATCCAGTAAAAACGTCAATCCATCCTTACTACGCAAACGCTCGATCAGCTCTGTAGCAACCTCCATGATCTCACGTTGTACATTCTCCGCTAATTGTAGCCCACCACTTTCCCCATCCACATAAAGATGTGGATGATTCGGTTGTTCTACCTTTCGTACATGTCGCAGATACAATATTCCATGTTCAAGATAAAAGAAATAGCTACGCTCATACAAAACTCCCTCAAATAGTTCAAACATATGAGGATCATCATCAAGTCCATATGTCATGGTAACTCGCTTTAAGTCAACTGGGTTGCTCATATATACTTCTACTCCCTCCGCATTCAATTCAAATATAAGCTCCTATACTGAAATTTTAGTGAAGTAAAACTCTAATTAAAATAATGTGAACTTTTTATTCGATAAGTGCTAGATGTTTGTATGCAATACTGTAATTTATGTATAAAAAATCGTACATTAAGTACATCTGTATATATTTTCTTTCAAAAATTATTTATGATACGGTATACCCAATAAACTTCTACTTGTAGTGATAATGATCATTAAACACATTCAAAAAGGCCTCTATAGCAATATAGTACGCAACTATACCGCTATAGAGGCCTTCATTTATAGTTGAATCTTTTCTTTGCTTTCGTCTGATTTATACGTGCATGCATGTGATATATCGTAGCGCCCTACAGACAAATGGAAGTATTCAACAATAACATAAGGACTATTCATCACTTCGATTGCTTTGTCGCTTCGTACAAACGCTGTAAAATGGTAACCGCTTCAGCCCGTGTGACTAGCGCTTTGGGGTGAAGGTATCCATCATTGGCGGTAAGGACGCCCATATTAGTCAGGGTGTAGAATGCTTCTCCTTTTTGATCTTGGGAATCTCCATCATAATAGGGCTCCTCTTGAGTCGTGTCGATGTATATTACTGGATAGCTGAACGAGTAATTGTCATTGTAATTCGCCTGACGAATTTTTATATCCTTATACTGCGCAGCTGCAGAGATTACTTCCTTGATCTCAGGATGAAGAGTCTGATTCGTATAATCCGTCCGAACGGAAGCAATCATCATAACATCCCAGCGGGTCAGCGGTTTGTCGGGATTGATATAGAATTGATAGTTTGGATATTTGCCCCCTACTCTTTCAGTGAAGCCCCAAACATAATCCCCATTGAATAATGCTGCAAAATCTTTATTCGCCCAGTGCTTACGCGCATCAACAAATTCTGAAGCTTTTCCGGACGAATGATTGATCTCTGGAAAAAGCTTGTGAAACATATTTACAAATTCCGCTTTCGTTATGGTTTTGCCTGGCTTGAAGGTCCCATCCTCATAGCCCTTGACAACACCTTTGTCGACCATCAAACGAATAGATTCAGCAGCCCATTCATATTTTGTCCCGTTCACATCAGTAAACGTATTTGCCGCGAATGCGGATTGACTAAAAAACAGTGCCACCGCAACCAGCGGAGTGATAAGCCATTTCTTTTTCAACATCTCTTTCCACTTCCTTCACGTAAAATTTATGTAGAAAATAGTTCTCCAGAACTCCATGTTATATCGGCATCTCAAAAGCAAATGATGATAATAAACAGAAAAAAACAACACAAAAAAGACCTCTGCAACGAGTAAACCCCGTCACAAAGGCCGTTATCCACAACCTAAACGCATGTTTTTAGGGAACCATCCTGACATTTAGGCTTCTATAATTCAGATCACCACTCGAAAAACATTAATTAACAAGGCTCTTCGTTCGGCTTCCCTGCATCCGTAGCTGTACGGAAGCTTGAACCGCAACCACAGGTAGCGATTGCATTCGGATTATGAATGGTAAAACCGCCTGACATACCAGACTCTTCAAAGTCGATTTCCAGACCGTCCAGGTAGCGGATGCTTTCCTTTTCCACTACAATCTTCATATCCTGTACGTTCATATATATATCCTGATCCGTCTCGTTGTCGTCAAAGCCCATGGCATACGAGAATCCGGTGCAACCGCCCGGCGTAACACCCAGACGCAAAAACATATTCGGCGTTTCCTGCTGCTCCAGCATATCTTTCAAGCGCTCGGCAGCGGAATCGGTGATGTTAATCATGACTCCATCCTCCTCTTTTACTTCATGTACTCCTTCAGTATACTCCACTATTTGCGGGTGCTCAAGTCATGGAATGTCCTTCCCTAACAGGCTAAAAGACCTGTTTTTCTGTTCGTTTGTATTGAACACCTGTGAGGTGAGGTTTATAATAGGTGAAGAGCGTGTAAAAGAAACTGTCGGAAATTTGTCATTTCATAGATGAAGTTCTGAGACATTCATCATTGTAGCTTGGCATTGTAACATTTTTCACATATCACATATCCGCGCTGCCGGATTCGTACCGACGGAACGGGACATCCTGTGTGCATCAAGCGCTTGTGCCGCTTATAGGGCGGACAGCCTCGCACAGAGCAACTTGAAGGAGGAATAGGCATGTCCACATTAGTTACACCCTTTACAGACCGTAGAATGGCGGAGATTGTAGAAAAGGTACAGAACGGCATCCGTTTGAACCTTGAAGATGGTATATATTTGTACGAAACTGACGATATTCTCACACTGGGTCAGTTAGCTAACGAAGCGAATTTACGCAAGAACGGAAAAAAGGTTTATTTTATCGAGAACATGAGCCTGTACTTCACCAATGTATGCGAAGCGCGCTGCGCGTTCTGTAATTTCCGCAAGGATCAGGGGGAAGACGGCTCTTATACGTTGTCCGGGCAGGAAATGATTGATTATGTTGAGCAGCATATCCATCCGGGGGTCAGAGAATTCCATATCGTCGGCGGTCATAATAATCATGTGCCTTTCCAATACTATGTAGACTCATTGAAGGCGCTAAATGAAAAGTACCCCAACGTTACACTCAAAGCTTATACTGCGGCGGAAATTGACTTTTTCACACGCATTAGCGGCTTGAGTATCAAAGAAGTGCTTCAGGAGCTGCAAAAGGCAGGGCTGCAAACACTGACCGGCGGTGGCGCAGAAATTTTATCAGATGAGTATCGCCAAAAAATGCGTGTCACCAAAGCGAATGTAGATCGCTATCTTGAGGTTCATCGCACGGCTCACAATCTCGGTATGAGAACCCATACGACAATGCTGTACGGTTCGGTTGAATCCTACGAGGATCGTATTGAACATATGCTGCAAATCCGTGCATTGCAGGACGAAACGAACGGATTTATGGTATTTATTCCACTGTCCATGCAGCCGAAAAGCAAAAATGCCAACATCATGCGCCGCAACTCCGCTTACGAGGATCTCAAAACGATTGCGATCAGCCGCCTGATGCTGGACAATATCGACCATGTCAAAGCTTACTTCATTAATATTGGCCCGCAATTGACGCAGGTTGCTCTGACCTTTGGCGCATCGGACGTCCATGGCACGATTGTGCGTGAGCAAATCAGCCATGCCGCAGGTGCACTGACCCCGGCCGGATTGACCCGTAAAGAGCTGATCTGGCTGGTCAAAGGTGCCGGACGCATCCCGGTTGAACGGGACACCTTCTATAACGAAATCGAAGTTTTCGAATAAAAGCCATATCGGATTCGTATTTTCCCGCGTGCATTTCATCCCCATACCTCACACCATGCAGCATCAAGCTGCCCCGGAATTTTCTGGTCTGCTTGCCTACAGGCGGGCCGGGAAGCCGGGTTTTATAACAACAAAAAACCTGTGTCTGATCGGAAACATTGAATTTGCATGTCGCCGGGATAAGACGTAATTTGAAGGCGAACAAGGTTTCCTGATGAGGCACCAGACCATTTGCCGGGGACACGGCAGCGAAAGGACGGCGGATTTTGATGAAAAATTTCGTTATTCTGGGAGGCGGCTACGGTGGCCTTACCATTGCCAAGGAATTACTCAATAAATATATTCCCGACGATGTTCAAGTCATTTTAGTGGATCGGATGCCCTTTCAGGGATTGAAAACAGAATACTACGCCCTTGCGGCCGGGACGGTATCTGATTTTGATTTACGTGTGCATTTTCCCGATGAACAACGGCTCATTCGCAAATACGGAGAAGTCACCTCGATGGATTTGGAAAATAAAATTGTACATTTTCAGGACGGCGAGCCTTTGCCCTATGAACAGCTTGTGATTGCACTGGGCTGTACTGACCGTTTTCACAATACACCGGGGGCTGAAGAACATAGCTGTACCATCCAGTCCTTTAACAATACACGTCAAACGTATCTGCGCCTGAATGAAATCAAGCCTTATGGACATGTGCATATTGTAGGTGGCGGTCTGAGCGGTGTTGAGATTGCGGCGGAATTGCGCGAAAGCCGCACGGATTTGAATATTACCATTATGGATCGGGGCGAGCGGGTGCTGTCGGCATTCCCGCAGCGTTTGTCTGCCTATGTGCATGCCTGGTTTAAGGAGCATCAAGTCGATGCGTTAAATCATGTGGGGGTTTGCCGCATTGAGCCGGGCGCTATTTACAACCATGATGAAGAAATTGTGACGGATGCGGTTGTATGGACTGCCGGGATTCAACCCGTGAAAATCGTGCAGGATTTAGCTGTGCCCAAAGATCCTCAGGGCCGCATTGTGCTAAATGAATATTACCAAATTCCGGATCATCCCGAGGTGTATGTAGTTGGAGACTGCGCCAGTCTCCCCTACTCCCCAAGTGCTCAGGCGGCCGAGGTGCAAGGTGAGCAGATTGCACACATTGTACATGACTTGTGGAAAGGCCACACGCCTCACCCGCATCCTTTGAAGCTGCGTGGCACATTGGGTGCGCTTGGCAAGAAAGCCGGATTCGGCTATGGTTTTATGGGCAGCACCTCGCTGCGTGGTCGTGTACCCCGCCTGCTCAAAAGCGGCGTGCTCTGGAAATCCAAACGCCATTTTGGCTAATCTGTTGGTACAACACACAAAAAAGACCTGCTCTGGGGGCGGGTCTTCTTTGTTTTAAACATGTATGGACGGTGCGTATATCATAGACAGAAACAAGCAGGCTGACGAATGATTAACATCTTAGTCTAGATCAAGGTTATCCCACGCCTCGGCTTCCTTGATTTTGTTCATAATCACTTCGTACAGCAGCTCGGCTGAATCGGCAGATACAATCTCGCCGTTGACCATCGCATACGGTTCTGCGTTACACTGACCACAATTGCTGAGACAGCCGTATTCAATGACGTCGTAATCCGGATTTTGCTCCAGTCTGGACATCAATTCATCGGTGCCAAAATGCATATTGCTGGTGCAAAATTCAATGATGGGTCTTAACATTTTTTCACCTGCTTTGGACGACGGGCATTTTAATTTGGCCCGCTTTGTAATATAATAAATAGGGTATAGGAAAGGAGTTGAATTCTAATGAGCGAAACACAAAGCATTCCAATGTATGATGAAGTATCCGAAGTATTGGATAAGCTTCGTCCGTTCCTGCAACGCGATGGTGGCGACGTTGAGCTGGTTGATGTAGAAGACGGCATCGTTAAGCTGAAGCTGGTAGGCGCTTGCGGCAGTTGCCCAAGTTCCACAATCACGCTGAAAGCAGGGATTGAACGCGCTCTTCTCGAAGAAGTCGACGGCGTCCAAGAAGTGGTACAAGTATTCTAATGCTTGATGCATAATGATCATGAGAGTCTTGACTTCGGTAACGAAGCTCAAGACTCTTTTTTGTGTATCGGGGTCTACTGGATCTTAATCCCTTATATGGTCGGTCGAATCGGATCCAGCCCTCCCGACACATCCATAATATTGCCTGTGATAAAATCCGAATCCTCATCACACAAATAAGCAATCACTCGCGCAATGTCCTCTCCACTCCCCGGCCGTCCGCGCGGTGTCTCTTTATCCTGCAAGCCGATGACGTCGGCAATTGACTTTTCCTTGTTCGCCCCCCGGATATCCCCGGGACAAATCATATTGACCGTGATACCATAGGGAGCTTCCTCCACAGCCAGTGACTTCGTAAAAGACACCAGCCCCACCTTGGCGGCTGCGTACACCGCGCGATGCGGCCAAGCTCGTGCTTCTCCAGCATGACCAAAGCCAAAATGAATAATACGTCCCCATTGCTGGTTCCGCATATGAGGTAGTACCAGATGATCCAGCAGCATCGTACCGACCAGATTCCCCTGAATCATGGCATGAATCTCGGCTACACTGTAATCCGCAAACAAGCGACGTTCCCGGATGAACGGTCCCGCGTTATTTACCATAATATCTACGCCACCCAGCCGATTCTGTACTTCGCCGATCAACCTTGTAATATCTTCCTGAATCGAAATATCTCCTTGCAAAGACAGACAGCGTACTCCCTTGGCTTCAATCACCTGCCTAAGCTCTTCGGCTTCGGTTTGGCTATGCACATAATTCAGAGCAATATCACAGCCTTCATCAGCCAGACGCAGAGCGGTCATTTTACCTAATCCTTTGGCACTGCCTGTTATGAGTGCGACTTTGTGTCTCAACAGTTTTCCTCCTCTTCACAGAGAACGGTCACTCCCAAGTATAAAATATTTAGGCTTCGCCTACAACTCCAGCAAAAAAGAAACCCCAAATCCTCTTGTTCAAGAGAATTAGGGGTTGGGGTTCAACGCGTTCTCGTGTCCAGCTTAAAATGCCGGGATAATCGCGCCTTGGTATTTGTCTTCGATGAATTTTTTAGTTTCCGGGGATTGCAAAGCTTTGATCAGCTTTTGAATCGCTTCGGAATCTTTATTATCCGGACGCGCTACCAGAACGTTAGCATATGGAGAATCCTTGTCTTCCAGTGCCAGTGCATCCTTTGTAGGGTTCAGCTTCGCTTCCAGAGCGTAGTTTGTGTTGATCAGTGCAATGTCCACTTCAGGCAACTGACGTGGCAGCATAGCCGCTTCCAGCTCCTTGAATTTCAGGTTTTTCGGGTTTTCTGTAATATCTTTTACGGTTGCTTCGATGTTGCTTGCGTCTTTCAGCTTGATCAGACCTTGTTTCTCCAACAACAACAATGCACGACCTCCATTGGTTGCATCGTTCGGGATGGCTACGGTAGCACCGTCTGGAATTTCATCAAGCTTTTTATATTTTTGGGAGTAGATACCGAATGGCTCCAAATGAACCGCGCCCACAGAAACCAGGTCCATTTTGCGCTCTTTGTTCATAACATCCATGTAAGGTACATGTTGATAGAAGTTAGCATCCAGTTGCTTGTCGAACAATTGTACGTTCGGTTGTACGTAGTCGTTAAACTGAACGACTTGAAGACGAACGCCCTCTTTTTCCAACTGAGGCTTGATCGCTTCCAAAATTTCCGCGTGCGGCACAGGAGAAGCGCCAACTTTCAGCTCGACTTCACGTGGTGACCCGCCTGTGTTTTGGGTCGCATTGTTTGTATCGGATGTCGTGCTTTTTGTACCGCAAGCAGCCAGCACCGCAATTAATGTCAAGCTTAATACGACCAATACCCATTTTTTCATGTGATTACCCCTCCAATAAATTGTAGTGTTCAGGATTCAGACGTCCTGATCAATAAGGATATCTATATGGTTTCCCTATTTTCGAGTATAATGCCGAACCAGACGGTCTCCCGCCATTTGCAGCAGTTGCACCAGTACGACCATTAGTACGACCGCAACGATCATTACAGCCGTTTCATAACGGTAGTATCCGTAGTTGATAGCCAGTGTACCCAGACCACCGCCCCCGATCATACCGGACATCGCTGTATAGGATACGAGCGTAACAACGGTAATCGTTAATGCGGCGAGCAGACCCGGCAGTGCCTCACGCAACAGCACCCGACGGATAATCTGCCCTGTAGAGGCGCCCATGGCTTGTGCAGCCTCGATGACACCCTTGTCCACTTCGCGCAATGACGTCTCTACGAGACGGGCGAAGAATGGCGCAGCACCAATGACCAGCGGTGGAATCGTACCCAGCACTCCCGTGGAAGTCCCCACCAGCGACCGTGTAAAAGGAATCAGTGCAACAATCAAAATAATAAACGGTACGGAACGCAAAATGTTTACGATAAAGGAAAGTACAACGTATATCACCTTCATCAGATTCCATGAAGAGCGGCTTGCCAAAAACAATAAAATCCCAAGAGGCAGACCAATAATAAGGGTGAACAACGCAGATGCACCAAGCATCTGAAGTGTCTCTAATGTAGAGTTACCTAGTTCTTCCCAACTCACTTGTGAAAAATCAAGTTCACTCATTGTCCGATCACCTCCACATCAAGTCCCTGACCGGACACTTCACGCAGCGTATGCTCAATATCCTCCTGATTTCCTTCAAAACGGACGATAAGCTGTCCATACGGTACGTTTTTAATTGTGGAGATGGTTCCCTGCAAGATCGCAAAATCAACGCCGGTACTACGAGCCGTTCGTGACAGAATCGCATCGTATGTCTTGCTGCCCAAAAATGAAATCCGTACAACATGCGCAGATTCGCCGCCTCCTGCTGCTGTAATCGCTGCTTGTAGCTCCTCGGGATGCTCAGACTCCCGCTGGATAAAGTCCTTGGTCACCTGATGCTGCGGCTTCAGGAATACTTCTGCCACCGGACCTTGCTCCACGATGTCGCCCTGATGAATGACGCCGACACGATCACAGATGCTTTGAATGACATGCATTTCATGCGTAATCAGCACGATGGTCAAATTAAAGCGCTGGTTAATGTCTAAAAGCAATTTCAGGATGGACCCTGTCGTCTGCGGATCAAGCGCCGAAGTTGCCTCGTCGCACAGCAGTACATGAGGATCACTGGCAAGCGCTCGTGCAATACCTACCCGCTGCTTTTGTCCACCCGAGAGCTGTGATGGATATTTAGCGCTGTGTTCTTCCAGACCGACCAGTTCCAGCAATTCACGAACCTTCTGGTCCAACTTCTCCTTCGGCGTATTTACCAAGCGCAACGGAAAGGCAATATTGTCATATACCGTCGCCGAGGATAACAAATTAAAATGCTGAAAGATCATTCCGATTTTACGACGCTGTTTCTGTAACTGGGATTGGCTTACCGTGGCGAGATTCACGCCATCTACCCATACCTCGCCCGAGGTCGGACGTTCCAATAAATTAATACAGCGGATCAGCGTACTTTTCCCCGCTCCGGAATGACCGATAACTCCAAATATTTCACCACGCTCTATGGAAAGATTCAAACCGGACAGCGCACTAACGCGTCGGCTGCCTTTGCCATAATGCTTGGTTAATTGCTTAAGCTCTATCAACGTGCTGCGACCCCCTTCACTCTTCCTTACCCTTTTAAGCGACGTTCATCTCTCCGGAATTATAAAATTCCTTCTCTATGATTATACAAAAAGAGCCCCTTTCACAGAAATGAAAAGGGCCCCACCATGCGAACCTTTTCTCATCTGTCAAAACCGTTATAAGTCTAGCGGTTTTGTAGGAATTAGCACCATAATGTTCCCTTCCGGTGTTTCACACCGGAAAAGAACGGGTTGCCGGGCTTCATCGGGCCAGTCCCTCCACCTCTCTGGATAAGAAAATATGTTAAACTCCAGCTTTAGCTGTCCGTTAAATTAATTTATAAAATCATAATTCAAGCATTTTCTGAAACTAGATTTCAGTATAGATAGTTTACATAGCTTTGTCAAAGGATATTTTCCGACTTAATTATGGATGAGCTTCCCGGTTCTCCCACTGTTTCGCCGTATAACGAAAAGCAGTCGCCAGGGAACGATTCACCATCTCCAGACCTTGCTTCAAATCATCTAGGTGATGATCCAAATCCTCCAGTTGTATCTTGCCGTACAAAGCACGATGCCGCTGCCAGAGATCATCCTGCATTTCCGTATTCATATAGTGTATTTCCGTGTTACGCCGCTTGCGCAGCCGATTGATCGCGTCAGTGTATGAGTCCTTGATATCATTTAAGCTGTCCGTCATTACAGGATGCATCTTCAAATACCTGAATTGCCGTAGCACGGTAAAATAAGAATAATGCGGCTTATACTCGCCTGTTTTCAGATCATACAGATCATTGAGCCAGTTCCCGAGCTTATCCAAAATGGAAAATACCCTCACAAACCCATCCTTATAAAAGAATACGTACAACGCATAATCCGATTTCTCATCCACGCTCATATCCTCGGCATATCCTGCTTTAACTTTCGTTCGGAAAAAGGCGGCAGCATGATGGCTCTGCTCCAGCTCATCCAAAGATGACATCAGGCCCCGCGTCAAAATATCCGCCTTGCGAAAAGCATGAGTCGGATCTCCACTGGCCTGAATTTGCCGCTCCAGCAATTTCAGCATGTCTGACATGCTGTTCATAGCATCCAGCAGAATGCCCTTGTTCACACGTGGCGGCTCGCCTAGCAGCTTGCGTATCATGCTCACGCCTCCTTTTATGAATGTAAAATCCGGTTGTTGGGTTGGCTAGAGCGTCAAGCGAAATAACTCGTCCACCGTTGATCTACAAGCTTAACAATATCCTCGCGCGGCAGCACTTCATCCGGATAGCCGGGCTTCATGCGTGCATCCACCACAATTGGCAGCTTGTAGTTCAAATGATGCAAACGGACCTCGCTGTCTGCATACATATCCGTAGCCGGGTTAAACCGCGTAAACACCGTCCACAGGAATGATGCTTGTGAGCGAACGACTTCCTTGGCATCATCTACAATAAAGACAAGCGGCCATTCCTGCTCACCCGCAGACAAACGCTCCAGTACCCGCGCTGCCAGCTCAGGCTCCTGCTCAAAGGTCGCACCGGATACGACGAGACATCCTCCGCAATACGGCTCAATTTCGCGAATACCCGGCAGGTCGCCTCCTTCATAGGCACGATGCAGTTCACGTATAGGCTCACCTACACCCATCAGGATCGCTTTACTGCCGTGATTCAGCTTACGGCCTGTATAATCAAGTGTATCGTGAGACGTATGATTGAAAATAAATAAATCCGTCGCTGGATTAAATCTCTCCAGAATGGTTTCCAGCAGCAGGTTAAAATCAGATAAATCGATGACCCGATCCGTTAGCATCAGGAATTTGGTCAATGACAATTGGCCCTGTCCCAAAATGGTAAAGCCTGATACCAGCGCTTCGCGGGAATAGCTTTCACGCACAACTGCCGCTGCCAATGCATGTACACCCGTTTCTGCGTAAGCCCACAGAGACTTAACGGAAGGCATCACAAGCGGATAGGCAGGTGACAGTAGACGTTGTAAAAATTCACCGAGATAATAATCCTCCTGCCGTGGTTTACCTACAATGGTTGCTGGATAAATGGCATCCTTACGGTGGTACATATGCTTGACATGAAATACAGGGAAATCATGCTGTAAGGAGTAGTAGCCAAAATGATCACCAAACGGTCCTTCCGGACGACGTTCGTGAGGCGGCACATAGCCGCTGATCGCAAATTCGGCCTCTGCCGGAATCCGGTGACCGCCGAGTGGGTCTTCTGTCATTGGCAGCTTGCCGCCCATAATGAGCGAGGCAAGTAGCAGCTCAGGCAGATTTTCCGGTGCCGGAGCAATTGCGGATGCAATCAGAGCAGGTGGCCCGCCAATGATAACTGTCGTAGGCAACGGCTCATTACGCAGCTCAGCTTCATGATAATGAAAGCCGCCGCCTTTATGGATTTGCCAGTGAATCCCGGTGGTCTGATCATCATAAATCTGGATGCGGTACATGCCCAAATTATGATCCTTGGACTGACCCGGCTTCTCGGTATATACGAGCGGAAGCGTGATAAACGGCCCCCCGTCATCCTGCCAGCTCGTCACTCTTGGAAGTGGAGCCAGCGGAGCATCCGTACGGCGAACTCCCAGTACAGGAGCCTCGCTATGGGATACCGTTTTCAGCCCTACTTTTAGCATGTCCTTAATCAGTCCACGTTCATTCCACAATGCCTTGGGGGTAGGTGGAAGCAATGTTTTGGTCGCCCCTACAATTGCATCCATCAGTTGTTCCGGGCGAGGCCCAAAGGCCATATCCACACGACGGTTTGTGCCAAACAGATTACTGGCTACAGGGAACGGAGTACCTTTTACATTGGTGAACAGCAATGCCGGGCCTTCTTCCTCAATAACTCTCCGATGAATTTCGGCCAGTTCCAAATAAGGATCGACAGGTGCTTCTATAATTTGAAGATTATTTTCTTTACGTAGCGCTTCAATAAATTGGCGTAAATTCTGGTAGATCAACTGGACGATTCCTCCTAAGCAAATCAAGCCCTCGAGAAACTCGCGGGCCTGGTTTGTTTCTTATATGCTATTATACGTGCTTCAACGCCACTTGGGCAAAATATCCGTTTCACCAACCATACATGACTACTTAAGTGCGCTGTGTGTGCGTCC
Organism: Paenibacillus sp. LT-B23; assembly: GCF_059417685.1. Taxonomy (NCBI): domain Bacteria; kingdom Bacillati; phylum Bacillota; class Bacilli; order Caryophanales; family Paenibacillaceae; genus Paenibacillus; species Paenibacillus sp. LT-B23. Next base: position 107,359 of record NZ_JBSQBM010000012.1, on the reverse strand, counting down.
GAACGATGTTGCGATCCGGCGACAACTGCCATACCCGATAGCTCAAGTAGCACAAAATGGAGAACAGCGTTGCAATAACCAGCATATGTCCGAGTACGACGAACATGTAAATTTCCGGTCTGGTAACGTACAGCAGACTGATCCCAATAATCACCTGAAGTAAAATTAACACCACCGAAACAACGCCCAGGACACGAATATCCCGATGATTCGGGTGATAGCGATAGGAGTAATGTCCCACGGCTAAAATGATCACGAACAATAGCCCGGCCGAAAGCTGGTGAAGCAATAGCGGAGATATCACACCGCCGAGATCCACAATTTTCCGAATTTCCGAGTGACTGAGCAGTGCGCCTGAATACACAGCAATATACGTATAAATCGTCGACAGCCATATGAAATTACGATAGCCCCTGTTGACAGGCGTGGTCGCTAGACGCGGAGTAAACCGTGAATCCGCATGTTCCTTCCAGGCTCCCAGCGTCATCATGGTTGCACTGGCGAAGGCGATAAGGGCAAATCCAAAATGCAGCGCCATGACCGCAGCCGATTGGGAAAAGACGACAGCCAGAGCCCCCATCGCTCCTTGTATTATGACAAACATTAACGTCAGCAACGAGAATAACTGTAAATCCTTACGATGCTTCATAAACAGCAAAAAGCCAACAAAAGAGGCAATGGAGAGTATGCCAGCCATGGCACTAACAGAGCGATGCGTAAACTCAATAACAGATGCAATCGTATGCGCCGGAACCAGCTTGCCATTACAAAGCGGAAATTCACGTCCGCAACCCAGCCCCGAATCCGTCCGCGTCACGACGCCTCCACCGAAGGTAGCCAGAAACATGACAATACATGTTACGAGTGCAAGCCACTTTAATATTCTGATTTTGTTATTCAAAGAATTCACCCGTATCCTTCCAAATATAATATTTATTCACTTCATAATGTTGTGAAATGATCACTTAAAATAATTATAACTGATATATCGTTCCTTGACATACGTGCTTTGTTGACAAAATGTGAACGTGTCCCGTGAGAAAGCCGCCCCCTTTGGAAGGAAGCGGCTTTCTGAATGCCCTAATAAATAGAATTCCCCTCGGAATCCTTATGCCATGCACAACATCAATTATTTAGCCAAGCTGGCGTGTACTTCCACAGCCCGATCCAAAAACTGCTCGATTTCTTCGCGGGATTTACGCAATCTGTTCACCAGACGAACCAACTCGCGGCCTTCACTGTAAGCGATAAAGCTGGGAATACCCAGTACGTTTTGCTCCTGGCTAACGCTTTCCGCCTGCTCTACATCAATCTCAATTAGTGTAAGCTTGTCTGCATATTGCTGTTCCACATCAGGCATGAACGGATCAATGAAATGACAATCTCCGCACCAGTCCGCCTTAAACACAGCTACTGTTACGCCAGAAGTGGATATTGCCTTATTAAAGTCTTCATGAGAGACGATCTTTTGCATGGATGATTCCTCCTTGAATTCTGTTTGTAAAAAAGAACTTGTGCTTTCTATCTATTGTAACGCCAAGTGGCGCTTTTGCACACTCCCCTATTATTCCCGAATCACCGATTGGAAGCACTGCCATCGAGACATACTAACAATATACTTCAGAACACACTTAGAACATCCCTGCATACTTAGCGGAATACGGAGTGTTCTCAGACTTTGAAAGGAGGTTATCCAGTATGTCTTTCACCGAATGGTTCCATGTGGCATCACGCCAGCTTCAGGGGGGGCTAAAGCTGCTCGGTTCCGTACCACGTGCTGCGGAGGAAGCGTGGGAAGGCAAGCGGGCGGCCTGGACCGAGTCCCGCAAGCTGCGCTATCCACTGCGTGAGCTGCCGTGGGATGACCAAGCCGCACAGGCCGCCATGGATGAAGTCGAAGCACTCATGATGGTGAATGGACCCGCTACCCGTCCCTCTACTCTGAATATGCCCTTATGCGAAACGGACTGTGAGCTGGTCGAACGGATCAAGAACGATACGGCACAGGAAAATCGCAGTAACATCACCCGGACAGCCGCTTATCTTGAGTGCTATCACGGCTACCCCGAGTTACATTGGGCGCTGCTGGCCCATCTGGTTTCTCGCAATGGTGGCTATAACATGACTGATTTGAAGGGCGGTCTGATCGACAATCTGTTCGGCGAACAGGAAAAGGAATGGTTATATCGGTTGCTGGAGCGCTGCAATGCCCTTATTTTTCAGGACGCCTACCCGCAGCTGCAATTATACATGCATAGCCGTCATCTGGGCCGAAGCTGCTTTCATTTGCTCCCCCATTTTCATGTATCACCATTCATGAGACCCTTCTGGGAACGTTTCTGGGCTTGGCGGGACAGTTCTCTCATAAGCATAGCCCTGATTATCAATGAACAAAACTATATTGAGGGCCGGGTGGTGAAAGATCCGTATTTCCAAAAATTTGTGACGCACAAGCCGGGCTTTTATTTGCACGATTGGCTCCAGTTGAATCAGGTCATATTTCCGCTTGGGCTAAACGGCGGCCTCGCCGGACTTGTGATGGAGCGATTCGGCCATCTGGATGAGCGGATCGGCTTCGGTAAAAGTCTGTATGCCATGCTGTTCGGTCACCAGCAGGTGCTGGATCAAGTAACATCATTCGCTACCAGCGTGCCTCACACTGGCTCACGCAGCGACTATTGGCCGGGACTGTTCACTCCGGACAAAGAAAAAGCGCTGCGCTCTCCTGAAGAGAGTGCAGCGCTACTGGCACATGAATGGCTGCCGCCGGGACAACGCCTGTACAGCCCCGAGCTGAACGCCGTCTGGTCGGATACGTCTTATGATCCGATCCCCCGTTACGACTGGTTTCAGGACGGCTCCACGCTCGGGCATTTCACCGAACCAAGGCGACCGCTGTTATTTGCCATGCGGCATGAGCATCGCCACGGCATCCAAAAAACAGCGATGGCCCATGACGCGCATGCCAGCCTGCGGCCTTTCCACTGAAAAAGCCGGAGAGCTGCCTATGCATCTTTTAGCCTCGTTGCCCTGTGGACTCACGCTGGAGACGCATCAGTGGACGCAGTACCTTTTGCAACACACGCGGGTAGTTACCCAACTCGTCCCTGCGCAGTACGCGCAGCACAACCAGCAGCACCAAATAGCATACCAGTACAGCCGCCCCGGCAATACAGCACGCGATGAAGAAGGCCACACGTGCAGGCATAATATGAATCAGCAGAATACAAGCCTCATTCACACCGTATCCAATGGCTCCCGAAAGCACGACTGCGGTCAGAAAGCCTGCCCAGCGACGGCCCATGATGGAGAAGGATACGATGCCTTTGAGCACATGCAAATTCAGCAGCGTAATCACAAGGAAACATAATCCGGTTGCGGCAATGATGCCGTAAATCCCGAGCCAACCAGCCAGCAACCAGCTCGCAGCCAGCTTAACAACGATACCGACCAAGACATTAACCATTGAAATACGCGGTTTGCCCATACCGATCAAAATCGAGTTAGAGGTCATCATCGTGATCTGGAATATCGTTCCAAGTGTCAGAACAGCGATAATCCCGCTGCCTCCAAGCGAACTGAACAGTAAGCCATTGATGGAATAGGCGGTTACACACAAGGCCAGCACAATCGGCATTCCAGTCAAAATAGAGATCCGCAAGGCCAGCGTCATCTGATTTTGCAAATGCTGTTCATCCTTGCGGGCAAAAGCCGCCGAAATGATCGGAATGAGCGATTGACTGAGCGCGATAGCCAAAATCGGCGGAATCCCCGCCACACTCTGCGCACGTGCTCCCAAATAACCCAACTGGGTCGTTGCCTGATCCAAGCCGATTTGGACGGACAGTAGTCTAACCACAATCGACGTATCAATAAAGTTAACGGCTGGAACTGTTAAAGAAGACAATACAATTGGAATAGACAGCGTAAAAATATCTTTGTAAATGCGCATCAACGGTAGTGCGGAGCTTTCCTCCTGGAATTGCTCTTGTCGATCCTGACGCTCCTGGCGACGCATTTTCACCGTGTAATACAGCATGACCGCCAGTGCGCCAATGCTTCCCATGACACCCCCGAACGATGCCCCGGCCGCAACCTCGCGATCTCCATAACCGAGCTTCAGAATAATAAATGCGAGCAAAATAGCAGTAGCCACCCGTGCGACCTGCTCCACAATTTGTGAAATACCGCCTGCGGTCATGTTACCGCGCCCTTGGAAGTACCCGCGCATCATGGCAATGGCGGGAAACAGCAGCAAGGCAGGTGCCAATGCCTGAATAGCCAAGGCCGACTGAGGAACTCCCGCCACATGCTCGGCAAAATAAGGCGCGCCAAAATACAGCACCACCGTAATGATAATTCCAGCCGCCGCCGCAAACAGCAACGCCGCATGGTACACACGTCGTGCTTCTGAAGGCCGATTCAGCGCATAACGCTCGGAGACCATTTTGCTCAACGTGCTTGGAATACCTGCTGTCGCCACCGTGAGCAACATCAAATAAGCATTGTTCGCAATCGTAAACGAGGCGTTCCCTACGGAACCAAGCAAATGCTCTAACGGAACTCGCTGCACCAGACCCAGCACTCTCGCCACCAAGGCGGCTGCGGCTAAAATAAGCGTGCCTCTAAGAAATGTTTCTTTATTGGACAAAATGCGTTCCCTTCTTTCTTGCTGTTGACACGCATGCAAAAGCTCCGCAAAGCAGTCATAGCCTGAGCCATCACCGGTGCGGAGCCGCATGTCGATTCCGTCTCTGCAAATCACAAACATAGGATGTTAAGCTAAAACACCCAAATCAAGAATACAAGAATCATGACAAGCTGTAAAATTACTTTCATCACGGTGCTGGTAAACAGCCCTAATACAGAACCAAAGCCCACTTTAATCGCTCGATCCAGCGGGGCCTTGCTAATTAGTTCACCCAGCACAGCGCCAATAAAAGGCCCTAAAATCAGACCAAACGCCGGAATAACAAAAGGGCCAATAATAATCCCGATGGTACTAAGGATCGTGGACAGACGCGAGCCGCCAAATCGTTTGACCCCCCACGCAGTGACGGCATAATCTGCAACAAATAGTGCAACTACTATTAGTGTCTGTATGATCCAAAACCATACATTATATGGAGCAAACGAGAAAAACCAGCCGTACACAAAAAATGCAAAATAGATGGCGAGCGCCCCTGGCAATACGGGATATACTGCCCCGGCCATGCCAACAATGAACAGCGCAACGATAATAATCCAGCCTACAATGTCCATTGGCTCCCTCCTTCTCGTCCAATCCCAGATGTTTTAATATTCGTTTTCCTAGACAAGTACATAATCACGGATAACTTCTACGATGCCGTCTTCATTATTCGAAGCTACGACCAGATCGGCCGCTTCTTTTAGCGTATCCTGTGCGTTGCCCATCGCAACACCCAGTCCAACGGCTTGAATTACAGCCAAATCATTCAGACTGTCACCTACTGCAACTACCTGCTCCATTGTAATCCCGAGCAAATCGCATACTTCTGCAATCCCACTGGCTTTCGATATGCCAGCCGGGTTGATTTCCAGATTCGTCATGGAAGAGTTGGAAATTTCAAGTCCACCCATGTCCTGAAGCTTGAGCAAAATTTGATTCCGAATTTCGTCATTTTCCGTATTATAACCGAATTTGAGCCATTCCTGTGTATCCAATGTATCCGGCCAACGATCTCTATTATATAATTCCTCCGTCGAGTAAGCCCAGAACCAGGAATCTGTTTCTACAGCAATCTGGTGCATTTTCCGAACTAGCTCCTTATCAAGCAAATAACGGCGCCACAGCTCATGAGGGGATTTCCATACCTCGCTGCCGTTTACCGTCACCATAGGTGTATCCAGGCCGAGCTGCTGCCCGTAGGGCAAGGCATGCATCGCTGCTCGTCCGGTAGACAAGCACACGTGAATCCCTTCTTGTATCGCCTTGTTAATCCAGTTGATCGTTTCCAGCGTAATTTCCTGATTGTCGTTCAATAAAGTTCCATCCATATCGAGCGCAAGCAGTTTGTATTTATATTGGTTTTCTCCCATGGGTTCTCTTCCTCCTGTATGTCCCTTATGTCCAACGACATTTTACCATGAAAAAGAGTAGCCCACAAAAGAATTCAAGTCCTCACTTTGCGGTCTGCCGCTTTTTAGGGATACCATCCAGCCCGTAAACCTCGTCATATGCGTCAAATATTTTACGCGCCACAGGTCCAGCGCTCGTCGCGCCAAAGCCCCCTTCAGGAATAATGACCGCGACGGCCAGCTTCGGATTTTGACGCGGAGCAAAAGCAATGAACACCCCGTTATCTTTAACCGCACGTCCCACTACCTGCTGGGAAGTCCCCGTTTTACGGGCATAATCATACGGAAACCCGTTAAATGCTTTAACATCCGTAGCCATACCGCGAATCACCGTATTCCAGTACGTATCTGAAAAAGCAACCTCATTCAGCACCTTGGGCTTGAACTCACGCACGAGGTTGCCTTGATCATCCACAATTTTACTGGCCAAATGCGGCTGCATACGCTTGCCTTTCGTTGCCAGCACGGTCGTATACTGGGCAAGCTGCATCGTCGTATATTTCCCCTGTTGACCAAAGGATGCCTGTACCAAGCGTGTCAGCGCACTTTCATGCTTGCTCGTATACTCAAGTCTGCCTGCCCACTCGCCCGGCAGATCGACTTCAGTCGGTACGCCTAATCCAAATTCCTTCATATACTTGTCCCATACATCAATTCCCTGATGCACCCCTGCATTACTTCCATATTTGGCATATAGCGGCTTGCCGATCATATCCACCATGAAAGTATTCGATGAGACTTCAATTGCCCTGCTGGGGGTAAGAGGACCATACACGTGGCCACTCGAATTACCAACCCGGCTGGAACGATTTTTACCATAGTACGCGCTCCCCGTATCCAGATAAGTTTGTCCGGGAGAAAATAAGTTTTCCTTCAACCCGATCAGCACAGTTAGGGGTTTAATGGTTGAACCCAGCAGCACTGAGGATTCCGGGTGCGGACCCGCTTTTCCGCTAGGGACAGATTTAATCGTTCCGTTCCCCATTTTATGCTGAATTTCGTTATATACCGAAGGGGATGTACTTCCCGTCTTCCATACATTGGAGTCATAATCCGGCATACTTGCCATCGCTACGACATTCCCTGTCTCGACCTCCATCGCTACAGCGAAGCCAGTGGTGGCATCGCCGTGGAGTTTACCCGATACCGGATAGGTATGAAGCCAACGAAGCTGGTCCACAATCGCTTGTTCCGTCTTTTGCTGAATTTCCTTGTTGATGGTGGAATACAGATGGTATCCCTTTTCCGGCGGAGTAATGGATTCAATGCCTTCCGGCATGCTACGCGGATTTACCTCTACGGTTTTATAGCCGTTTTTCCCTCTCAGCTCATTCTGATACTGAAGTTCCAAGCCATCATATCCGACGGTCTCACTTTCCGAGTAAACCTGTTCGGGTCTTAGGACCTCCGAATTGGCTTGATATACCTCCTTGTATTTTGGGCGATTGGTCCGCGCTCCTTTGAACTTATACATATATCCAATCGTTTGTACCGCCACCCGATCCGGGTCATAATGGCGTACACTTTCTTCTACAATCTCAATTCCAGGAAACTCCTGACGATGCTCCAGAAAATAAGCAATTTCGTCCTGATTCAGGTCGGATTTGACCAGGCGCGGAGTAAAGCCCCTGTATTGAGTATAGTCCTTGTCCAGCCGTTCCTTAATTTTCTCCACATCAAGCTGCTCGCCCTCTGTACTCCCTAACTCATTCAGCTTGGCAGCAAGCTTTTCAGCAAAAGCATTAAACTCAGGAAGCAGCTTTTTTCCCGGCTTACGGTCTTTTTCTGCAAGTTTGCTATAATCTTTGGGTAAGGTCACATACAGCGACTGTACCGGAGTTGAATACGCCAGCTTGACGAGACCTGTTGCATCATAAATCGTGCCACGACTCGGGGCTAACGGAACATTTTTCGTATTTACAGACTGCTGCTGCTCCTTCAGCTCTGCCGATTGCACAAACTGTAAGACCGCCAGTCTGGTAATGATAATAGCAAATAACACAAAAACACTGAAAAAAAGAAGATTGGTCCGATAAACCGTCCGCTTTTTTTGTGTCTCCTCATTTTCTTCATAGCTTTTCTTTTTGAATGAAAACTTCTTATCCAAACTTCCTCTGTCCATATTAGCAGGTCATTCTCCTTTCACCGGGGTTATCATATCCCTGATCCTACCATAATAGGCGTACATAACGATGAATTTGATGGTGACAATTTTGTAAGAAAACGTATAAAGATCATAAAAAAAAGCTCCTCTCAGCACAAAGGCCAAGAAAAGCTTTTTTTGAAATGCTACGTAGTACATTATTATGGCTGTTTGACTGCATTGGAATCGGATGCTGTAGCATCCTTTTTCTTAGGCACTCCGTCCAAACCATACACCTCATCATAGGCGTCAAAGATTTTGCGTGCCACAGGTCCAGCGCTCCAGGCCCCAAAGCCACCTTCCGGAATGACAACCGCTACAGCAAGCTTGGGATTCTTGCGTGGCGCAAAGGCGATAAATACCCCGTTATCCTTCAGTGTTCCGCCTACGCTTTGCTGTGATGTCCCCGTTTTACGTGCATAGTCATACGGGAAACCACTAAATGCGCTGACATCTGTAGCCATCCCGCGTATGACTTCATTCCAGTAAGCATCCGGGAATTTCACTTCATTCAGCACCTTCGGTTTAATCGTTTGGACAACATTGCCGTTGGTATCTTTAATTTGGCTGACCAAATGCGGCTCCATCCGTTTGCCCTTGGTAGCCAACACCACTGTATATTGTGCAAGCTGGAGTGCTGTATACTTCCCTTGCTGACCAAAAGAAGCATACGCCAACTTGGACAGTGACGACTCCTTGCTTCTAGGTCCATACTCTCTTAACCCAGGATATTCCATTGGCAAATCTACCCCCGTAGACACGCCTAGTCCAAACTCCTTCATGTAACGATCCCATACATTCACACCTTGATCTTCCTTGGCATTATTAATGTATTTGTTGTATAGTCTTTTGCCTACCATGTCGACCATGAATGCATTCGAAGAATGTCGAATGGCAGATGCCGGGTCCAGCCCGCCATACACATGTCCTGAAGAGTTCTGAACCCGTGACGAATTATTACGTCCAAAATAAGCCGCTCCGGTATCCTGGTAATAGGAAGAAGTACTGAATAGACCTTCCTCTAAGCCCACCAACACAGATAGCGGTTTGATGGTGGAACCGAGCAGTACAACTGACTCTGGATGTTGACCCGATTGACCGGAGCCGAAGGAGCGAATAGTACCATTCAAATATACATTTTGTATTTTCTTATAATTATCAGATGATATATTTCCGGTTTGCCAATAGTTCGCATCATAATCCGGCATACTGGCCATCGCGACTACATTCCCTGTATCCACTTCCATGGCTACAGCAAAGCCTGTTTTGGCATAAGGATGAGTCTTGCCAGATACAGCATGGGAATGCAACCATCTCAATTGATCCATAATGGCGTTTTCTGCTTTAACCTGAATCTCTTTGTTAATGGTGGAATAAATGTTGTTTCCCTTTTGCGGAGGAGTAACGGAATCTACACCCTCCGGCATGTTGCGAGGATCAATCGGGACCGTTTTGTAGCCATTTTTCCCTCGTAACTGCTCCTGATATTGAAATTCCAATCCATCAAAGCCAACAGATTCGTTATCCATATAGATGAGTCCCGGATCATTTTCCGCTGACATGGATTTTTGAATGTCTTTATATTTATCCAGGTTTTCACGCGCACTTTTATAACTTTTAATATAACCGACCGTTTGAACAGCTACTGTATCAGGATCGTAATGACGTACCGTTTCTTCAACGACATCTACGCCTGGAAACTCACTTTTATGCTGCATAAAATAGGCAACTTCATCTTTACTAAGATTCGTTTTGATCAGACGCGGCGTAAAACCGCTAAATCGCTGATAGTTCCGGTCCATAGCGTCCATAATTTGCTCTGCCGTCAATTTCGGCTCATCTTTATTGCCATATTGAGCAAATCGATTTGCCAGCTTTTGTGTCATCTTTTCCAGCTCAGGCAACAGCTTTTTATCTGGATTACGCTTTTTTTCCACGCTATCACTATAATTCTTGGAGAGCGTGATATACAGCGATTGTACAGGTGTAGAATACGCCAGTCTGTTCTGACCGGTTGAATCATAAATTGTTCCGCGAATCGGCGTAAGCGGTACATTTTTGGTAACATTACTGGCCTCCTGCTGCTTAAACTGAGGGCCCTCCACAAATTGAAGTATCGCCAGTCTTACAATAATGACCGTAAATATAATGAACGAGCTGAAAAAGAACAGATTGATCCGGAAGCTAAATCTTTTTCGGTCGGACGTCTCGTTGTCTTTTCCTTGCTCGTTGTCCATCTTTCTCATGTGCCCTTTTCCACTCCTTTTTAAATCACTTTATCCTTGATATGTGTCTGGGCAAAACCAGGCGGATTAAACCAGTCTCCACTCTGTGCCCAGGTCGGGTCTAACGGTACCCACTGATTTTGCCCGCTCAAATAAACTTCATTCCAGGCATGTGAACCATAGCCCCCCTGTCCGTTGTATCCCAGTCCGGTCACCACCTTGACCTGAAGTCCCTGAGATCGGGCCATCATTGCATATAGACGGGCATAATCGATGCAAACTCCCTTACGTGTTTCAAACGTGTCTCTGGGAGTCTGCTCATGCCAGTCGCCACGCTGTTCATAGGCTTCTACTTTACCGTAATCATAGCTGATGCGGGTGCCTACCCACTCATACAGCGCTTTGGCCTTTTGCTCGTCACCGCTAGCCCCCTGTGTTATCTTAGCCGCAGCTTGATTGATATCGTTCGGAATCTCACGGTCGATTATTTCGTATTTACGCTGCATGATGCCGTTTAATTCCTTGGTAACGGCCTGCGTAAATACGGGCAGCTTATCCTTAATCAGAGTACCGGATAACGGTTCAATGACCGATTGCGCTCCCTGCTTATAAATCGGTGAAGCCTGCACATAGCTGCTGAATCCGCTGTCCGGGTATAAGCTTACACCTATGAATAACAAGGCTATCACCATGATGGCGCGTGCTCCGCCGATCACCGTACCAATCCCGGCCCCGGCCATCCTGCTGAAAAAGCCTGATTTTTTTTGCTGCTCACGAACAGGGGAATCCGACCTGCCACCTACTACCAGTACATAAATCGCACGCAGTACAAATTGAGCGATCGCATAACTGAGCATAAATAATACGGCAAACCGCAGTAGCGGAAAACCCTCTAAACCTGCCACAAGCGTATAATAAAATTGCTCGATCCCGCTTAGTCCTCGCTGCGGCAAGTGCTCCATATATGTTGCCAGCCATTGCTGCACCTTCGGTGAAAGCCACATAGCTAACCCAAGCGAACACAAAATACCCGCCACAGTGAGTATGCCGTCCACGATGAGACTAAACAGCGCACCTACAGATCTGGAAGCTCCTCGCCGCCAGCCCTGTATTAACGACAAAAGAACGATAGCGATCAAAAACACCGTCACGCCATTCCAATGAAGGACAGACTCCAGCCAGGATGGTTTCATCATGCTCCCCCTGTCTTTACGGCGACTGCGGCGACTGTTGTGTTACAGTCGAGTCTTTCGCACTTTCGATATATTTCTTGACGGTGTCGCTCATGCTCCACTCGCCCAGCGGCATGCCCTGAAACCATACCTTGACCTTATCGCCATCGAACGGACCTTTTACCTCCAGATTGGAGCTGGTTACCGAAAATGTACCGTCTCCGTTAGAGGTGTATTTCGCATCCCGTCCTTCCTTGATCATCATGTTCAGGGCCTCGCTCTGAAACTTGTTAATCGCATCATCCTTCGCTTGGGTAACCACCTTACCGACCTGATCAAAGGAAATACCGCTGTAGATCAGCAGGCCTACAACCACCACTATGACAATCAGCCATTTAACAAGGGTTCTCACAACCTTCAATATGACAAGCAATAGGACAAGCCCGATTAATATATACAGCCAGTTATCCTGAACGATCTGCCAATTTTGTTTTAAAAACTCTGTCCAGACGCTCTTATCCATTTCACTACACTCCCGTTTTCAACTGCATCTTTTGAATTGTAAAATCGTCTCTGTAATTATACATGATTACATAACTCCCTGTCAGCTTAGCTCTTTTCTGCCCCTTGTCCGCACAAAAAGGGTCTATGTTCGTCCACTCCAGCGTACAACTTAGAAAGAGCTAATGCCACATAGCAGCATAGAAAGTCCATTTAAGGAAAGGGGGTCATCCACTTGAAAACAGCCCTCTGGCTGTATCTGTTTTTGTTCATCGCTTTTTTTGATCTGCATGCACAATATCCTATTCTGACACCATTCGCCATCTCTCTGGGCGCAGCGCCCACCTTTATCGGCTGGATGCTGGGCATATACTCCCTGACTCATCTGCCCGGTAACTTAATGGCGGGGCCAAGAGTAGATAAACACGGCAGCCGCCGATATATTATGTTCAGCCTGACAGCCGCAGGGATCATCCTGATCATTCAGGCATACATTCATACGCCATGGGAGCTGCTTTTTCTTCGTGCCATCAGCGGCTTTGTGCTGGCCTTTTTGTCCCCTGCTTGCATGACTATGCTCGCGCAGCTATCCGATCATCCGGTTACGCAGGGCAAATATATGTCAGGACATGGCGTCGTTCACACGCTGGCCTCCGTCCTGTCTCCAGCGGCAGGCGCGTTCATCGTAGCCAGCTTTGGGTTTAGCGAAACCTTCCGTTCTCTGGGCATCATTCTCGTGGTCACAGGACTGATGGCTTATTTTACCTTGCCTAAAAAGGCACCTGCTCTCCAGGCTCAACTGTCTGATGGGCAAGTAGCACCCGCTCCATTGACCGGGGCGCAGCCGCTTTTACCATTCAATTGGCGCTACCTGCTTGTGCCTTTTGTTTTGGCGTGCGCACAAGGCATTTTATTTTATGAAATCCCGTTACGCAACAATGGCACTGCGTCCATGATGTCCACGGGACTGCTCTTTTCCATTATCAGTCTGGGAGCGCTTTGCACACTTAGTCTGCTTTTTCTGAACAAGTATTCACCGATGATCCGGCTGATTTGCGGCATCATACTGATGTCTCTGAGCTTCTATGCCCTTGCCACCTTACCCGAATCCGTGATTGGAGTCGTACTCTTTATACTCGGAACAGCCAAAGGCATTACGTTTCCAGCCTTGGCCTCACTCTTTATCCGGCTTGGAGGAGAAAGGTTGGGCAAAACCTTTGCACTGCAATCCATTGCAACATCTATCGGCTCCTTTGCCGGACCGGTGCTGGCTGGCCAGCTCCCCGTTCATTTTTCACCTTTTTTTATCGCTTTTCTGATTTTAATGACCGGCTTGCTGTTCATTCCCATTCAGCGGTTATTCCCGACACCGCCGCTGTCTGCCTCAGGGCCGTATCATTCCTAGATCGCTTGATATGCTCCCCCTTTAACGCCCAAAGTACCTTACAAGAAGGCGAATGCACAGTACCTAAAGCCCTCATCAACATAGACTGGTTTGACTGAATATTTATGCATGAAGGGAGGTGCATTCCGTGAGCCACTGTCATCCTGTGAGCCCTGTTTCTTGTGGTGGTTTTGGGACTTCGACTGGCACCATTCTGGTTCTTTATATTCTGCTCGTCATTATTCTCCGTACTTGCTGGATTTAATGTCTGAATTGCCCTAACATGCCGCCCTTGTACCCATGCCTGCCACTTCTGGCAGGCTGTTTTGTTGCTTTTTTGCATGAGAACCCTGTTTGGAGCTACACTATACACATATTCTTTCATTTCCCGGGGAATTTCGAGCACAGGCTTTAAGCAGGGGGTGAGCAAGATGACGATTACCGTTATCGTTGAAGGGAAAAATGACCGCAGTAAACTTCGTCGTTTACTTGATCCCGAGGTTCATATCTTATGCACCTTCGGTACGCTAAACTCAGTAAAACTGGAATCCCTCCGCAAGCAGGTCAAGCATGACGAAATATACTTGTTTATGGACAATGACAGCTCAGGCAAAAAAATACGTGGTGTGCTTGCCGACTCTTTTCCAGATGCGCATCATATGTATACTCGCAAAGGATACGCAGGAGTCGAAGGTACTCCAGATGAATATGTCATCGCACAATTGGAAAAAGCAGGACTGGAAGAATATGTTTTATACCCGCCTGTTCCCTAGTTATGAAAACCATTCACAAAAAAAGCTGTCCGCCAGGCCGCTTTATGCCTGATGGACAGCTAAATGTTACACGTAACAAATTTTATTGAAAATGTCTTGGTCTTAGAACTTATGAACCGTATCCACGATCATCAGCAGAAAGCTGAGCGTCAGATGGTTAATGGAAAAGAAAAATACTTTTTTAGCCCATGAATCCGTCTCTTCTTCTTTAATGGTAAAACCTTTAAAGGCATAAAATGCCCAGAGCACAGACAGTAGCACAGAAACAATCATGAAAATCATGCCAGCATAACCATAAGCATACATCAGGATCGGTACCGGAATCAGCAGCACGATATAAGGAATCATTTGAATTTTAGTACGCTGAATGCCTTTCACAACAGGCAACAACGGAAATCCTGCTGCGCGGTATTCTTCGACCCTGCGGATTGCAAGTGCCCAAAAATGAGGCGGCTGCCATAGGAACAAAAGAGCGAATAAGAGCCATGCGCCCATATCAATACGACCCGAAGCGGCCACATAGCCGATCACAGGAGGCATTGCGCCCGAAATACCGCCAATGGATGTACTCCATGTGGATGAGCGTTTCAGCCAAAGCGTGTAAATACCGACGTATACGAACATGCCAAGTATACCGAGTAATCCTGCCTTGACACCAGAGAAAGAGAACAAAACAGCCAGCCCGACAACACCCAAAATAATAGCGTATGACAACACCGTTGTGGGAGTCAAACGCCCTGTTGGCAGTGAGCGATTGCGTGTACGCTCCATTTTCAAATCCAGTTCACGATCAAAATAGTTGTTAAAAACACAAGAAGACGCCATAACCAGCATTGTACCTACCAAGGTCAGAATCAGCTTTATATAGTCAACGTCCCATTGTGAAGCCAACCAAAAACCGCCAAATGCCGCAACCAGATTGGTGCGCAGAATACCTGGCTTGGTGACCGTTATAAAATCTTTCCATGTCCC
Organism: Paenibacillus sp. LT-B23; assembly: GCF_059417685.1. Classification (NCBI taxonomy): domain Bacteria; kingdom Bacillati; phylum Bacillota; class Bacilli; order Caryophanales; family Paenibacillaceae; genus Paenibacillus; species Paenibacillus sp. LT-B23. The sequence goes on along the minus strand of NZ_JBSQBM010000012.1, from coordinate 92,090 downwards.
AGCCTTACCGGGTGGTTTGGATTTAACCGAATAGGTAGCCGTATCTGAAGTAGCCTTATAACTAATATTATCCATTGTGAGTAACTCCCCCTTAGAGATGTATGAATTCGGGAGTAAGTTGAACTCCGATATAAATTTTATCATATAGTACCCGTAAAAAGTTTGACAGAAAACGCACAAAACGTTCACAATTCCGATGACGAATCGACCCTGCTGATCGTTTACAGTAAATTTGGGTAGTAATAAGTACAGGATTTAATACAAAAAGGAGCGACAAATATGGATACAGCCACACACTTTGTCATGGGGATCGGATTGGCCGGGCTGGCCTACACCGATCCTGCTGTCGCCGCAGATCCAAAGTTGGCGGCAGTCATACTGCTGGCCACGGTCGTAGGGTCACAAGCACCGGATTTTGACACCTTGCTGCGATTAAGAAACAATGCAGCCTACATCCGCAATCATCGTGGACTGTCGCACTCCATTCCCTTCTGGTTGATATGGATCTTGTCCATCACGGGATTAATTGCTCTTATTTTCAGGGATGTACCTGTCGGTCATGTCACCCTGTGGGTCACGATTGCTGTCTGTCTGCACGTGTTTACAGATTTGTTCAATACGTACGGGACACAGGCATTTCGGCCGTTTACGCCCAAGTGGATATCATGGAATATTATCCACATCTTTGATCCCTTTATATTCGGCACCCATGTTGCTGCTATTCTACTGTGGGTCACTGGACTGGTTTTACCAGCTCCCTTATTTATTACGTTGTACATCATTACAGGCCTGTACTATATTTGGCGTACCTGGAGTCATTTCCGTACCAGAAACGCGGTACGAGATATGGACCCCGAGCGCCAACCGGACGATATCTATTATATCATTCCCACGGTTTCATGGAACCGGTGGCATGTGGTAAAAGCTCATCAGAATGGAAGTTATGACATTGGCGGACTGAACGGGAATCATCTTTTTTGGACAAAACATGCGGTTCCGTCCACACATCCGGCTGTAGAAGCATCGAAATCCTACCGTGATGTGCAGGCATTCCGCTATTTTTCTTCCTTTGCTGTTGCGGAAGTGGAAGAGCTGGAATGGGGCTACATTGTTCGTTGGGCGGATGTCCGGTATCGGCACAGGAGACAATATCCGTTCGTGGCCGTGGTCGCCATGGATAAGCAGTTTGGACTGATCAACAGCTATATCGGCTGGCTCAGCCATGAAAAGATGCAGAAACGCCTCTCTCTGCATACGAATTAAAAAAGCCTATCAGCAAGCAACGCGAACGACAAAAAACAGCAAGTCTCCCCTGACCCCCGGAGCTTGCTGTTTTTTTGTCGTTCATAGCAAAATCCATCCCTCCATGAAATATCTACATGAAAGCGCCCTCTTGACGAAGCGGACCGGTGTGATTCACAATGGTCATAAGCCATGCACGCAAAAAATCCGGAGCATGATTGCTCCGGATTTTCTTCATCACAGTTGCTCATAATACAGCTTCCAAGATGGAGGGTTTATGTGTATTACTGCAAACGGCCACTGCCCGACAAGGATTGCTCTGCTTGTTGGACGAGCTTTTTCGTGATGTATCCCCCGAGAGAGCCTGTTTCGCGGGAAACGACGTTACCGAAGTAACCGTCTTGAGGGATTGTGATGCCGAGTTCTTGAGCGGCCTCATATTTTAATTGTTGTAAAGCGGCGTTGGCCTGCGGTACTTGCAGGTTGTTTGAACGACGTCTGCTCATATTTGAATCTCCTTTCAGTTCTTTGTGAGTGAGGTTCATTGCAAGCTTGCAAGATTATTATGGCTCGCTTACACCTGCTTATTCCTAAAATTCAACATTCGAACGCTGGAGGTTTTTCCCATGAGCAAAGGTCTATCATTGTGGTTCGCCGTTTCTTCCATTGTCCTGCTGACGGCAGCCGCCATATCCATCAGTTATTCTGCTTGGCTTGCCATTTTACTGGGCCTTCTCTCTGTCGGCAACATCGGCTGGGGCTTTGTTATCAAGGCCAAACAACGTCGCTCCTGAGACATTCACATTCCTGTCAAACGCCTGATTGCGTTGGCCTGCGTTCTTATCGCTTGCGGGGCAGAAACCCCATACGTTCTTTGACCGCAGCCAGCGTGATTTCAGCCGCTTCTTGCGCCCGCTCTGCGGATTGGGCCAAAATGCGTCCAATTTCACCGGACTCCCGAATGTCACGATAACGCTGTTGAATAGGCTCCAGGGTGGCTACAACCGCCTCTGCCAGCTCTTTTTTGAACGTACCGTACATTTGACCTTCATAACGATTCTGCACTTCCTGAAGCGACAGACCCGTACACTGGCTGTAAATTCCCATCAGATTGCTGATCTCCGGTTTGCCTGCCGGATCATATTTAACCTCACTGCCAGAATCAGTGGTAGCGCGACTGATTTTCTTGCGAATGACTTTCGGTTCATCCAGCAGAGCAATATAGCTGCCCGCATTCGGATTGCTTTTGCTCATTTTTTTGGAGGCATCATCCAATGACATAATTCGTGCGCCCACCTCAGGGATATACGGCTCGGGAACAGTGAAATAATCTCCATAACGATGATTGAAACGACCTGCCAAATCGCGCGTCAGCTCCAGATGCTGCTTCTGATCGTCACCTACAGGAACCAAATCCGCATTGTAAAGCAAAATGTCAGCTGCCATCAGCGCTGGATATACGAACAATCCCGCACCTACTGAGTCCTTACCCTCCGATTTGTCCTTGAACTGGGTCATGCGTTCCAGCTCTCCCATATTGGTCAGGGTTGTCATCAACCATCCCAGTTCCGCATGCTGAGGTACATGGGACTGTAAAAAGACGTTGGATTGCTCGGGGTTAATACCTGCTGCAATAAATAATGCCGCCACGGCCTCCGACTGTTCACGTAATTGAGCCGGTTCCTGGGGCACCGTAATGGCATGAAGGTCTACAACCATAAAGTAACAGCGATGATCCTCTTGCAACTTGACAAAGTTTTTCATTGCACCAATATAATTGCCTAAAGTAAGCTGTCCGCTGGGCTGAATGCCTGAAAGTACCGTTTTCATATTCATCATTCCTCCTGAAATTTATTTAAATAATTGAACGCAAAAAGGCCCCGCATCCTCAAGGGACGCGAGACCGTGGTACCACCCTTATTCATTGCCTTCAGCCTGTTACTTGTCGGAGTCATGCTCCGTGGCTGCCTGCAATCTTATGGCTCCGTTAACGGGGAGCAATCGGCCGTCATACTGAGGAAGAATGCTTCCTGTTCTGTGCGGCACTCCAAGGTCCATTCAGCAGTGCAGGCTCACCGGTTCGCATCTACCACCGGCTTTCTGAAGAGCGTATGCGTAGGCTTACTTGTCCTTATCATCGCGTTATCCATGTCATTACATTGTAAACTACATTTATGATAATTCCGCATCCTGTTATTGTCAAATGTCGATTGTGCCCTGCGGTCGAAAATCTGTTATCATAATGACACGAAGCTTCAACCGATTATAGTGGACAAAGGAGCATGGATATGAAACAAGTGACCAAAGAACATTGGAATGGTTACGACACGTATGTTTTACATAGCCCTGAGCTGGAAGTTACAATGATCCCCCGTCTCGGGAATAATATTATCTCGGTGCGTGATCTGAAGCTGGATCGGGATATCTTACGGCGTCCTGGCGAGGAAGAACTGGCCTTTTACTTGCAAAAGCCGTATCATTTTGGCTTGCCGATTCTGATCCCTCCCGGCCGAATCCGCAAAGGACAATTCGAGTTTGACGGTGTTCCCTATCAGTTTGATCGGAATACGGCCAACGACAATCATATACATGGGCTGCATCGTAATCAATCCTGGCGTTGCAGTGATATTGAAGAAGATGAGGAAGGTTGCAGCGTGACCACCGAGCTGTTGACGGAAAGTGATCCGCACTGGATCGAGCAGTTTCCTATTCCTCTGCGTCTGGAGATGACTTACCGCTTGCAGGGACCCGTATTGAGTCAAACGCTGCGTGTAACGAATCTGGGTGACAAAGCAGCCCCGTTCGGCTTGGGATATCACACCTGGTTTATGGTGGACGGAGAGCCTGAACGCTGGCACCTGAAGCTGCCTGTGAACGGGGTATATGAGCAAGACGCTGAACAGCTCCCAACAGGTACAATTACCCCTTTGAATGACTTGGAGCCGCTCTCTACGGGACTTTCCCTGAAAGGAACGAATCTGGATACGCTGCTGCGAGCATCAGAAGGACCTGCTGAGGCCCTGTTGACCCGTGATGACGGTTATCAGATTCGCTACACGGCGGATGAACAATACTTTAAGTATTGGGTGTTGTATACAAAGGGTGAATGCGATCAGTATCTTTGCATTGAGCCTTATACCTGGCTGTCTGATGCACCCAATTTACACGATCCTGTGGGGACAGGCGGACTGATTCGTCTGGAGCCTCAGCAATCCATTAACCTGAAAACTCAGATTCATATGATATATCCGTAATTTCCCTCTATTCATTTTCCTTCCTTCGGCGCATATTTTCATAACTCTGTCGCATAATAACCTCATCACAGCCGAAGGAGGTGACTACACATGGCTAATGGAGCTAATCAAGGCAGAGGACGCCGCAGTAACAACCTGGTCGTACCTCAAGCCACCAACGCACTGCAACAATTGAAATATGAAGCAGCACAAGAACTGGGTATCACCATTCCGGCAGACGGTTATTATGGTGACATGCCATCCCGTGAGGCTGGTTCTCTGGGAGGTTATATCACTAAACGCTTGGTACAGCTGGCCGAACAGCAATTATCAGGACGTTCAGGTCAATAAGCGTCATTATTCCACATGTTGCATTCCGTTCATCGCATTTAACCAAAATGCGGTAGGGCGGGCATATAACAAAGGCGGTCTTCCCCAGGAAGGCCGCCCTTTCTTTACCCTTTTCTATGGATGATTATTCCGATTTAGCCGCTCGGTATGTAGGCTTGTTATAACGGATCATGAGATTCGCCATGTTATAGTTCGATTCCAGCGTAGCATCCACCAGAATGGTTCCCTGTCTGACGGCAAAATCGAAAGCAATTTCGCCATGAGTCCAACTCCGCTTGTGATTTAGTGTATCCAGCGCCATACGACGGAAGTCCGCCCGATGATCTACAGACAGTCCCGGCTCCACCGCTCCAAATGTACCTCCTTTACCTGCAATCGGATTATGACGGATACCAAATTTCCCAACCACGTTGTTACGTATTTGTACAAATACAGTTCCTGACGACAAACCCGCCAGTTCATCATCCAGCTCTTTAAAAACGATATCCATCTGCCTTGCTAACGACAATTGACCTACTTCATCCATTACAAAAATCCCCCTATATACCTGTTTCAAAACCATTAATAGGTCTTATGGCTCAATTATATGCGAAACTTTTTAACGTTACAATCATAAACAACATAAATGGGCATTTATAACTAATTTCTAAGTATATCCATCAATTTAAATTTCGCCAACAGGTAATACCAACGCTTTTTCGACACATTACGACTTTATTCCTCATCTTCTGCAAGAATTGCAAAAAAGGCCTCCTTCGTGGGAGACCTGATTTGGAGTATATACGTTATTCCGTCATTTGCAAAAATTGCTCAATATCCTGAATGGTGACTTGCGCGGCATTACGCCAGAAGTCTGCCTGTGTTAAATCGGTTCCCAGATGCTTGGAGGCCAACTCTTCCACCGTCATGCGACCTGTATCACGCAACAAAGCATCATATTGATCGGCAAAGCCGTCGGCATTTTTCTTCGCAAAAGCGTAAATCCCGGCACTGAACATGTACCCAAATGTATATGGGAAGTTGTAGAATGGAGTGTTCGTAATATAGAAATGCAGCTTGGAGGCCCAAAAATGAGGGTGAGCCTCATCCAAAACACCGCTGAACGCTTCACGCTGTGCTTGTTCCATCAATTCGCCCAGTTGATGTGCTCCTACGACCCCTTTTTTCCGCAGCTCGTAAAAACGGGTTTCAAACAGGAAGCGGGCATGGATATTCATGAAAAAGGCTACGCCGCGCTGAATTTTATCCTCCAGCAATGCTACCTTCTCCTGACCCTCGGCAGCCTCCAGCAAAGCATCCGATACAATTAGTTCTGCCAGCGTGGAAGCCGTCTCGGCTACATTCATCGCATAATTTTGATTCAATGGATGCATTTCATTCATCACATGCTGATGATAACCGTGTCCAAGCTCATGGGCCAGTGTCGAAACGTTGGAAGGCGATCCGGCATAGGTCATGAAAATACGGGTCTCTTTGCTAAGACGTAGGGAAGTACAGAATCCACCAGGACGTTTCCCTGGACGATCCTCTGCTTCGATCCAGCTTTTCTCAAAAGCCATTTGAGCAAAATCAGCCATTCTTGGACTGAATTTACCGAATTGCTCAACAATGGTGACGGCTGCATCGTCGTATGGGATTTTAGTAGTAGACGTTCCCAGCGGGGCTTCAACGTCATGCCAAGACAGTTTCTCCAAGCCCAGTAGCTTCGCCTTCCGCTCCAGATATTTAACCAGTACAGGCTTCGTTTCGTTAATGACCTGCCACATCGTATCCAGTGTCTGTGCCGACATGCGGCTGATTTCCAGCGGCTCCTTGAGAACATCCGTCCAGCCCCGGTTTTCATACAGCTTGAGGCGAAAGCCAGCCAGATGGTTCAGCGTGTCCGCACAATAGTCCTCCACCTTGGTCCATGCTTCTTCCCAACGTGTGAACACTTCTTGACGCACACTACGATCTGGTTCATCCAGCTTGTTGGCAGCCTGCCCTACGGACAGATTTACGATTTCTCCATTCTCAGGAACAGGGATCGTCATATTTTTGACAATCGTGTCATAAAAATCCCCCCAACCGTGGTAGCCGTCCACAGCCAAATCCAATGCGAGACTTTCCAGCTCAGGTGCCATTTTCTCACGAGCTTCGTTCCGGTATTCATTCAGGACAAAAGAGATCGGCTTAATCGCTTCCCGGTCCATCCACTTCTGCCAAATGTCTTCACTCGTTTGTGCCAGCAAGTTTTGGAAGGATACCAAAGTACCTTTCCCCTGTGCATACAGCGTATTTATGCGTGCGCCCAGTTCAACAGCCTGCTTGTCATGCTGGTTTTGAGCAGTTAGACAGGAAACAAAAGAACCGGCTTGCGATGCTCCGTTAAACAGCTCCTGTATAGCATTCAGCACACTATCCAGACGCTCGGTATCCAATACCGTTTGCGGTACTTTGGCTGATTTAAGCTGGGACTGCAATTGTTGAACCTTGCCCTCCAGTTCCTCCAAAAATGCTTTAAATGAGGGAGAGGAAGACCCCCCACTAAATATGGATTCCAAATCCCATGTTTGCTTCAATGGTGTTTTCATAGCAGTTCCACCTTTCTTTTTGGCGAATCATGTGGTTTCATATACAATAAAGCTACATCGTGATGGTAAAATCACTACAATTGGGAGGAATACAGGATGAGACCTTTACAAATTTCGCCGGAAACGGCTGTGAAATTATCCGAAAAGCTCGGCATTCCGCTGGAACATCTCATGCATACACCCCAGCATATTCTGATGCAAAAGCTGGCCGAACTGGCCAAAGAAGAAACCGCTGACCCGAACGGCGGTGAATCGGACAAATCATGATACCTTTTCACAAAACCTGGCCTTATGACATTGTCATGGGAGACGTTTATGTACAATATTGTCCGTTTTGCGACCATGAGAACGTCCTGCTACCCCTAAAGCCCAAAGAGCTTAAGCTCATACATGAAGGTATGAAAAAGCTGCTTGTGTTTCCATGCTGCCACAGCAGGATTACTTTGGTGGATTGTGACAACGATTATCTGCTGTCAGATACCACCCTGCGCCATCATTAATTCATGAGGCAGTGTTGAGAAAGGTAACCTTTTTTATAAACAAGGTGTGAACCATGAGCCTGAATCGGCCATAGTGCACACCTTTTTTTATCAGGAGGAGCTTGCGTCCTGCATTTCCTCCGGCAGTTGAATATCCTTAGCCAGCATTTGTTCTCTCAATACAGCCCATTGTTCACGGGAAGCCCTGATCATAGCCGCATCCACAATCTTCTTGTCATTAATGACACGTGAAAACCAGCGTACCGCTTCGTTAAAGTTGCCTGTACGTCGATGCAGTTCTCCAATCAGATAGAGAAGCTTGGCGTTATTCGCCCCGACACCCTCCAGCTCATAGACCCGAATATAGGAGTCCAGACTAAACTTGAGAAACCGAAGCTCCTGCTCCTCATTCCCCTGGTATCGGTACATCCACGCGATATGCTGCAACAGGCTGGCTATCACCCGTTCCTTTTCCCCGATGACCTGCGCACACAGTAAACCCAGCTTATACGTTTCCAACGCCTCTTCCCAGTTGCGATGTCCGTCATATTCGCGGGATTGCCACCGATTACCAATTTTGTCCTTAAACAGCTTGTTCTGCTGATCGCTTAACTGAACGGTAGAATGCTCTGTCGAGGTAAATCCGCAATGAGGACAAACCCGTACGACATAAAAATCAGGATTTTCATTCTTGTAATACGCGCAGAAGTCTGAATCCGTACGAATTGCCTTCTTTAGGCTCGGTCTGACACGAGATGTCTGAAATTCTTCTTCACAAAGCGGACAAGAGATTTTAATCTGATATAACGGTTCAAGTTCCAATGTTTTTACAACCCTCTCCAAAATTCGGCAATCCCCGCAAGCTTACGGGGTATTTACAAAATGATGCGCAGGACCGGACAAACGATTAAGTATAAATGAACGAAGCGGCTCCTCAATGCCTGCATCCGTTAACGCACTCGCCATACAGGACAGCCACGCCTCAGCTCTTTCTTCCGTTACGGGAAACTTCATATGTCGGGCACGTAACATCGGATGACCATAAGCATCTGAAAACAGGGACGGTCCGCCAAAAAACTGGCTCAGGAACATATACTGTCTTTCCTTCACCGACTCTATGTCTTCAGGAAACAGCGGACTTAACAACGGATCTTTATAAACTCTCGGGTAGAAGGCCTCAATAATAGCACGAACACCCCCCGCACCCCCAAGATTGTCATAAATGCTCAGGCTAGGATTCACTTTTCCCCCAACTTTCTGTGCTATGGTAATAAATATACACCCGTATTATAACAAAAAACAAAAAATGACGCTAAGAATAAGCGTCATTTCATCATTTCACGTATGAGGACAGGCTTGCACGACTTGCAAACAGCCTGCCATTCTACAAATACAGCTAATAACTCCGCCAATCCTCTTCACCGGGATGGACGAGAGAGGCACGAATGACATACACAAAAGCACACACGAGTAGACCGGCAACGATGCTCATCCTGATCACTCCATCCTTAAGGTTATGGATCGTTGTTTTTTTAATTTTAACATAATCTTTACAAAAATACAGCATTTCATGCAAACGCTTTCTTGTTTTTTTGGTACTCTTTGTCCATCCTCGTCATAGGAATAGTAGTAGAACTCCAAAGGAGGGGCCTCTATGCCGCTGTACCGCCGTTACTTACTCCCTTTTCTCATTCTTATGCTGATATTCCTATTTATACTTATGGCGGCGCACCCGCAATCTTCTCTAAATGCTGGACTTCGTGGTCTGGCCATTTGGTGGGACGTGCTGTTCCCGTCCTTATTCCCGTTTTTCGTTATTTCCGAGCTGCTGCTCGGTTTTGGCATCGTCCATTTTATAGGTGCGCTGCTGGACCCGCTCATGCAGCCTTTGTTCCGTGTACCCGGTTGTGGAGGCTTTGTCGCCGCTGTCAGTTGTGCATCAGGCTACCCGATTGGAGCCAAATTAACGGCCAAGCTGTGGGAGCAAAAATGGATCACTCGCATCGAAGGAGAACGGCTGGTCGCCTTTACAACCTCTTCTGATCCGATATTCCTGATCGGTGCCGTTTCCGTCGGGTTCTTTCATCAGCCTGAAATTGCAGTCGTGCTGGGTGCTGCCCATTATGGTGGCGTGCTGATCATCGGCCTGCTCATGCGCTTCCACGGCTCCCATTCGGGGAACGCTGATACTCACGACAAGCGTCCCCAGTCTGCTGCAACCGAAGCAGGCGGCCACACCGGGCAGCCTACACCAACATCCCTCACTGTCATTCCAAATGCCAAGTCAGACACGTCCTCTGTGCAGCAACGCGGACGACTGCGCCAAGCGATATATGCCATGCATACAGCGCGCCTGGAAGATGGCCGTCCATTTGGCGAGTTGCTGCGTCAAGCTATTGCTTCCTCCCTCCGTCTTATTATTGTCGTAGGAGGACTGGTTGTATTCTTCTGCGTCATTCTGGAAGCTTTAACGAACTCCGGTTTAATGAGCGGGCTTCGCCTGCTTACAGCAAGCTTATTGTCCGCCTGCGGCCTTCCTCCTACGTTAACAGATTCCATTGTAGGCGGTATCTTCGAAGTCACTTTAGGGGCACAAGCTGCTGGTGAAGCCACAGGAGCTGCTTTGCCGTTCAAGGTAGCCGCAGCAGCCTTTGTTCTCTCCTGGGGCGGACTATCGGTTCATGCGCAGGTCGCGAGTATTTTGAATACAACGAATCTCCGGTATCTGCCTTTTTTGCTAGCCCGCGCTGCGCACGGCATCATCTCTGCTCTGCTGGCTCTCGTGCTATGGCGTCCGCTCATGGGACAGGGAAGCTCGCCAGTCTTTTCTCCGATACACGATATCACCTGGTCTCCCGGCTTCTCATCCACTGTGTTGTGGCAAAGCCTGCTATTCCTCACTTGCCTGCTGATAGCCATGCTCTGTCTCTCTTGGTTGACTGCAGGCACAAGCCGCTTATTCGCACATCTAAGGGGAGCGTCCAGGCAATGAACGATTGTGTTCTTGCTCATAATTGATTATGATCGGTATATACCCATGACAAAGGAGCTTTTCATCTTGAGATATTATGTTCTGGATCGCGGGGATCAGCACTCCATGGACTTGAGTCAGCAGTTTCACCGTCTTGCCCAAGAAAAGAATTTCAAGCTGGATGCCGAATCGCCGGAAATCGTCGTGTCAATTGGAGGCGACGGTACTATGCTTCATGCGTTTCATACCTTCATCGATCGACTTTCGGATATAGCCTTTGTTGGTGTACATACCGGTCATCTGGGCTTTTATGCCGATTGGCGTGCGGACGAGCTGGAGGAGCTAATCCACCTGATGAGCCAAAGCGGATCTGAGGGACCCCTTAAACCGAGAATCGTCAAGTATCCATTGATCGAGCTGGAGATTCACAAGAAGTCGGGAAATGCTTCTTTTATTGCGTTGAATGAATTTACGTTAAAAGGGGTCGATGGCACGGTCGTTGCACAAGTGGATATTAACGATGTCACGTTCGAAATGTTCCGTGGAGACGGAATATGCGTTTCTACCCCTTCAGGTACGACTGCCTATAACAAAGCACTCGGCGGAGCTATGGTTCACCCCACCATTGAAGCGTTGCAATTAACCGAGATCGCTTCCATTAACAACCGGGTGTATCGGACACTTGGATCGCCATTGTTGCTGCCCAAGCACCATCATTGTGATATTTTTTCGAGAAAAGATCAGCGTCTTCTGTTGACGGTAGATCATCTGAACTTCCCTGTGGATGATTTGATTTCCGTTCGCTGTCAGGTTTCCAGTCACAAAATTAGCTTCGCTCGTTATCGTCCCTTCCCATTTTGGGATCGGGTACGCATTGCTTTTCTTAATTAGACAAGCACTTTGGAATACACATAGAACCGAAAAGCACTAGTACATGCAAAAGAGCCAATCTTGGCTCTTTTTTGTATGATAGGGCCAACTCAACCATGGTTGATCCTTTTGCCATAAATAAAAACGGCTCCTGAAATTCAGGAACCGTTTTGTTGTGGATCTGTAAATGTTTTATTCTTTTTGCTTCCCTCAGCTCTTTCGACTTTGGCAGCAGGCTGCGCCTGACGCTGGCCTCCGGAATCACGTGAGACGCGGACTTGCCGTCCCTCCCGGTTTTCCTTCGGTTGACGCTCATAGCGTGGGCCACGGGATTCCTTTTTATCGAAATTCCCTTGCTGATTGCGCTGTTTCCGTGGTTCCCGGGCTTGCTGTCCTTCACCGGAAATTCGCCCGTCCTTCGCCTCACGCGGTTCTCTCGGCGGGCGCGAATCACGTGCTTCCCGTGGCTCACGCTGCCGATTCCCTTCACGCCCTTCTCTGGACGGACGGTTTTCACGGAATTCCCTTGGTTCCCGTCGTTGCAACTCCTGAATTTCCTGAGCTTCACGCGGCTGCTCCACTCGCGGCTCCTCGGCTTCCCTTGACTCACGCTGTGGCTCCGGCCATTCCCGTTCTTCTCCGTCTGCGCGTTGCAGCACTTCTTGCGGCTCTCCGGCTTCAACCGTTTCCGTTGGTTCCGCTTGAGGTTCTTCCAACTGTTGATGATCCGGCGTAACGGATTCATCATTGTTTTCAATCTTGCTGATCACTTCGCGGCTCTTAAGCAGCACAAAATAAGCACAACCGAAATTACAATATTCATTAATGTAATCGTCCAATACCGCTATGGATGTATCCTTATTGGCTTTGGGATGCCCGTCACGATAAAAACCCTTTAGACGTAGCTGGTTGTAACCCCAATCACCAATAATATAATCATAGCGCTCCAGCACTTCACTATACCGGTCACGAAAAGCTTCGGGATTCCACCCGTTCTTGTGATCCTGCAACACTTCATAGTTTTTACCACCGATATGAAACAAGCTAATCTGACCGCCTTTCCCGGATCAAGCCTGCGAAAGGGCGCCTTCTTCCTTATGCTGAGCGGCAGACTTCACCTGCTCATGCGCTTGGTAGGAGCTGCGGACCAACGGACCGGATTCGACGTGGCTGAACCCCCGTTGTAATCCCTCTTCCTTTAACTTCGCAAAATCTTCCGGTGGGTAATATTTTTGCACATATAAATGTTTCTCGGATGGCTGCAAATATTGTCCAATTGTCATAATATCGCAATCGACTTTACGCAGATCATCCATGGTTTGTAAGATCTCGTCCCACTCTTCTCCGACACCCAGCATGATACTGGATTTGGTAGGGATGGACGGATTTAATTGCTTTGCACGTTGAAGAAGCTCCAGGGAGCGACGGTATTTGGCCTTGGCCCGAACTTTATCGGACATCCGCTCCACCGTTTCAATATTATGATTCAAAATATCTGGTTTGGCATCCATGACAATACGCAGCGATTCGATATCGCCCATAAAATCGGGAATTAACACTTCTACGCTGCAAAAAGGCAAACGACGACGAATCGCCCGCACCGTTTCTGCAAATATAGTGGCTCCCCCATCCTTCAAATCATCGCGGGCCACACTGGTTACGACACAGTGTTTCAAGTTCATGTTTTCAGCCGCTTCCGCGACGCGTTCAGGCTCCTGTAAGTCCAGTTCCGTAGGCATTCCCGTATTCACTGCGCAAAAACGGCACGCACGCGTACAAATATCACCCAAAATCATAAATGTAGCTGTCCTGTTGGCCCAGCATTCATATATATTAGGGCATCGCGCCTCCTCACATACGGTATGTAATGTCTTGGAACGCATCATGCTCTTGATTTCCTGATAGTTATCGCCTGTCGTGAGTTTAATACGAATCCAGTCGGGCTTGGCTTCCTTCACTTTTCTAGACAATGGCATAGACCTTCTTTCTGATAAGCTTGGGCTGTCATTGCCATACATTATAACATGAAAGCCATGGAAAAACCTCCATTCATTGTTCCCTTTTTGATATGACTTTGATGCCGGAAAAGTAAAATCCTTATATGGATAAAAGCGACGGATATGGCTCAATCTAAACCAAAGCGCCCGTACCGATTCCGTTGGATGCGGGCCTGTAATCTACGGGGGCTGTCAAGCTCCCTTATGAGGAGGTTGGTTCACGTGCCTTACCCTAAACGTACAGCCCGCGCTGTTCGCCTGTTGCCGCTGCTGTTATGCAGTACTACACTGACAATGGCCTGTCCGCTTCCTGCTCAGGCCTTGGCCAAACCTTTACAAACATCATCCCAAAGCATTCAGCAAGCACATGTCGCTACTCCAAATTCCCAGTCATCATTGTATACGTCCAGGCTTGCTCTATATCGTTCCGTCGAAGCCTTGACAGGGATTCCCTGGTACAGGCTGGCCGCTATCGACCAGTATGAACGTACGCTTACGATTGCGCATCCCAAGGATCGCAAGCATAAGGAACGAGTCACAGGTATCTTTGTCACCGCCCCCGTCTGGTCGGGTCTGATGAACCCTGATTCCGAGGATCGGTATCCACGTTCCATTTCTTTTTTTTCCGGATTGGGACAGGACGGTTCGGGTGACGGAATTGCTGACCGTGATGATGACAGGGACTTGCTGTTCAGCATCGCCTCTTATCTCGGCAAATATGGAAGCACAGAGGATGAGTTTTCCATTGCGGTATGGGAATATTACCACAACAGCCGCGCCGTTCAAAGGGTACAGCAGTTTGCCAAGCTGTATCGGACCTATGGAAAGCTGGAGCTTGGCAAACAAGCCTTCCCGCTTCCCTTGGGTAGCATTTATAGCTACCGCAGCACTTGGGGCAGTCGTCGAAGCTGGGGCGGTTACCGCATTCATGAAGGAACAGACCTGTTCGCTGGCTATGGCGTTCCGGTTCGAAGTACCTGCTACGGCGTAGTGGAAATGAAAGGCTGGAATCCGTTCGGTGGATGGCGAATCGGGATTCGGGATCTCAGCAACCGCTATCACTACTATGCGCACCTCTCTGGCTTTGACAAGACCGTTCACAACGGGGACATTGTCAAGCCAGGTCAGATTGTCGGCTGGGTCGGAAGCTCGGGTTACGGCAAGCCCGGTACCCAGGGTAAATTCCCGCCACATCTGCACTATGGCATATACCGGGACAGCGGTTGGATGGACTGGTCCTTTGACCCGTATCCGTTATTAAGACAATGGGAGCAAACGGAGCGCAAAGCGCTCAAAACCAGTAAAGTAAAAGGGACCTCCACATAAGGTCCCTTCACATTCCACTTGCCTTCGCTTATGGCGTTGGGGATGAAGTGGTGGGTTCATCTTCCTGCATTTGTGGAACACTCTCTATGCCGGAATCCGCAACGCCGCCTGTCTCTATCGAATGGGGTGGCAGCGCCAAATTGGGGGCGACAGCTCCATTTTTACCAACGGGCTTACCCTGATTATCATAGTAGTACATTGGGACATTGCCTACCACGAGCAAATAAGACACCGGAATTTCCGTCTCCACAACCTGAGGCTGCATTTCAAAAGGAATCACGACGGACACCTCCGTCGTAATCCGAATATACACTTCCACCAAAATCATGTTGATGCCCGCATCCTGCTGGCGTGTATTTAAATCTACCTTGATAGCTCCATGCGGCTCCACCTTGAGTGGAACCTTCGGCCCATAAGCAGCCAACAGCGGACTACCCAATGCCTGACCGATCGGAACGCTCTCATCAAAATGGCTCATGCTGTCCATCGTTGCCTTGACTGCCTTGAGCGTATCCGAAGTAATTCTCATATGCTCCGCATAATTCAGAACAAAGCCGGAGGTTTTCCCTTGCGCATCCGTTCTCCATTCAATCAGTTTATCAGCGGTCTCGCCCTGCTCTACCTGCGCAGTAATCGCTGAATTAATGGCCTCCGTCGCCATTTGCTTAACCCGCACTTTTGCCAAATGCATCATAGGCGGCTTCAAATGCTGCTCTACATAAGACGCAACCTGTACGATTCCTACCAGCAGTATCAGCCCCACAATGAGCCATACTCTGTGTCTTCCGTGTCGCCTTCTGTTAGGCCTGCTGTGCCAATGCGGTCTTCTCTTCATCCCGATCCCTCCGCAGCGATGAGCTTACCCTACAAGGATATGCGGCGGGTATACGAAAAAGAAGCCGCCCGTCCGGCAGCTCCTTTTAGTGTGCTAAAAATATATAATCCCACGATGTGACTCTTAAGTATTATTTGAAAAAATTATTTAAAAATATGGTCAATCTTTTCAATATCTGCCTGACTCAGCTTAACATCCAGCGTTTTCAGATTCGCCAGCACCTGCTCCGGCCCCTTCGCCCCTGGAATGAGGGCATCAATCGAATCGCGGGTCAAATACCATGCGAGCACAATATGAGCGACCTCTGCATTCAACGCATTGGCAATTTGCCGTACCTGCTCCACTTTGTCCAAATTACGAGCAAATGCTTCTCCCTGAAATAATGGACTTTTCGCTCTGTTGTCTGTGAAGGTTGTGTCTTTCGTATACTTACCGCCCAGCAATCCGGAAGCCAGCGGGAAATAAGGCACAAACGAAATGCCATTGGCTTTGGTGTAAGGCAGCAGTTCCTTTTCCGCTTCCCGTTGGAGCAAATTATATTCGGATTGAAGCACATCTACATAGCCGTCACTATTCGCATCCTTAAGTTGTTCAATGGAAAAGTTAGATACGCCAATGGCCTTGATTTTGCCTTCGTCCTTGAGCTTCTTCAATTCTCCGACAGCCTCTGCCTTCGGCGTAGCTTCATCCGGAAAATGGATATAGAACAGATCAATATAATCGGTCTGCAATCTTTTCAGACTAGATTCGACAGATTCACGTAAAAAAGCAGGCGAGTTGTCAATAACAACCTCTCCGTTCACAAATTTGTGTGCCCCCTTGGTCGCAATGACAGCTTCCTCACGTTTGCCGCGCTCCTTCAGCACCTCACCGATCAACCGCTCTGAGTGCTCAGGTCCGTAAATAAAAGCCGTATCTAGAAAATTGATGCCGTTGTCCAAAGCGGTGCGAACGACTTCTTTGCCCGTTTCATCGTTCAAGCCGGAAAAAAGATTATGTCCTCCCACCTTATTTGCACCCAAACCGATAGGTTTTACATATAGATCTGTTTTGCCAATACGCACTTGCTCTGCCAATTCACGTCATCTCCTTTTTTAAGTTAGTTCCATTTTAATATTGGATTCCAAAAAAAGCAAAGCTAATATATTTAAAATCCAATAAGAATAATAAGAAATAAACTGATACTAATTTCTTTTTCGCTTCATACTACGAATAATTGTTTTCGTTGCCTGATCCACCCGGTATGATTCTGTGATCTTTTGCAGAGCTTTGTTGAACGTAAAATCATCCAGTGTATTGTTTTTTAAGTAACTCATCGTAATCTCAGGCAGCTTGATATAGCAAATAGATATCGCCCATGCGACTGCCATTTGTACATAATAATCCACACGGTGGGTTTGATCCAGCCATTGCAGCACCCGGATGATATACTCTTCCTCAATATAAAAATTCAGAAGCATAACCACTCCAAACCGAATTTCATATTCTTTCCTGGATGACAGATACGGCTGGATAAAGTCCCATACTCGTTCCTTATGATTTTTCGTACATTTTAATCCGGCACAAAAGCTGTCACAAACTGACCAGTTATCAATTTTAGGAACAAACCTGGCGACGTTGCCCAAAACTTCCTCTATATCTGCTTTCACATAGCCAATCACCATGCCTTGCAGCATTACTTCCTCGAAATGTTCACTTTCAGCGGTTTCAAGGTAGAGACGCCAATCGCCCTTGGCAATATCCTGAGCCAGCTTACGCAGCACCGGCAGGCGTACCCCCAGTACATTATCAATATTCGGAAGCAACGCCGCCGTAAATTTTTGAAAATCTACATCGACATGTGCCAGAATTTGTTCTCTAATTGTTGTTTTCACCGTTCCCACTCCCTGATCCTTAACGAAATGAAATGCTCCATAAATAAATAGAAGCCACCGAGCCATAAGGCGAATAGACTCGGCGGTACTCCTCGAATTGTTTCTTGGTAAGTGTATCCAGACTGTACAGCTTCATCATCCCCCGTCGAATAGCTATATCGCCCCAACTGACGACATCTGGACGTTCCATGGAATTAATCAGCATCATTTCAGCCGTCCACGGGCCGATCCCATGCAGCGAGGACAATTTTTGAATCACTTGTATATCGGAGAGCTCATATAGTTCCTGCAAATCCAACATGCCCTGCTCTATCGTTTGGGCTATATTCAGGATACAAGCCGCCTTTTTCATCGTGATACCACAGCTCTGAATAACTTCAACCGACTGGGTCGCTATATTTTCCGGTGTCATCGCACCCAGCTTCTCCTGCATTCTTGCCCATATCGTTTGAACCGCCTTCGCAGAAATAAGCTGTCCCACAATCGCATGAACAAGCGCAGCGAACAGATCGGGAATAATCACTCGTTCGACCCTGCCCATTTGCGTCATTGCTGTACCGAGTACGGTATCCACGCTTTTCAGGTAGTTGATTTCCTTCTCTCCATAGTCAAAATTTTTCGTGATCACGGTTTGCACACTCCGCTTCCTCCTCTGCAACCCTTATGCAGTTCTACCCACATACCATTTGAATGCAGTCTACACCAAAATCAGGGCTCAAATCCTTCACGGCTTACATAAAGCTGTTCTTCAGGAAAAACGTTACGAAACTGTTTGTAGACTGCCTTGTAGGCAGCCGGATGATACCAATCCTCCAGACCTAACAGCTCGTAAAGCGCACCGATATTTAAGCTTCGTGTACGCCTTCCTCCACTGCCGTCTCCCATAAAATAATCATCAATACAGATACGGTTGACCAGTGGCAAAAGCTTGTCCGCAAATTGCTCGCTGCTTGGAAGCATCGGAGCGATTGTGGCTTGCGTTGGTACTCCTGCCTCTTTTAACAGTTGCAGCGTCTTGAAACGGGCCTGAATAGGGGGCGCATCCGGCGTAAAATGTTTGCGTATATCTTCGCGGTCTGTTTCTACCGTCATGCTCACCCGTACGCGATCCTCTAATCGGAGTAACAAGTCGATATCCCGCCGTACAAGCGGACTGCGAGTCTGTACAAACAGGAAATCCGGCGGATCTTCCACCATCACCTCCAGCAGTGAACGGGTCACCTCTTCCTTGTACTCGGCAGGTTGATAAGGATCTGTGCTGGACGACATAAAAATAGTGACTTTGCCCTTGGATTTGGCCCGCCGAAGCTCCTTGCGAAGAAGATCTGCCGCCTGCTTTTTAATATCAACCCATGTGCCCCATTCCACGCCGCGAAACGTCGAAACCGGCATTTGGCGTACATAGCAATACGAGCAACCAAAGGTACAGCCTGTATACGGGTTTAGCGAATGCGTATACCCCGACAAGAAACCTGTTCCTTTATTCAGAAGGGTCTTGGGGTATTTGTATATATGATGTGCTTCCATGGTTAACCTCTTTCGAGCTGCAAAAGCTTTACCTTCATATCCAAACCACCACGGTATCCGGTTAAAGCGCCATTTTTGCTGATAACCCGATGGCATGGGACGGTGACCAGAATCGGGTTAGCACCGATTGCAGCTCCCACCGCACGAACAGACGCGGGCTTCTGAATCGCGTTCGCAATGTCTGAGTAGGATTGTGTCTCTCCATACGGAATGTCACACAGTGCGTTCCAGACCGCCATTTGAAACGCAGTCCCCCGAAAGTCAAAAGGAACGGTAAAACTTGTGCGCTTCCCTTGAAAGTATTCAATAAGCTCTGTGGCATAGGGCTGTAAAACCTTATCCTCTTCAACTAATGGACTGCCGGGAAATCGACTCCCTGCCCACGAAGCCAATTCCTCTATAGGTTTATCGGGTGAGCCTACGTAACATAATCCATCCGATGTAGCTGCAATATATAAATTCCAATCCTCGTGGGTTAATAATGACCAATAGATTGTTTTAGGGGGTTGGGTTAACATGATGTATACCTCCATTTTGTAATTGTTCTGATTTAAGGTGGCGATATTGCAAAGGGGTGTAGCCTGTATTCTTTTTAAATAACGTAATAAAGTAAGGGGTATTGAACAAACCTACGCTCTCCCCTACTGCCGCAACGGACTTATCCGAGTCCATTAGCTGTTGCTTGGCATGCTCCAATCTGGTTTGCTGTATATATTCCATCGGGGTTATATCCATGACCCGCTTGAAGGTACGATGCAGATGGTACGGGCTCCCATGACTCATCTCTGCAAGCAGATGCAGCGTTAAATTTTCCTTATAGTTAGCATCCACATACTCTGTAACCAGCGCGATCCATTCATGATCAGGCAAGCGTTCCCCCGTCGGTTTACACCTTTTGCATGGTCGAAAATGCTCTGCTAAAGCCTGTTCTGCTGTTTTGAATAAGCGGATATTTTCTCTTTTGGGAGGACGGGATTTGCAGGAGGGGCGACAAAAAATTCCTGTTGTCTTCACAGCATAAAAAAATTCACCATCATAAGACTTGTCGTTCTCCACAATAGCTCTCCACTTCTCGTCAGTGATGGACAACTCAGATTTCTTCATTATATTCACCTCTCATTTGCAATGTGGCCTCCCACCTATCTATGTCTAAATTATAAACCAAACAGTGAACATATGTACCCCTCTTGGAATGTAAAGGCAAGATAACGAAAAAAAAATGACTCCATCGGAGCCACCTTTGATCTTACATGCCCATCTTCTTTTATGCTTGAAGCTTGTTCAGTTTAACTTTGATTTCCAACTCATCTGAGGGGTCTTTATATTCCTTTGACCAATAATCAGCATTTTTGATACCCGCCCTCTCTGGAACGAACACCGGGTCTAGCCCTTGCTTCCGCTGACGCTCGTAATCCTTGAGAAGAAGCAGAGCAGGCTTGGCCAGCAGGATCATGGCGATTAGATTCACCCAGAGCATAATACCGACCCCCATATCTCCCAGGGTCCAAGCCAGAGCCGACTCCTTGACGGCCGTTCCATAGAACGACGAAGCCAGAATAACCAACTTTAGCATGAACATTGGCCATTTGGCTTTTTTTTCGGCAACCAGATAGGCCATATTCGTTTCTGCGATGTAATAATAAGCAATAATGGTCGTAAACGCGAAAAAGAACAGCGTAATCGACAGCAAACTTGAACCAAAGCCCGGAAATACAGATTCGATAGCTGCCTGCGTATATTGGGTTCCCTCTTCAACACCGGGGAGATGTTGTACAATAAAATCGCCACCAGGTCCCTTCACGTTATACATACCTGTGAACAACACCATGAAAGCCGTAGACGTACAGACCAAAAAAGTATCTACATATACGGAAAATGCCTGTACCAGTCCTTGCTTTGCTGGATGGGAAACTTCTGCGGCAGCCGCCGGATGCGCACCCGACCCTTGTCCGGCTTCGTTGGAGTAAATGCCCCGTTTTACCCCCCAGGCAATCGCCGTCCCTGCCATACCGCCAAACACAGAATCCATGCCAAAGGCACTGCGAAAGATCAGTGAAAACACGCCCGGAAGCGCAGTAATGTTCGTAATCATAATATAGAAAGCGACAAGAATGTATCCAAGCGCCATAAACGGAATAACAACCTGAGCCACATTTGCAATCCTTTTGACACCACCAAAAATAATAAGCGCCAGCAGCACAACAACCAAGATCCCGGAAACCTTCATATCCATACCAAACGAACTGTGAAAAGCTACCGCAATCGAATTCGATTGGGTTCCCGGCATAAGCAGGCACATGGCAACCAACGCCGCGACAGCAAAAATAACGGCAAACCATTTTAAGCCCGTCCCTTTTTCGATATAAAAGGCAGGACCGCCCCGGTACTGACCATCACGTTTTACTTTATATACCTGAGCCAGTGCGGATTCAACAAACGCCGTAGCCGACCCAATAAAGGCCATCACCCACATCCAGAAAATCGCACCCGGTCCACCCATGCCAACGGCTAAGGCAATACCTGCAATATTCCCAGTCCCTACGCGCCCTGATAGCGCCATGGTAAAAGCCTGAAAGGAGGATACACCTGCCTCTGAGCTTTTACCTTTAAACACCAACCGAATCATCTCTTTAAAATGCCTGATTTGTAAAAATCGAGTCATAATCGAAAATAAAAGTCCCACTCCCAAACAGACATATACCACTGGACTGCTCCAAATGACACTACTTACGGCCTCGGCCCACTTATCCAACATCCTTGCATTTCCCCCTGGTAAATCGAATGATTTTATAGCCTGCGTTTTCAGAAATTTTGCATAATTACAAAAAAATTATAGAGTAGTTTTTATTACCGTACAAGTTAATTTAATTGACATATTGTCAATTAAATTAACTTTTTAGGCAGTATAAAACAAGAAAAAAGCTCTAAGGATCCGGGAAGGTGGACCCTCAGAGCTTATTTTTATGTCATTCAGGCAATGCCCTCTTTCTCATTGGTACCGCCGAACAGTTTTAAGAGCGGTTCCTGCACCCTTACCTGTCCTTTGGTGGTTGGAAGGATATCTGTATAATCGGAAGAATTCGTAACGATAATCGGTGTAATCGTAGGGTAGCCTGCTGCCCTGATCTGCTCAACGTCAAATTCGAGAAGCAGGTCCCCTGCTTTTACCTGGTCGCCTTCTTTGATATGGGAGGTAAAATGTTTACCGTCCAGCTTAACCGTATCTACTCCGACATGAATCAGAATTTCTGCGCCTTTGGGCGAAACAATCGCAAGCGCATGTTTTTTCTTGAACGCCACAGTAATCGTTCCGTCGAACGGGGCAACAACTCTGCCTGATGTCGGTTCGATGGCGAGGCCTTTACCCATAGCTTCCGACGCAAATGCAGGATCGGGAACTTCCGAGAGGGAGACAACGGTTCCTTCAATCGGACTAAATACCTCTTCGTTAGAAACATCTGTTGTATGAACTGTTTCTTTAGTCGAATTTTCGGGTGATTCTTCCGCTTCAACCGGATCTTCAAACCCTAAAATATAAGTCAGAATGGCCGAAACCAGAAACGATACCGAAATTCCTAAAATCAGTCCCGGGAAGCCTTGTCCGCCGGGGCCGTAGAAGATGGGCAAGGTTAGCAGTCCCGGCGCGCCGGAAGCGAATGCTTGCGTTCCAGCTTGGCCGATAATTGCACCACCGATAGCACCGCCGATAATACCTGCAATAAACGGACGTTTCAGCGGAAGCGTGACTCCATAGACGGCTGGTTCTGTGATACCGAACAATGCGGTAAGCGTAGCGGAACCCGCCAAGGTCTTCAACTTTTTATTTTTGGTTTTCAGCATAACACCGAACGCAGCGCCGGTTTGAGCGAAGATGGAAGCCGCAGCGGACGGCTTGATTCCGTCTCTACCGTTAACAGCAATGTTGTTAATAAACACAGGTACAAGGCCCCAGTGAACACCGAAAATAACGAGCAACTGCCAACAAGCACCGAGGACTGCTCCAGCCAGCAGCGGACTAAAGCTGAACGCAGCAACGAGCCCAGCAGCAATCCCGTTACCTACGTACACCCCGACTGGACCAAACACGATCAAGGTCAGAGGAAGCATAATTACAAGTAGAATCAAAGGTGTAATAAAGTTTTTGACGCTCTCATGGATCACTCGATTGCACCATTTTTCCAGCTTACTCATGACGATGACGGCTAAAATGATCGGAATAACGGTAGATGAATAACTCATCATAACAATAGGAATACCGAAAAAGTCCGTAGGTGTACTTTCCGTTTTTAGCGTGACGATGGACGGGTAAAGCAATCCCCCAGCAATAGTCAGGGCAACAAAGATGTTGCCTCCAAATTTCCGGGCTGTTGTAACCGCTAACAAGAGGGGGAGAAAATAAAACAAGCTGTCAGCTGCAGCATACAAAATCATGTAGGTAGTTTCTTTCGGCTGCAGCCAGCCAAGGTTGCTGGCGATCAGCAGCAGACCTTTCAGAATACCGGACCCAGCCATAACTCCGAGCAAAGGTGCAAAAATGCTGGAAATTACGTCGATTACGGCGCCAAATCCTTTGTTGCCCTTAGCTGGATGATCTTCTTTTCCAGTTTCATTCAAAATGTTGGATACTTTGCCGATTGCATTATATACCTCTGGTACTTTGTTGCCGACTACGACCTGGAACTGACCACCGCTCTGCTTCACCGTAATAATCCCGTCGGTTTTTTCCAGTTTTTCTTTGTCCGCTTTCGCCTCGTCCTTTAGCACAAAACGCAAGCGGGTGGCGCAGTGAACGAGTGATACCACATTTTTTTCACCACCTACCAGGTCAACAATTTCCTTAGCCAATTTTTCATAACTCATGCTAGACACCTCCATGTTTGAATGGGCATTTTACGTATTTAGGCGCACAAAAAACCTAAGCCTTGAAAAATGGTGGGCGCTTTTTGTCCCGCAATTTTTCATGACTTAGGTTTTGCCTGCATAACCAGTAACAATCCCAGTTAAAGCTTATTAAATTCCTGTTGTTCTCATAATATAATTAATCAACCATATCTGTCAATAAAAATATTTAGTCGTATGTTCTCTATCCTGTTTGCAGGAAAAGTCCAGCTTATCTGTTAACCACCCGCTCAATATGCACGGTCAGATACAGCTTTTCTTCGTTCGTCAATTCGTGGTTGTATTCTTTTTCCACAAAAGCTCCGATTTTCTCCGTGCAAGCAGCCGCATCTCTGTGCTTTTCCTTGATCATGTCATACAAATGATCGTAGTTGTTTTCGTAGTGATTCCCCTTAAACACACGCTGGGCGAAAAATTTCAGATGCGTAATAAAGCGGAAATAACTCAGAGAATCCTCGTCAAAATCGACCTTAAAATGATATTTCGCTATATTGATAATTTGCTGCATGAATTTTGTAATACTCATAGTGGTGATAACTTCCTCGTTCATTTCGGCATTCACGATGTGAATCGCGATAAAAGCCGCTTCGTCCACAGGCAGTTCAATATCGAGCTTTTGTTTAATTTGTTCCAGCGTTTTCAGACCGATCGCAAATTCTTCTTTGTACAACTGCTTGACTTCCCACAATAACGCGTTTTTGATCTCCAATCCTTCCTGGTATCTTTCAACGGCGAAATTGATGTGGTCAGTCAAGGAAACATAAATATTTTCGTTCAGCTTTTTATTCAAATTGTGCTTGGCGTCATTGATAATCTCTTCCACAATCACAATCAGTTCCAGTGGAACCTCACGCAGCAGCATTTTGAAGTTGTCGGACGTCTGCTTGTTTTTCAGGGCAAATACTTTCTGAATTCTGGTTTCGTCTACTTTATCTCCGGGCTTTTTCTTAAAAGCAACCCCACGGCCCATCACCACGAGCTCTGTACCGTCCGTCTGGTAGACGCTGATTACATTGTTGTTGATGACCTTTGCTATTTTCATCTAAATCCCCCCATATGCCAGCAAGAGCCACACTCCTATTCCATCCTGTTTATGGCAAACAAAAAAACCGAAGCTCAACAAATAAACAAGACTGTAAAATCCGCTTATTGGTGGCTTAGGTTTTGCCTGCCTTTGCAGTAACAATCCTAAAAAATGATGGAATTGCGTCAAGTATAGCCCGAAGACGAGAGATTGTCAACGCTTTCAACCAAGAAACAGAGACCGGAAATCCCCTTTACAATCGGGATATCCGATCTATTTTCTTATGAGATTCTTACTCGCCCAGATTCTCGCCATCGGAATGAATTACGTTTTTGTACCAGTGGAAGCTTTTCTTTTTAATCCGGTTCAGCGAGCCGTTGCCTTCGTTGTCCCGATCCACATAAATATAGCCGTAGCGTTTTTTCATCTCTCCAGAGGAAGCGCTGACGATGTCAATAGGACCCCAACTCGTATAACCGATAATCTCAACCCCATCCTGAAGAGCCTCGCCCATTTCCGCAATATGCCGCTTCAAATAGTCGATCCGGTAATCGTCGTTGACTTCTCCTTCAGGAGAAACCACGTCGTTGGCACCAAAGCCGTTTTCCACTACAAACAGAGGCTTTTGGTAGCGGTCGTGCAATTGGTTTGCCGTGATACGGAACCCCTTCGGATCAATCGTCCAGCCCCAATCGGACTTGTCCAGATACGGGTTGGATACGGAGCCAAACACATTGCCGCTCGTCATGTTTTTAACAACTTCCGGGTCTGTGCTGGTGGTTCGGCTGGAATAGTAGCTGAATCCGATATAGTCGACGGTATGATGCTTCAAAATTTCCGTGTCGTCAGACTCCATCTCGATTGTTAGTCCATGATCCTTGAAGAACCGCTTCGCATAACCTGGATATTCACCGCGTGACTGCACGTCGATGAAGAAGTAGGACTCGCGGTCTTTTTCCATTCCTTGATAAACATCTTCGGGATTGCACGTATACGGATAGAAGCTGCCGGCAGCCAGCATACAGCCAATTTTGGCATCTGGAATGATCTCGTGGCACGCTTTTACAGCCAGTGCACTTGCAACAAGCTGGTGATGTGTAGCCTGGTACTGAATTTGTTTGACGTTTTCACCTTTCTGGAAAACAAGCCCGGCTCCAATAAACGGCAAATGGAGCAGCATGTTAATTTCGTTGAACGTCATCCAGTATTTCACTTTATCCTTGTAACGGGCGAATACTGTTTTGGCATATGTTTCAAATAAAGCTACCAGTTTTCGGCTTCGCCAGCTTCCATATTTATCAATCAGATTTACCGGTACGTCAAAATGAGCGAGGGTAACCACTGGCTGGATGCCATGTTTAAGCAATTCGTCGAACAGATCATCGTAAAATTGTAACCCGGCTTCATTCGGCGTGGCGTCTTCTCCCGTTGGAAAAATACGGGCCCATGCAATGGAAACACGCAGCGCCTTGAAACCCATTTCCACAAATAACGCAATATCCTCGCGATAGCGATGGTAAAAATCAATCGCTTCGTGGGAAGGATAGAATTCGCCTTCCAGCGGAGTAAGCGAGGGAACATTCCCCTGCATGATACTTCTTCTCTTCTCTCCAGCCGGCAACAGATCCACCAGACTCAATCCTTTGCCGTCTTCCAGATAAGCACCCTCTGCCTGATTGGCAGCAAGAGCACCACCCCATAAAAAGTCTTTCGGAAAAATAAAGCTGGACATAAACGTTCTCCTTCCAAATGTGTGATGGGGAAAGCCGAAAGGGTTAAATGAAATAAAAAAACCCAAACTGGCCCAGATACACGCGTAGTGTAAACAAGCCGGTTCAGGTTATGCCCTAACGGTAACATCCCATGAAAAGGTTATACGTATTTGATGAAACTCTAACAAAGATTTGGGAACCTGTCAAATTGATTTGATGCTACAATCCATAAATAATAGTTATTTCCACTAGCTTCGCTGTCTCATCGCCTCAAAAAGCAGCACCGTGGAGGCCATCGCTGCGTTCAGCGATTCCGCCTGTCCCTGCATCGGAATGAACACCGATTCATCAACCATACGTGCGGTGGATGCAGAAATACCCTGCCCCTCGTTCCCAATGACGAGCCAAGCGGAAACACGCAAATTAACGGCATAGCATGACAGGCTTGCGTCCAGCGAAGTGCTGATCAGTCGGGCACCTTTGTTTTTGGCCTGTGGCAAAAGCTCCTCCAAACTGCCCTCAATCACGGGCAGGTGAAAAAGCGATCCCATCGTAGAGCGGATCGTCTTCGGATTGTACAGGTCGGCGCAGCCATGACCCAGAATGACGCCTGCGGCTCCCGCGGCGTCCGCACTACGGATGATGGTGCCTACATTGCCGGGGTCCTGTACCCCGTCCAGCACCATCACCAGCGCATCCGGCTGCTCCAGCAACGCCGGGAATGCGTCGCGCTCCTCCTTGCGCACGATAGCAAAGACGGACTGCGGTGTCTTCGTATCGGTGCATTTGGCAATGACCGCCGCCGACACGGGAACCCATTCCACCGGCTGGTCTGCTTGGTCCAGGCCATTTAGCTCGGCAGGAATGCCCTTGTCCAAATCATAGGCAACGCTTTCGACAACCGCGTTCGAACGCAATGCTTCCTGCACCAGATGAATGCCCTCGACGATATATTTATGCTGCCTGGTGCGATGCTTTTTTTCCAGCAGTTGTGCCCATTCCTTTACACGTGTATTGTTCGGTGAAATGATTTCCATTCGTTATCCGTCCGTTCCTTTATAAATAAATGATTTATCATCATACTGCAAAAGCCAGCTCTAGCTTGGTTAAATCATCCTTGTGGCCTACAATAACAAGTACATCCCCCGTCTCCAGCCGATCTTCAGCATAAGGGGAGATATTCATTTCCTGATCTCGGCGAATCGCCATCACATTACAGCCAAAACGAGCGCGTATATCAAGTTCCTTCAGATTTTTTCCTATCATGGAATCTGCGGCTTTTATCTCCAAAATACTATAATCCTTGGACAGCTCAATATAATCCAGAATATTCGGGGACGTCAAATGATGGGCTACTCGCAGCCCCATGTCCCGCTCAGGATAAACCACCTTATCCGCGCCTATCTTTTGCAGCACTTTCCCATGCAACTCATTTTGTGCTTTTACGATCAGAGCTGGCACGCCCATATCCTTGAGTATTAATGTGGTCAATATGCTTGCCTGTATATCTTCGCCAATTGCCACCACGATGACATCAAAATTGCGAATACCGAGCGCACGCAGCGCTTCCTCATCCGTTGAATCGGCAGATACCGCGTGGGTCACAATATTCGACATTTCCTGTGTGCGCTGCTCGTCCGAATCGATCGCCAGCACATCAAAGCCCATTTCGCTCAATGAAGTGGCAACACTGGAGCCAAAACGCCCCATACCAATTACTGCATACTGCTTCTTTGCCATTACTTCCTTACCTCCCGATCACCGTACTGTCCGTCATAGTATAGCATAACACGCCAAAAACATAAATTTGGTATGCTTATGCCAAATGCTTCTTCATGTATACCGGACAGCAGCCCAAGCCATAATACACCCGACAACAATTACAAACATACGGGAGGTACCACATGCCCATTACACTGGATTTACGACAAGCCATTGTTCACAAAGTTCACGGCAAATCAGAAGCTGATCTTACCGATATGATTATCGGGTCAGTGGATGGACCAGAGGCCGCTTTGCCCGGATTGGGTGTCATTCTTGAGGTGGCATGGAAGCACATGAACCAGACCCAGCAACAAGAGTTTGTCCACCTGGCACATGAGCAGCTTGATAAAATCAAGCCCGTCCCGCTAACCTAAGTCCTATCTTCAAACTTTTGTTCAACCCTGCTTCATCCTACCGCCCGTATACGAAAATAGTCCACTCGCCGTAACACTGAGTGGACTATTCGTTGTACAGATCAAATAACAGTTTTCATTCCTGTCCTGCTTATCAAATCCAAATCTTATGGAGCCATCTCCAAAAACTTGGCTGTAGGATTTTTCTCTATAGCGGTCCGCATCGCATACTCGTTTTCGAACAAGGCGACATAATTGCCCTTCTTGTCCTTCACCAGCGTAGAGTTAATACGGAATTTGCTTGGATCAATCTGATCATCCACAATCCAGCGTGCAAATTGGAACGGCATACGCTGAAGCTGTACATCAACTCCATATTCACCCTTCATGCGGTACTCAAATACTTCAAATTGCAGTTGGCCGACAACGCCCAGCAGCGTATCGTCAAAGCTTACCGTACGGAACACCTGGATCATACCTTCCTCGGTCAACTGGTCAATACCCTTTAGATACTGCTTGTGCTTCAAGGCATTTTTCACCGTTACCTTGGCAAAAATCTCAGGCGAGAAAGTCGGCAACTCATCAAATACAACCTCTCCACCTTGACTAAGTGAATCCCCAATACGGAAAATACCCGGATCAAACAAGCCGATAATATCGCCCGGGAAAGCTTCCTCCACAATATCGCGGTCCTGTGCGAGAAACTGCTGTGGTTGGGACAGCTTAATCTCCTTGCCCATCCGTACATGCTTAACACTCATCCCCCGTTGGAACTTTCCAGACACAATACGCAGGAATGCGATGCGGTCACGGTGAGCCGGGTTCATATTTGCTTGAATTTTAAATACGTAGCCGGTAAATTTCTCGTTCGTCGGCTCGATTTCCCCCGCTGTACTGCGACGCGGCTCCGGCTTGGGAGCAAGCTGAAGAAAGTTTTCCAGAAACGTTTGAACTCCAAAATTATTAATCGCACTACCGAAGAATACAGGCGTTAATTCCCCGCGCTGTACTTTCTCCATGTCAAAAGGGTCACCCGCAACATCGAGTAACTCCAGATCCTGACATAATTGGTCATGCAAATATTCACCCGCCATTTCGCGAATGATTGGATCATTGTAATCCTCCACTTTTTGTACCTTGATCGTGGAATGGTCATCTCCCTGAAACAGCTCGACCTGATTTTTGACACGGTCATAGACACCGCACAACTCACGTCCTGTACCAATTGGCCAGTTCATAGGCACCGAACGGATGCCGAGCACCTGCTCCAGCTCCTCCATCAGATCAAAAGGACTGCGTCCCTCACGGTCCAGCTTGTTAATGAAGGTGAAAATCGGAATTCCACGCTTGGCACACACCTGAAACAGCTTAATCGTTTGCGCTTCCACACCTTTCGCTACGTCAATCAGCATGACTGCACTATCCGCTGCTGTTAACGTACGATAAGTGTCTTCACTGAAATCCTGGTGACCCGGGGTGTCCAGAATGTTAATACGGTGCCCATTATAGTCAAATTGCATAACTGAGGATGTAACCGAAATCCCACGCTGCTTTTCAATCTCCATCCAGTCACTCGTCGCATGCTTGCTTGCTTTACGCGCTTTAACTGAACCGGCAAGACGAATCGCGCCCCCGAACAGCAGCAGCTTCTCCGTCAGTGTCGTTTTCCCCGCATCCGGGTGAGAAATAATCGCAAACGTGCGCCGTTTGTCGACTTCCTGTTGAAGTATATCCAGTGTTTTACTCATTTCACATATCCCTTCATGATCAAATCCATTGCGTTCCTGCTCAAGCTATTCATAAAAAGGCCATGATGCACGCCTGTTAACGTAAATTCATCGGTGCTATCGGTTTCTTTACCGTTAGATCCAGTATTCGGCGTACTCCGTTACCATATTCATTATAAATACGATCTATTTACATGTTTTATCCTGCCTTTAACGTATAATCAGTTGCAAACTGAAAACCTGAGACTAAGTTATTATAGCACACTCCGAACGCAAAGCATCCCCTTACATCCTGAACAGGACGTAGGGGGATGCTGAACAATATCAGGATTACTGAGTGCCGCCTACCCGCCAGATGACATTATCTTCATCCTGACCGCTGACCGGCCACCATTTGAAGCCATCTTGCTCCAGCAGCTTGTGAGCGCCTTCCGGTCCCCATGAGCCTGCAGGATAGGTTTCCAGCGTATCCGGGGCTTTTTGCCAAGCTTTGGCGATCCGATCCACAAATCTCCATGCTGTCGCAACCTCATCCCAACGCGTGAAGTACGTAGAGTCACCCTCAATTGCGTCCATCAACAACCGTTCATAAGCCTCCGGTGAGTTGATGCCGACCATACAGCTTTGACAGAAATCCATAGCCAGCGGTTCAATATCCGATTCCGAACCCGGCTTCTTGGCATTAATTTTAATGTAAATGCCCTCCATCGGATTCACCCGGATCACGAGCAAGTTCGGCTCCAGCTTATGCTTTTGACCAAGATACACGTTCGTAGGCATGCTCTTAAATTCCACAACGATCTCGGTTGTCTTTACAGGAAGACGTTTGCCGGTACGAATGTAGAACGGAACCCCTGCCCAACGGAAATTATCCACAAATACGCGTGAAGCAAAATAAGTCTCTGTGCTCGACTGTGGATCAACCTTGTCCTCTTCACGATACCCCGGCAACTGCTGACCGCGATAGCTTCCTTCCGTGTATTGACCGCGTACCACATTAGTCAGCACATCCTCTGCTGATTCAAAAGGACGCAGCGAACGCAGCACTTTCACCTTTTCATCACGGATATCCTCAGGTAGCAAACGGCTCGGTGGTTCCATTGCAATCATCGTCAGCATTTGCAGCATATGGTTCTGTCCCATATCCCGCAGAGCACCGGAATGATCGTAATAACCTCCGCGTTCCTCCACGCCCACGGTTTCACTAAGCGTAATTTGCACATTGGAAATATGCTTATTATTCCACAATGGTTCAAAGAAGGCGTTTGCGAAGCGGATCACTTCGATATTTTGCACCATTTCCTTACCAAGATAGTGATCAATCCGATAAATTTCTTCCTCTTCAAATACTTCGCGTATTTCAACATTCAGCTCTTGCGCAGATTCCAGGTTATAACCGAACGGCTTCTCAATGACAAGACGGTTCCAGCCCTTGCCATCCATCATACCGCCTTCTTTGAGACTCTTCGATACACTTCCAAATAGTTCAGGGGCCAAGGCCAAATAAAACAAACGGTTCCCCGGAATACTGAATTTCGTCTCTATGGTCTCCGTCTGCTGTCTCAGTTCATGAAATCCTTCGACATTGTTGATATCCAGTGATTTATATTCAAAATGCTCGGCAAATGCCTGCCATTCTTGATCATTTTCTGCCTTGTAGCGGCTAAACTCCTGTATCGAAGCGTACAGGTCATTACGGAATTCTACCTCTGTGCGAGGGCGTCTCGCTACGCCAATAACGGCAAAATCCTCACCAAGCTTCCCTTCGCGGTACAAGCTGTAGATCGCAGGAAAAAGCTTGCGGCGAGCCAAATCGCCCGTAGCACCAAAAATAAATAACACTGCGCCTTGCGTCACAACAGATTCATTATTAGGTATGTCAGCCATGAAGTACCTCATTCTTCCCATGACAAGATTCCGCTTCCACAACCCTCGAAATCCGCATGTAGTATTGTGTATATTTATACAAGATCATACTTGATTTTCGACAAACATGAAACTGAAGATTTGATGACATTTTAGCATATTCCGCATGGATAAGCTATCCGATGAATCATAAATTTACCTTATAAGTCAGTATTCTATCGTAATCAGCGGAAAACCGATCGTAATACGTGTATCCTGATGCTCCTCGTCTTCATGCACAGCCATCTGCATATGCACCAGATGCTCACCACTTTGAACCGCCAGAGGCAGCTTCGGTGCTTCATAGGATACAGCTACCGTCGTCGCATCTGTATATCTTTCTTTTGCCTTCATGGACAAGCTTTCTGCTACCTGTGTCTCTGTCAGCTTCATCAGTTGGTTAACGGGCTCATTTGAATGCAGCGAATGCTGAATGGACGTATTCCATACTGCTTTTACTCCCACAGTCGCCAATTGTGCAGCACAAAGCTTATGCAGCCGGATTAACTGCTCACGTCCTGCATTGTTACTCTCCAGTTGAACAACCGTATACCATTGACCAGCTAGCTGCTCCATCACGTTTAAGCGGATTTTCAGTTCTCCGCTACTGCCAACAGATCGATACACCGTGTGTCCATTTTCCTCAATCTTGCTTACGGCGGGAATATTCAGTTGATCGGCTATCCGGGCCGCCATGGCTGCCGGATCATCACCGTAAGAAGTCCAGTCACCTTGCCATTTCACAACCAGCTTATCCAGTGTACCAGGAGCCTGATCCGAGACGGTCAATACAGAGCGCAAATCCGTTTCTGCCTTGCGGGAATACGAGTCATATTCAATCGTTTGAAACGTCCCATAACGCCAGCCTACGAGTAACAGCACCGTTCCGAACACTGCAATAGCTACCATCCCTTTTTTTATAACCTCTGCTTTTAACATCGTCGTTCCTCCCGCTCCACAAGCATCCGATTCTTACAGGCACATTCTTGGCGCTTTTTCGGCTGGCTTGGAATCTATTAATCTATCAATAGCTTTCCCGTTGCCGGAGGTTTTATACACGCAAAACGCAGAAACCCACGTTTTAAAAATTATCGTTTACCTGCTGGGTGTTCGACCATACGTTATAGGCATCGTGAGAATAGACTATGATCACAACGTATCTTATACAGAAAGAGGTGAAATCATGTTTCCCATATATCCTGTAAATGAAGCCAATGTGGCACCTCATGGTGGACGATTGGTCTGTGCTGTTCTGCATGACGGAACACGACATGTTGGTATTCTCAGCGGGTGTGGCAAAGGCAAATTGATGTTAAACGGATATCCATCCTCCTTCTCCAACAGTCCCAATGCCGGAAACTATAATAACAAGGGAAAACAAGAAGCCAAGAAGATATCCTCTAAAAAGAAAAAACGAAACTCTAAAAACAAAGCACGATCCTCTGCCAAAATAAACAGCTTAATCAAACCTCGCAGTGAGCCCTTAAGTCCGTCCTTTCCCTATGACACAGGTGGATTTGCCGGAAATAGCTACGGTGGATATGGAAATGGTGGACCAGGCTATGGCCGCGGATATGGTAGTTATGGCGGATATGGATACGGAGCTGGACTTGTGCTGGATTTGGCCTTAATCGCCTTTCTGTTCTTACTTATTTAAATACCGTTTTCAAGAGCACAAAAAAACCGGAGAACTAATACAAGTCTCCGGTTCGTTGTATTCACCTATTTAAATGGTGGAACCTGTTCAACAGCGTAGAAGTGCTCCACTCTTTGGTATCCCATAGTATCAGTCCGTTTTGCACGCTACTCTGCTAATCCGTTTTTGTAGGCATAGATTGCCGCCTGTGTACGGTCCTCCACTCCCAGCTTGGCGAGAAGATTGGTGACATGGAATTTAACTGTCTTAATCCCGATGATCAGCTCATCCGCAATATCTTGATTGGATTTACCTTGTGCTAACAGCCGAAGCACTTCCATTTCACGATCCGTCAGTTCCGCATGCGCAGGCGCTTCAGCCTGTGGCTGTCGAAATCGGTTCATCATCTTGGAAGCAACCTGCGACTCCAGCACGGATTGTCCGCGTGCCGCTGCACGAATCGCATCCGCAACCTCGGATGCACGGGACGTTTTGAGCAGATAGCTGAACGCACCCGCTTCAATAACCGGATACATTTTCTCATCGTCCAAATAACTCGTCAGTACGATGACCTTCGTCTCTGGAAGCAGGCGTGTCACTTGGCGAGTCGTTTCGATTCCATCCATCCCGTCCATAACCAGATCCATTAAAATTACGTCCGGCTTGTACTCTGTAGCCAGTCGTATGCCTTCTTCCCCGCTCCCGGCCTCGCCTACCACTTCAATGCCATCTTCCGTGCCCAGCACCGCCGCCAGACCAATTCGTACCATTTCATGGTCGTCTACCAGCAGTACGCTAATCGGTAATTCCGTTTCCATGATCATCGTTCCTTCCGCTTTCATCATTTAAAACCGGCACCGATACCTCAATTCGTGTCCCTTTCCCCAGGGCCGTTATATATTGGATAGCTCCCCCAATCTCGCTGACACGCTCCTGCATCGTGGACAATCCATACGAAGTCTGCTTTTTCTCATCCAGCTCGAATCCAATTCCGTTATCCCTAATCGTTAACCGAACGGAATCCGTGCGTTGCACGATACGAATCTCCATACGGCTTGCTTTGGCATGACGCAACGTGTTGGACATCGCTTCCTGAACAATGCGAAACAAATGATTCTCAATGCCTTTAACCAACTGTACTCCGCTCTCCATCTCAAAATCAATCTCCATGGGAACCTTGGCCTGCAATTCCTGTATCAAATCACGTAATCCCTGCTCCAGCCGCTTGCCTTCCAGATAAACAGGCCGTAGATGAAGCAGCAACGCTCGCATTTCGGATTGCGCCACCGAGGACATTTCTTCAATCAATGCAACCTGACGCTGCGCCTTATCAAAATCCTTATCCAGCGTCCTGCCTACAGCCGTTGCCGTCATCGAAATCGCAAACAATTGCTGTGACACTGCATCATGTAGCTCCCTCGCCAATCGTTGTCTTTCCTCTACAATCGCGGTCACTCTGGCCTGTTCTGCCAGCTGTGCATTGTTGGTGGACAAGCGTTGTAAAGAAGTAACCTGCTCTTGCCATTTGTGCCCGATTCGCTCCAGTTGCTCACCCAGCCTGCCCAACTCATCATGACCCAGTGGCGGCAGCTCCCGAGCAGGGGTCCCCTTTTCCCACATCAGTAGTGTCTCCCGCAGCTTTTCCAGCCTGCTTTTGAAGCGGTAGCTCTCATAAAAACCGTATATTGCCCCGGTGCCAATTAGTACCATGACAACGGCTCCCGCAAATTTCAGTATCATTCCCCAGGTCGGGAACGACTTCACATAACCATATGTATACAGCATATAAATGACGACCGCGCCTACAATAACACACAGGAGGATACCTTCACCCATACTGCGGGTTACCATGTTGGACGTTTTTTTATGATTCATCCCGGCTCCTCCTGATCAATAAAATCGGACGCGCACATCGCCCGCCAAATACGAAACGACAAACTTCACTTTATATTCACTCTGCGCATAATTGGGTGACTTCCAAACCAGACGATTGAGCATACCCGCCTCATGATCACGGTCAAATTGAATCTGCCCGAACAACACGAACATTTCCACCTCTACACCGTAATTATCCGGTAGCGTGATATCGATATCACCGAAGATTCCCTGCAAAAATATAACGGGTTCACGTTCTTCCGGAAGTGCCAACGTTAAATCAGCATCTACATCCCCAACCACATGCCATATACTTGTGCTGCGCAGGCTCCACGGAACTTCGTCCCATTTATGATTGGATATAAAATTGTGCTTGAATAGAGAGCTTTGACCCTTATGCAGCTTTCTTGAACGTGAATAAAATGCAGCTAGCGACCCTATGGTTACTAGCACAAAAAGGAATAAATGATCAAGCACGAGTAGCCCTGCCCCGATTGCGAGCATTCTATAGCCTTTTTTGATTTTGGAATTACGAATCTTATATATTCCGGCCAACATCAGGATGAGTGCAATCACGGAGAGGAAGCCAATCCACTGACCGAATAAAATAATAATCCCGATTGCGATAACTGCCAATGCCAAGACTGATTTCCTTTTCTCCATGCTGCACCCCCTTTATTTATACAGGAAGGAAAAGCCATAGTGGCGCGACATTCCGCCATATGGCTTTTCCGAACCATACAGATTGAGCACTATAATTGACCAGTGTCCATTCCATACAGCATATCACAATGTCCTATTTTCGAGTAGTCAGTCCTTCTTTATATCTACTGGTTTAGCACCCGTTTGAATTTTGGATTTAAGCTGTTGAAGCTGCTCATCCACTTTGAACTGCTTTTCAGCCTCAGCCGGGTTGATATAAGCTTCCCCCGGAGCTTGACGGTAAGGGGCACGCAGCACGTCGGCTTCCGCTTCCAATTGCATAATTTTTTCTTCCATCCGGTGGAAGCCCAGCGAAGCAGACCCGCTTTCAATGGTATGCAGACTGTTAATCTGCGACAATTGCTTTTTCGCTTTAGCCATTTGTGCACGGGATACCAGCTCATTGCGCTTGTTGCGCATTTTGTAGAACTCATCTTTCATGTCGTGAAGCTGCTGCACCAATTCTTTGGCTTGAAGCTCGGCTTGTATGTGCAGGTCGCGGTATTCATCTTGTTTTTGTGTAAAATAGATCTTTTCGCCCAGCAGCTTGCGGGCTACTTCCTCCTGGCCGTTCCGCAATGCGGATTCTGCTTGTTGTTCACGCTCATTAGAAACTCTTACTGCTTCCTCCAAGCGCTGCTTCATGCGACGTTCATTTGCCATTTGCTTGGCAACCGTTACTTCTGCCTCGTGAATTTCCGCCTCCATATCGCGCAGATATTGGTTCAGCATAATAACCGGATCTTCCACTTTATCCAGCACTTCATTCACCGATGCTCTTGTCATATCCTTCACTCTTTTAAAAATTCCCATTATTTACGATCTCCCTTCTCGAATTGTTCTAATTTTTTACGTAACTCTGCCAGTTCTTTTTTCATTGCTTTTTTCTCGATATCTTCCATCATGGAATCCAGATCACCGTTGGGACCTGTGTTAAATTTGGATGAATAGCGGGCATCTTGGCCAAAAGATTGGCTTGGATTACTGTATGCTCCGCCCTGATTGTAGCCAGTTCCCGGTCCATACTGCGAACCAGTACTGTTCCCGCCATAATAGCGTGAGTCCTGTTGA
Source organism: Paenibacillus sp. LT-B23 (assembly GCF_059417685.1). Lineage (NCBI taxonomy): Bacteria > Bacillati > Bacillota > Bacilli > Caryophanales > Paenibacillaceae > Paenibacillus > Paenibacillus sp. LT-B23. The sequence continues at coordinate 54,144 of NZ_JBSQBM010000012.1, read as the reverse complement.
TTGTAAGGCCCGCTGTTGGGACCAAACCCTCCATCATAAGGAGATCTCGGCTCCTTGGAGATAACCAGCGCCGCAATCACATACAACATAAATGTGGTTCCTGCTGTTATAAAGAAACTGATCACAACCAGAATACGAATCCAAGTTGAGTCCATCCCTGTTGCATCAGAAAGACCGCCACATACACCTGTTAATACTCTATCCCGGTTTGATCGGTAAATTCGGGTCATAATCAACTTACTCCTTCCCGCTGTTGTTCAGCTTACTCTTCAGTCTCGCCCACTCTTGTTCGAGCAACGATCCACCGCCTTGGGCATCCAGCTGACTGCCTTCTCCCCGCCGCAAATCACGTAGACTCAGCGTTTCTGCTTCCATATCCGCTACTCGATCTTCCAAGCGGTTGAACATTCGGGGAACATTCCGTCCACCGTATGTACCTGCTCGTTCGTTCATCTGCTGCTGGAGTCTCAATGTTTGTACACGTGCCGCATAATACTGGCGCTTGCTATTTACCGTTTGATATTCCGTTTTTAAGGTATCTAGCTGTTGCTCCAACTCGCGTAGTGATTCACGGCTCTGCTCCCACAATTCTCTGTATTGTTCCTCTTTTTCCGCATACAACATTTTCTCCTGGAGGGCCAGCTTCGCAACATGCTCTTCATCAGCCTTTAAAGCCAGTAGCGCCTGTTCCTCCCGTTTAATCTGCATGGACACTGCGTGATCCAACTGTTGCTTCATCTGTCTTGTGTGCACTGCGTATTGCTGATGAAGCTTTTCCGCTTCTGCAATATCCTTGCGGGTGTTATACAAGAACTGGTCAATCAGTTGTATCGGATCTTGACTTTGTTCCAAATGCTCATTAAAGGTCGCTATGGTAATATCACGCATTCTACGAAAAACACTCATTTGCGTCTGCTCCTTTCACATTTCGTATTTTCATACTTTCGTTTCTGTAATTCACATTCACCCGCAAGTCCATCAATCTTAATAACGTCTTCTGCGGTCACTCAGTAGTGAAACACCGAATATGATTAACCCGATTGCCAGCAGTGGCCCCAAAAGCCAGGACAGTTTGCCGAGTAAAACGAGTACGCCAATTACAAGTACGATCCATCCGAATACCACATTTCCTCTTTTCACACCGTAGTAACCTAACATGATCATCGCTATCGGGATTAAGTAACCGATCAAGTGTCCTACAAAGTGACCGAAAAACGGAGTAAACTTACCGAGCAGCATAATCGAACCCAATACAATCAGTACAATAGCCAACCCATTCCCTTTGTTAACTCTCATCATCTCTCACCGCCTTTCACTGTGTCTTGCTTATGTCCTTATTGTACGCTGATCTGGAGTTCTCCAAAACGGACCCCAGACGGTTTTTGAACCTAGACCTAAGTCGGGGGTGCATACAGACCTGCGGCTATCACCCTCTATGTTGTTCTGTCGCACGGGCTGTTGGGTGTTACTCACCCGCTTGCTTGGAGCGTAGTGAAAGGACCATACAAGCCAGTAACACTATAGTTGCAACCATATAAGGCAAGTTAATATGAACATCAAACAGCAATCCTGCAATCAGTGGTCGATCACATTACCCAAACTTGTATAAGATGAGTTCATTCCAGCCACAACCCCCTGCTCATCCCCGGCCTGCCGTGACAAGGATGTGCTTACAGCCGGACGAAGGATGTCCATCGCCAGAAAAATGATAAAAGTCGTCAACATAATCATGGCATACTGTTCGGCAAACAGTGTCAGAAAAATGAATAATCCCGCAACAGCCAGACAGATATGAATCCCTGTACAGCGGCAATATTTTTACAACAAAGAAGAGGCGATGGAAAACTTCGCTGCCCGCAGCGGTTTAGTGGATGCACGAAAACTGTTCAGCGAATCGGAACTCATTCTTGTTCATGATGAAATGGTCAAATTCCTTATTAATCCGAATGACAAGTCTATGGAGCAGTTCGAACAGGTGCAGATCCTGATTGACCGCTTGGAAGATTTACTACCTGCATTAAAAGACCGAGATATCCATCTGGATTATGACACCGAATTTGCCCATGATTTTGACGGCAATCCTGATGTATTAGACGCTGCCGAATTGTCTCGCTAATTCATACAGGCTATCTATTTTCAGAAGGAAGAAGGGAAAACGATGCCGCAACCGCAAATATCCATTTGGGGAACCATCTTGACTTGCGTCGAAATCGGGCTGCATATTTATGCCCTGCAAGCGGAACACAATCAGGGTCTGGTGCTGGATGCCGATTTTGCCAAAGAAAAGCTTAGTGGGGAAGCACTGAAGCTGGGGCAACAACATGGAGATCATCTCTATTTTGATGATGTCAAAAGTGTGGTGCCTGCCTATGAATTAGCACAGCAAGGAGCCATCACTCACCCCAATTTGAGTGAATTGACTGCCAATCCCAAAAAGCTGGCTCAGGAAGGACACTATTATGCACCTGAATATTTTGGAGAATTTGAATCTCCGCGAGACGCAGCAGGACAAGAGTTAAGCCCAAGTCAGCGCTGGGATAATGGCATTTACCTAATAGAGAGGCAAGGCGTCCAGCAGGTTGCAGTGCATCAAACTATCGGAGATCAAGTCTTATCGGATATGGCCCTCCACCACGCTTCCGGTCAAGATGAATACTACTTTTACTCGCTAAATGACTGCGCCATTCCAGTATACGAATTGTCTGCTTCTCATCCTGGTGTATTGACCCAAGTCATCAATGAAGACAGCTTACTGCATACCCTGTGCGATCATCACCCCGAATATGTTGGAATGCATAATCTTCACTCGGAGGAATGGGGGCATATCCATGACCGTTCGGCTCCCCCCTTACTCTTCTTACAAGCACAACTCGATCAGGCCGCTCAGCATGAGTCGTTTCAACCAGAGACAGATGTCCCATTTGCATCTGCACATGTTCAGTCGAGCCACTCTGCAGTCCTACAGGCTAGGGAATCACCGGAAGAATTTTTTGAACCCAGCGAGGGGATGGAGTGGTGACAGCCAAACCCAAGCTGTGGCTTTCGCTGCTGTTCTTTAGTTTCGGTGCTATGTTCAACCTTTTTTTCACTAGCGCCTTACACAGCCTTTTGTCTGGAGATACGAGGACGTTGGCGTTTCCCTCTTTACATTACAGCCTCACCAGTTTGCTCCACAACAAGCCACAGTTCCTTCTGTTTCTCTGCTTTCAAGGTATTGTGATGGTGCTGTCTGTCCTGTTTTTTCTGGTGAATAGTCAGCCCTACCAAAGCGAGCTGAAGCAGGTTGCCCCGGGCATTGAAACACCTGTGCCAGTGGGACAACATCAGCACGGTTCCGCACGCTGGATGCGGGAAGACGAAATGCTCCACTTGTTTGAAAGCCACATCGTCGATCCTGAACATCCCTTCATTCGCCATTTGATCGATACCGGTTATGACGACCTTTCCTTTTTAAGCCAGAATGTGGAGGAGGAACCTACAAGTGCAGATGACCCATCCGAAAGGGATTCCGAAGAAACAGCCGACTGAGTTGGAGAAAATCATCAACGCTCCTCCTGCTTTTTTTTCTGGCGGAATTGTGCTTGGCCTGCAGCAAGCACGTAGCCGGGAACGCCTATACTATATCGGTGATGATGTCCACTCGCTTTGTATTGGAGCGACGCGAAGCGGAAAGTCCCGTACCATCGTACTGCAATCCATTGGCCTGCTCGGACTAGCTGGAGAGTCGATGGTCATCAGTGATCTGAAGGCCGAGCTTTACCACTATAGCCATGTTCTGTTGCAAAAGCTGGGTTATACCGTACTCACGTTGGACTTCCGACACCCCGAAAAAAGCCACCACTATAATCTGTTGCAGCCCGTCATTGACGCTACGCTTGCTGGCGATCAGGAACAAGCAGAGATGCTGGCCTGGGATATGACACAGGTGTTGGTCGGCAAAGCGCAAGGGGAGAAGATATGGACGAACGGCGAAATGTCGGTCATTGCTGCTTCTATTCTTAGCGTGGTATGGGACAATGTGAAGCGGCCCGAATACCAGAACCTGACCAACGTCTACTGGTTTCTTGCAGAAATGAACAAGCAAATTGGCAACAAGACGCCAATGCAGGAGTATGTCAAACGCTTGCCGCAGCATCATCCCGCCCGTGCGTTGCTCAGTATTTCAGATATCGCCCCTTCCCGTACCAAAGGTAGCTTCTACACCTCGGCACTTACCACACTCCGGCTGTTTACGTCCAAATCCATTTACGCCATCACCCATAAGAGCGACTTTTCCCTGGCTGATCTCGGTCATGAGAAACAGGCGTTTTTTATTATTTTGCCAGATGAAAAAACGACCTTCTATCCCGTTGCATCCCTCATGGTATCGCAGCTTTATGAACTGCTGACTGCCCAGGCTGATGCACGCGGCGGCCGACTGGAGCGAAGAGTTAACTTTATTCTGGACGAATTCGGGAACTTCACGCCGATTGCCGACTTTACGAACAAACTCACCGTTGGCGGCGGGCGCGGAATGCGCTTCAATCTATTTTTACAAAGTTTCGAGCAGCTCAAGGAAAAATACGACGACCATGCCGCCAGCACGATCAAGAGCAATTGTCAGACCTGGATTTACCTGCAGGCTGACGATCTGGAGACGCTGCGGGAAATCAGCGAAAAGCTCGGAACGTATACGACCTCCAGCTATCAAATCTCCGCTTCCCACGGCAAATACGCCACACCAAGCACCTCCCATTCACTCAATCTGCTGGAGCGTAAGCTGCTAACCGTGGATGAAGTGCGCCGCGTTTCGCGTCCTTACCAAATCGTTCTTTCTCGTTCCCATCCAGCCATGATGTTTGCCCCCGATCTGAGTCAATGGGCATTCAATCGTATGATGGGCCTTGGCGACAAGGAGCATAACCGCAAGGTTCGGGAAGAACGGGAACAACGGCGCCCCATCCTGACGGATACAAGAGAGGAGGTGAAACTTTGGAACATCTGGATTTATTACCAGAAGGACATCACACGCCAACTGGCCGAACAACGTCAGCAGGCAGCAGCCGCTTCCGGGGGCTTTATGCCGCCATCCTCAGACGAATAACGACCATGCGATCTTTTACGCTTAGCGTGTTCATATGCCTGAGCCTGTTTTTTATCGCCACTCCCGCTTACGCCGATGTGAAGGACAGCAAGCTCGTTACGGGTACGGAGAAGCTGATTGGCGATGTTACCACCTGGCTCATGATTCTGGCACCTATCGTGGCTGGCCTGCTCATTATTTACTTCTGCATTCGTCGTTCTACCGCTGATGAAATGGATACTAAAAAATGGAATAATCGAATTATCTTTGCTATTGTCTCTTGCATTGGGGCTGTTCTTGGTTCGGCTACCCTGAACATTATTATCGGGTACTACAAATAAAACGGGCTTGCTCCAAAAAGTAGGCTCGTTTTCAATTCACTCACATTTGGAGGTTATGGACAATGAAAAAATGGATGAAAGCAGCAAAGGAAAAAAGCATGTACACGGTGGTCATGGCTAAATCAGCGCTTTGCAATCGCCGCGGAGAAGGCTTCGTCGATTCGGCGGTTAAAATTTTGATTGCTGTCGTCATTGGCGCACTGTTGCTGGCTGGTCTGTACCTGCTGTTTAATGCCACCATTTTGCCCACCCTGACTCAGCGCATCAAAGACATGTTCAATTACAGGGGCTAAACCTAGCCTATTACCTTCAGCGGGGAGCGGTCATTATGCCGCTCCTTGCAGAAAGGAGAGGAACCATTGGAGAAAATTCTGCTGCTCCTTGTTATTGCGCTGCTTAACGGCTCCCTAGTCTATATTGACTCGCTGCTGAAAGAGATTATCCCCATTTCCTTGTACGCGGAAAAATATATGACCTTGACCACAGGAGCAAATCTGCTTGAAGACTTATACGACATTATATTTTCCTTCGGCGTAGCCTTGATGGTACTCAAGTTTTTAAAGAAAGGCTTTGAGATTTATGTATTGTGGACAGATGGTGATCCGGACGAGGAGCCATTGTTCCTGCTTACAAACTTTTTTAGAGCAATGGCCGTTGCTGTCTGCTTCCCAACCATCTATACCTGGCTGGGAAGTATCGTGGAAGACCTGACGAATCGCTTGCTAGGTGTCATTGGGCAATCCACACAATATGACTGGCAGATGTGGGTGAACGCCCTTGAATCAGCCGGGCTGGTTACGGCTGTATTCGGCCTGATCTTCATCGTCTGCTTTTTTATCCTCTACTTTCAGTTTCTCATGCGAGGACTGGAGATGTTTATCTTGCGAGTTGGCATTCCGCTGGCTTGTGCGGGGCTTCTCGACAATGACAAAGGCGTATTCCGCGCCTATGCTCAGAAATTCACACAATCTATGCTGGCTGTCGTCATCCAGATCGCGTTAGCCAAACTTGGCGTAGGGCTGATGCTGCAAAATCATGTATTTTGGGGAATGGCTTGTATGATGCTGGCTATTCGTACACCCAAGTTCCTTTCTGACTTTCTCATTACAACAGGCGGCGGAGGCGGTGTGGTCAATAATGTCTATCACAGCGTCAAACTGGTTGGTGTGGCCCGCAAGCTAAGCAAGGCGGGCTAACCACATGGTTACCCTAGAGGAATTAGCCCAGGCTGTTGTTCTTCTCATTCGGGTAGGCTGTACCTTCCGCTTCATCTACACGATGGTTCGCTTGTCTGGTGCGGATGAAGAATCCGGCAAATATAAAAAGCGCGCCCGTAATGTCGTCATCTTTTATGTCCTTGCCGAGAGCATTTGGCAAGTGAAGGAACTAATCCTGCTCTACTATCGCTAGCCAGTCCGTTCACTTACCTTTCCCAATCCTCTTCTTCACCACTATACGCAATGTTCTCTTTCACATCGGTACTATGGTCATCCATCCACTCCTGCGGCGCACGAGCATAAACGATTTCCTGCAAACGCTCAATCCGTCCACGTAGAGCCTGACAAATCGCCTGACAGCGGGCTTTGTCTACAAACAACGAGCCACGAAAAATGTCCTGGATCTCATCTTCAATCCCGTTTAGCAGAGACAAGTTCAGCCAATCAAAAGAAGTCACTAGCTTTATCTGCTCATTGTGATCCGTCTTGAAAGGCTTACAAGTTAGTCTACTGTCCGCACTAATCAATCCAATCGGTTTGGAAAACCAGAGTGACGATCCACTATCATAAATGGGTGCTGGCCCGATCCAGTCCAGCGTCTCCGCATGGCGGATTACGCCAAAATTGTTCTGATGCCGGTCTTCATTCGCAATCAAAAAATCCACCACCATCATCTGGTCAAGTGCCTCCACAATGCCCGGAATGCCTAGCGCCTGACAACTATTCACGTAGTGCTGATACACCGATACATGATTTGGCTTTTGCTGACTGTGCATTACGTACCAAGCCGTAATGAGTTCCGTTTGCGGAGTAACGAAATTTTCACAGACACTATAAGGGTAATCCTCCTGCTCCATCAGCGTATAAGGAATATGGGGAATCCCAAGCCGTTCCATGATTTTGCTGGCAATGACCTCATTGTACGGTTCTTGCTGAGTGGCCCCGCTTCCGCCCTTCACCAAACAGCGTTTACCATCGATAATGGCCCATTTCTTTTTCAGCCAACCATCGGAGGTATTGTCAGGTGACATCAGACTCATGGCATCTGACGAGCCTTTTCCAAACAAGATATTCCCGACATCTTCGGAAAAGGAATTATCAAAAAAGTTAATGCTGCTCCACGTTAATTGCGAGTCAGACGGAGAAATCCAATATTGATCGGACAAGCTGAGTCCGTAGCTTTTATCCAACAGCTTTTGTGTTGCAGACAAATTCAATTCAAGTAATGCTTCCTTAATTCCATCCCGACTGGCCGGAATCGCACGGCCCCTCCACCATTCATTTAATGCTGCGCGGTCTATCTTTCCCTTTTTCACAGGTATTCCTATCGGTACGTGTTTATCACTATAGACCTGTCCAATTGCTGAAATGGAGGCGGTAGCTTCATCCAGTTCGATCTCAGCTACAGGTTCATTTTTATGCATGAGTTTGTAGGATTTGTTCCAGAATTGAGCCAATATCATTTCCTCCATTTCTTGATTTTCTTATTTTCCATATATTCATTACTTCTATTATAGCAAGCCTGTGAAGATTTCGTCATACAGGCTTCAAAAATTTCCAGTTACATTTGGAAGGAGCAATACTCGTATGGCTCAAGAGACACAAACCTTATATATCCCGATGGGCGTCAAGCCGGAAGCAGAATGGTTCCCCGGCTTTGGGAAGCATCAATTATGGCAAAGCGCTATCGGCTCCTCATTAGCTGTTGCATTTGCTGTCCTCATTTGGTTACTGAAAGGCAGCGTCCCTTTCGCTGTCGTCACCTTTTTGAGCGGTGTATCCGCATCCGTCATGATGACCACAAAGGATCGGCACAACTTGTCGGTGCTGGATCAACTGCGCTTTATGGTGAAGTTTAAAAAAAGCCAAAAGCATTATCCTTATCGTGCATTACCGGAATGGGATGAATTTCCCTTATGAGTCTCGTAAGCGTGGAAGCTCTTCTTTTCATTATCTTGCTGGTATGCACCAGTATCTGTGATTTACGTACAAGGCAGATCCCGAATAGCCTACCGCTGGCCATTAGTATCGTGGGCCTCTTTCACGGTTCTCCTCTTGGCGCTTTTTTGGGCCTGCTCGTAACGGGCTTTCCCTACTTGCTGGCAGCGATTTTATCCGATGGAAAAATCGGTGGCGGTGACATCAAGCTGATGGCTGCTTGCGGCGTGGTACTCGGCCCACTCAATGGTACGCTGCAAAGCATTATCGGGTTGATGTTGGTGCTGTTATTTTCAATGGGCATTAGCTTCAGATTCGGCATTCAGGCTTTGAAGCAAACCTCATTGCCATTAGCTCCATTTCTGGCTTTGGGCGGTATCGCAGCCTTTTTTCTTTCATATTAAAGCGATTTCCATTTCGTATCAAGGAGGGTTCACTTTTGAAATCATGGTTCCGAAATCGTACGGTCGTGGGTATCACTTGTATAGTTTTCTCTCTCATCCTGACGTTAGGCATTGCCCCTCTGTTGAACCGGACAAACAGCGAACAGATCACCATCGTTCGTCTCTCTAAAGACGTTCCGAAAGGCGCAATTATTTCTGCCGATCAGGTCGAGTCGGTTCTGGTGGGAGCCTATCATCTACCCCAAGAGGTCTTAACCTTGCCTGAATCTGTCATTGGTCAGTACGCAGCCATAGACTTGAAAAAGAATGATTATATCCTGCCCTCCAAACTATCCAGCACTCCACTGGATGCCTATCTGAGCCGTTTGGATGGCCATAAACAGGCGATTTCTGTCACCATTAAAAGTCTTGCCGCCGGACTATCCGGTAAGCTCCAGCCGGGCGATATTGTAACCTTGATTGCTTCCGACTACGGTGAATTGCGTACTACTGCCGTCCTACCCGAACTGCAATATGTAGAAGTGCTGGCCGTCACGACCGATAGCGGAGTAGATGCCCAAACCAACGGCTCTTCTGAAAAAGAACAGGACGAGCAGGCACTACCCTCTACACTAACGCTTCTGGTTCTTCCAGAGCAGGCCAAGCTATTAGCCGATCTGGAAAACAAGAGCAAGCTCCATGCAGCGCTGGTCTATCATGGAGATGCCAACACTGCAAAGGCATTTACGGATCAACAAGATGCCTACATTGCTTCTAAAACAGCCGCAAGGGACGGGGAGGGTACGCATGAACAATAAACCCTTGATCGCGATTTGGGGGAGTCCCAACAGTGGCAAAACGATGACAACCATCAAGCTGGCCCAAGCCTTCGCCGCTCAAAAGAAAAATGTACTTGTCCTCTGCTCCGATGCTCTTTGCCCATCCGTCTCTACGATTGCGCCGCAAGGAGCGAATAACCATCATTCACTTGGAGAATTGCTCAGTCTTCCTGCATTAACCCAGGAAGACTTACTGCGTTACGCACTGCCGCTGGATGTGTCGCCACGTATTGCCCTGCTGGGCTATAAAAAAGGCGATAATGCTTTTACGTATGCCAGCTATAACCGAGAGCGGGCAGTAGACCTGTTAACGCTGGCCCGGCATTTGGCAGATGTCGTATTGGTGGATTGCAGCAGCTTCCTCTCTGCTGATCCGCTTTCCACCGTGGCGCTGGAGCTTGCCGATCATGTGATTCGTCTGCATAGTTGCGATTTAAAAAGTCTGATGTTTTACGCTTCCTATCTGCCGCTTGTATCCGATAGCCGATTTCGCCGCTCCTCTGCACTTTCCGTCTTATCCAACGTAAAGCCTGAGCAGGACAGCCGGGAGTACAGTCAGGTGTTTGGCAATATTGAGGTGATGTTGCCTCATGTGCAGCAGTTAGAGCAACAGGCAGCGGCGGCACAGCTACTGGATGATTGCTCCGGCAAAGAAGCTGCCGCGTATTCCAAAGCCATCCAACGCCTCATGGCACATCTTTCCCCTGGGGAGCTATCTGTCACTTCATCCACCCCCAAGAAGAAGCCTTCCCGGTTCTTATCCCGAATGAAAAGCCTACTGCAACAGCTATGGCCCAAAAGCCGAGGTGACAAGCAATGAACAATGCCGCACTCTTTTTTTCCGCTACCGAATCGAAGGTATTTACCGATGTGCTGCATGAAGTGCAAAGCTACCTGTCTGGCAAATATGCCACGCTCATGAGCGGCAAACCGGAAGAACAGAAGCAGCAGTTAATTTCGTATATGAGCCAATATTTGACGGATAACCGACTCCATGCACCGGGGCTTTCCTTTGACGAATTGGTAAATCGGCTTTATGCCGAGATGGTAGAGTATTCCTTTCTGACCCGTTATTTGTTTTCCAGAGATGTTGAAGAAATCAACATTAACGGCTACAACGATGTGAAAATCAGCTATACCGATGGACGTATTGTTCCTGCTGATGAACAGTTCACTTCAGTCGATCATGCGGTGGATGTCATTCGCCGGCTACTGCATCAGTCGGGGATGATCCTGGATTACTCGCAGCCTATCGTGCGCGGTCATTTGGCGAACAATATTCGTATTACCGTATTTGGCCCACCTGTCACGGACAAGGAAAAAGGGATCGCGGCTTCCATTCGAATTATTAACCCGCAAAAGCTGGCACGGGAGGACTTTATCCGAAGTGGAACAGCAACAGCGGAGATGCTCGATTTTCTGAGCCTTGGCTTGCGCTACGGCTTATCCATGTGCGTAACCGGAGCAACAGGCAGCGGAAAAACTACCTTGATGAGTTGGCTGCTGTCCACCATCCCCTATGACAAACGGATATTCACCATTGAGCAGGGCGCACGCGAGTTTGATCTTGTTGTCACAAACGAAACGGGCCATGTCATGAACAATGTAGTGCATACGGTCACACGTTCCAGTGAAGACCCCCGCCAGCACATTGACCAGGAAAAGCTGTTGGAGTTTGCTTTGACCGCTAACCCTGATGTCATCTGCGTAGGGGAAATGAAATCCGCTGAAGCCTTTGCCGCCCAGGAAGCTGCCCGTACCGGACATACCGTCATTACGACTACCCACGCGAACTCCTGCCTCTCTACGTACTACCGCATGGTGACGCTTTGTACGCAAAAATATGAAATGAACGATGCCACGCTGTACAACCTCGTTACCGAAGCCTTTCCTTTGGTGCTGTTCGTCAAAAAACTGGAGGACAACTCGCGGCGCATCATGGAAGTGACGGAGTGCTGCATTTTACCGGACGGCAAGCGTGAAATTATCCCACTCTATCGGTATGCGGTTCACGCCACAAAAGAGATCGCGGGGAAAACAGTCATTGAAGGCGGATATGAGAAAGTAAATGACATTTCTCCAGGGCTACAGAAGCGATTGCTCGAAAACGGCCTTCCCTTATCTCGGCTGAGAACATTACTTGGGAGTGAAAAAAGATGATATTGTTGCTGTTTCTGGCTTTTTTGGGCCTTTGTGCGGGGTTTCTGTTCCTGTTGAACTTACCTCCACGCCGATTGTTCAAAGACCTTGCTCAACTGCTCACCCATGTTAAACCTCGAAAACAAACCATCGGCAAACGCATTCAGGGTGTTCAGCATCCGAAAAAGCTAAAAGGTTGGCGGGCAATGGTACAGGAATCCAAAGCGATTCTCCAGCAAACAGGACAATCGAATAAGCTCGGACTTCTCACCGTCAGTTCTCTTATGCTGGCTATTGCGGGAGCGGTTTTAGCTATACTGCTAGGCAATATGTGGCTGGTTCCGGTGCTAACAGCGGGTTTCTCGCTCATGCCGTTCTGGATGGTACTGTTCACCTCCACGTTCTATAAGAAGCGTCTTCATAGCGAATTAGAGACGGCCCTTTCCATTATGACAACCTCCTATTTGCGGAGCGAAAATATATTAGCGGCAGTAGAGGAAAACGTTCCGTATTTGAATCCCCCTGTAGCTGATGTGTTCCAAACGTTTCTGGCAGAGTCCAAGCTGATTCATGCCAATTTGCGTTTGGCCCTGGAACAATTAAAAGGAAGAATCAATGACGGCGTATTCCATGAATGGTGCGATGCGCTTATAGCCTGCCAAGAAGACCGCACGCTGAAAACAACGCTGATGCCGATTGTGGCCAAGCTATCCGATATGCGTGTCGTGTCAGCCGAATTGGACTACCTCTTATATGAGCCGCTGAAAGAATTTATTACAATGGCCCTGCTGATGCTGGGCAACATCCCGTTGCTCTACTTTTTAAATCGGGATTGGTTTATCACCTTGACCACCAGCACACCAGGGCAAATCGTTTTAGCATTATGTGGCGTAACGCTGTTTGTCTCCTTTGCAGCCGTCATTCGTTTAACCCGCCCCTTGGAATATAAACGGTAAGGGAGTGATACCATGTCTGCACCCGAAACAGCTTACTTATTGGGAAAATTGATAGAGGCTTCCCCTCAAGAACAGGAACAAATCACCAAACTGCTGGTACAGCACGGAACCCTTTTATTTTGGGCAAAGTTAGAGGACTGGAATTTGCCCGCTGTATTATTGGAGCAATTGCAATCTGTGAAGCAGGTGTTACAAACTATTCAAAAAGGTAGGGATACCTGATGGATACACCACTTGATGAGATGATGATTGCCGATTACGTCAAATCCCTCCACAAGCTGACTGGCATTCCACTCCGAAAATTACAGCTCTATGGCATTCGGAATAATCTGCTCAATGCGGTTGAGCATCCTCATGCTTTGGAATTAACAACGAAGCAGCTTCGCAAGGTGGAGCAGCTCAATGCCTTCCTCCGATCTCATCGTGTTCTGCAATGGGAAGAGGAAAATGCCAAGCAGAAAATCTTGAATCCCGAATCCGCACACCGCTATTTTTTCGCTTATTTAAGTGGTGTAAAGGATCGGGAACAATTTATGGCTGCTTTCCTCGATATTAAAAATCAAGTCATTGAAACACGTATCATCTCAGAGGGAGGCGTTTCGGAAGCACTCGTGCATCCACGTAGCATATTAAAGTCCGCATTAAACTGCGATTGCTCCTCCATCATCTTGGCTCATAATCATCCGAGTGGTGTGCCAACCCCTTCCCTCGAAGACATGATGCTGACAGAGCGAATGATTGCCATCTTTGACCCGCTCCACATTAACGTGTTGGATCATATCATCATTGGCGGCACAACCTTTGCTTCACTGGCTAAAATGGGACAAATGCCTCGTGTAGCGGAAAATGCACCTTCTTATGAAATCATTACAGCAACCGCGCGTGAATCCCCTGCTACGTATGCAGTAGATGAGTTAGGACTGGAAATTGGAGATGAGCTTTCAGATGAAGAATGGGAGCGTTAAAGGAGATGTGAACATACATGACAGGATGGTTGGTTGGCTTCGACTTGTTTATAACAGTCGGGGCTTATTTGATTGTAGCTGCCTGGTTGAAGTTACCCACACTTGCATCTACCCGTGCCATCCTCAAGGTGGCCAAGATCGGCAAGCAGAAAGATTCCCCTGTTCAAGCACTTCTCTTTCGTCTATCCGCTTGGCTTGCAGGGGAATTAAAGCTTAGCGACTACTATAGACGAAAGACAGCCGCGACTTTGCGCTCAGCGGGTATTCAAATGACCTCTGAATCCTTTGTAGCTGGGGCCATTGTGAAGGCCGCACTTGTTTTCGGGAGTGGATTGCTGCTGCTGCCCCTTTTACCCCTTCTGTTTCCGATGTTTGTCTTTCTTGCTATTGCGATCTTTTTCAAAGAATCTCGAAGTGCCAACGAGATTGTACGAAAAAAGCGAGCGCAAATCGAACAGGAACTGCCCCGCTTTGTCGCGACCATTGCCCAAGAGTTAAAAGCGACACGAGATGTCCTCCGTATATTGGAGATTTATGCGAAACATGCGGGGGGTAGCCTGCAAAGCGAACTCTGGATTACGATAGCCGATATGAAAAGCGGCAATCAGGAAACAGCACTCTTACGGCTGGAAGCTCGCATTGGCAGCACCATGCTTTCGGATGTGGTGCGGGGACTACTGGCCGTCATGCGCGGCGATCAGGGTGTTGTCTACTTTGAGATGCTGGCCCACGATTTTAAACTCATGGAAATTCAGCGGCTGAAGCTCATCGCTATGAAGCGTCCGGGCAAAATCCGCAAGTATTCCTTCTACATGCTCGTCTGCTTTATGTTGATGTACATGGTCATTTTAGGCATGGAGATTATGAAAGCGATGGGTAAGCTGTTTTGAATACTGTTCATCCCATGAGAAAGGAGGCTTCTATGCCTATTCCATGCCTAGCTAACAAACGAGGCGAAGGATATATTGACGTTGTTGTACTTGTATTGGCCGTTGCACTCTGCATCGCGCTCGTTGTAAAAGTTGTCCCCGTATTTATCATCAAACACCAGTTGGATACCTATGCTGCAGAGTTAGTGCGGGAAGCAGAAATGTCAGGCAGAGTTGGAGTGGAAACCACAGGGCGGAATGCGGAACTACAGACTCAGACGGGACTCCATCCCACGCTCACCTGGAGTAGAACGGGGCAAATTCAGATCAATGAGGAAGTAATGGTCACGCTGCAAACAACCGTTAATATTGGATTATTCGGAGGCTTTGCATCATTTCCTATTGAGCTTACTGCCAAAGCCAGCGGAAGGAGCGAAGTATTTTGGAAATAAAACATATATGGAAAAATCGTTCTGGAAGTGGCTTTCCTATCATAATTGCGATTGTACTGGTCGTGTTACTGATTTCCTGTGCGGTATACGAGTACCTGCGGCTCAGTATTATTGCGGCTGGCGTGCGCGATGCAGTGCAGAGTGCCATTATTTCAGTGGCGACAGAAAACTACAGCAATGTATACCCTGGCCTTCGCCAAAGCTATTCTGGTGGCTTCAGCCGATCCTCAAGCGGGTGGTCAGCACAGATTTCTACAGGCGATATCTACTCGCAGCTTACAGAAACGCTCGGTCTAATCTCGGAAGGCAATCAATATAGCAAGCGAACAGACAACCAGCTTGAATTTGCGTTATCCGGGCTGACTATAACGATTGTGAATGCCCCTTTTGCCCCTGGTGATCCGAATACCATCCAGCAATTTACGTCCAAGGCAGTCGTTCACCTGAAAGTTCCCTTGTCCTTTGGTTGGAGCCATTTACCTCCGATGGAAGCAGACCTCCCCATTCAAGCTGTATACAGGCCTCGATTCAGGAAATAGATCGACGACTTTTTTATTTTTCAACATGTACGTTTCTATTGGTTTTTACAGAATTATACAGTATGATGGAAATAGAAGTGCTAGATCCCAAACATGAATGTTTCATATAAAGGAGTTGCACAAATATGAAGAAAAAATTCTGGCTTGTCAGTGGACTTGTAATTGCAATCGCCTTTGGAGGATGGTTGATATGGAAAGGAGCTTCTCCGCAAAGCGATCATGAAATCAAACCAGCTCCTGTTGTTGCGCCTGTAACTTCTACTGTTCCGAATGTGAAAGCGCCCGAAACCTCCTTCAGTGCAACACCAGCTATACCTTCTGAACAGTCTAGTCCTTCACCTGCCCCGGTTGTGGCTTCCGAAATCAAGCCTCAACCTGTGATTACCGAAAAGCCTGTGCTTCAGCCCGAAAAAGAGAAGAAGCAAGTAGAATTACCGATAACCAAACCAGAAAAAGCAGCAAAGCCCACCGAACCAGCGAAGCCTAAAGTGAAGGAAAAGGAAAAAACGCAAAAACCTTCTGCCCCTCCAACCTATGAGGAAAAAGAGGTCAAACCAAACAAGGAAACTGCCGCGAAACCAAAAGCTGGTGAGAAAAACAGCAAGGGACAGGTCTATGTCCCAGGCTTTGGGTGGATTGAAGACAGCGGGCCTAATCAAGAAGTTACTGTCGGCAAAGAAGGTGACGAATTAACTGGCAATAAAGTCGGAAGTATGGACTAAATTCTACTAAAACTAAGTCGAACGAGCGTGAGCTAATAGAGCTGAACGCTCGTTTTTTTATTGAAAGGAGACAAAAATGAAGCGATTAAACCTAAAAATAATCTTATGCTTCATAGTGATTTTAGTAATGCTGGTTCCTCTCATTAGCTATGCAGATGGTGGTGGTGAGGGGAACATTGATAATGGCGGCGGAGGAATGGGAAGCGGAACTGGGCAAAACTACTGGAACACGAACGACGAAGGTGTTCGCGTAACCATTATTCGAAATAGCGATCAGACTCCCATCACCACTCCTATAGACCTCACCAACAAATCCCCTTCAAATAACATTATTCATTTTGGAAAACATAGCAAGATTCATTATAGAAATGGTCATTCTTTATCTCCAGTAAATGGCGGGTATGTCTCCGTACACCCCCAAAAGAAGCTCCCACTCATTATTAAATCTGATAAGGGACAGGCTTCATTAGAGGAAATAAAATTTTACTTCACTGATGAACTGATTATTCAATACATTGCTGAATCCACAGGCATTGACTACGAAACATTAATAAACGGCAATTACAAACTCCTCTTAGAGCCTATTGCCTACATTACCTTTCAAGGCACTAAAATGGCTATGACTGCTCACGAAGCAGCCTTGTACGATCAAATCCTAAGTGGTGGTCTTCGCTCTAAAATGGTCAGCCTGACACACCAAAACTTACCACTGGCTATGTTCCTTGAAATACCTGATCTTGGCTTTCCAGCCTGGGATGGTTCAACCAGTAGCCGCGTCAGCAATGCTCAAATCATCAGCTCTCTTGGCTTGGGTGTTGTGCGATTCCATGATGCTCCGACTACATCGCCTCCTAACCAAACGACTGTTGAATACCGAACCAATACAAACGTTATCACTTCTGTACAGCTCTCCACTTCGGCACAAATAACACCCAAAGCACCTGCCCGTGTGACCTTTAGCATCATGGGCAGCAGTTACACTGTAACCAACATTGTCATTCCAGAAGGCGATAGCCAATTGGTATGGGTAAAGTGGCGCACACCAAGCAGGCCCCAAAACATTACCATTCATATCACAGCCTCTGATGGATGGTTAAGTGAGCAATTGATTACGGCTTCAATTGTAGACCTTGACCAAAATCCCCCGCCTGATCCCAAAGCAACAGATCGTAATTCCAGCTATAAGCAACCCCCTGTTCCTTCCTACTCTAGTCGAACATCCGCCTCTTGGGGGATATGGTCAGCTCGCTGGCATGAATATTGGGTTTGGAAATCAAACTGGAAGTGGTACTCCACCGGAAAAGACAGCGGATATTGGCAGGACAATGGCTCTTGGAAGGATGAGGGCTGGTGGGACTACGATTGGACAGGCTATACCGCCACACTCTCTGCATCCCAATTGATCACGCCTGATGCAAAATCCCCCTCTCGTTCCAGTCAAATGAAATCCGGGTATGGGATTGAAATAAACAGCTCGACTGCCCTTTACTCCAACGCTCCAAGCAGTCATATTACAGGCGCACAACACGCCCTTTCCTATTTTCCTGAATTTGCATATCAAAAATACTGGCGGCTACATGAGATAAAGTCCCCTGGCTATAACACAAACTTCTGGCTAAAGGCCAATGAATATTCCACCTATGAAAGCCGCGTTCACTTCACCCCAATCTGGTTTCCTGACGGTACGTATACTCCTATCACCATCATTCTGGATGCTTGGACGCCAGATGGGATGCTGACGCTCCAGCTTCAAAGCACCCTCACCATTTACGGCAATCTGTTTTCCGACTGGCACATTGCACCGCAGAAAACCAAATAGAAAGAAGGTGCTGCTTTTATGCTACTGCCGATTCTCATGCTGCTCCTCTGCCTTGTCGGCGGGGGAGCTGTTTTATTTTACTTGAAAACGAGCAAAACCAAATCAAAAGAACCATTAAATCAGAATACTCAAACAGCTCAACAATTCGTTAACGTGCAAGATATTCACGGTAATTTTCTCTACACGCAAGATGGTTGGCTACTTTGCTATTTACGTATTTTCCCTATCAGCCTTGATCTATTAAGCAGTTCAGAAAAGAAAATACTCATTCAAAAACTGACCGCCGAGTTATCCTCTATTCGCTTTCCGTTCAAATTTTTAGCCGTCAGCCGCCCCGTAGATATTTCTCCACTCATTTCCGAACTAGCTTCTGCGCTTCCTGTTGCTGATCCAAAACAAAAAGAACTACTACGGCAAGAGATTGCTGAAATGAACAACCTGGCTCTATCAGGCGAAGTCGTCGAACGGCAATTTTACTTGATTCTATGGCAACGTCAGGAGAGTGGTGAGCGTGACCTGCTCGAAAAAGCGAAGCGACTTGTGCAGCACTTTGAAGACGGACAAGTCCAGGCTCATGTTCTGAAACAGCATGAAATTGTCCAATTATGCAATCTGGTCAACAATCCTGCTTATACCCATCTGGAAGATACGAACTCCCATGCCACCATTCCCTTTTTGAGGGAGGTGTGAATCATGGAACCTGCTACTGCAAAATTACTGGCCAGACTGGCTGTCAAACTAGCAACAGATGAACAAGCTCGTAAAAGAATATGGATGCTGATTCTAATTCCTATCCTCATTTTTTTGCTCCTCGTTTCCTTCATCATGCAACTGCTTACTTCTCCGATTGAAACCCTCAAGCTCATGCTAGGTGCCAGTGAAGCACCTGTTGTAAACGAACTGCGGATGGATTACGGATACACACAAATGCTCCAGGAAACCGATTCGGGATATGAGGAGAGCCAGGGGCAGCAGTACGAAGGAGTGACTTTAAAAGATGGCAGCCGTGAAGTGGTGTATTTTAACCAACTGGATCAACGTTGGGCCAAAAAGCCTTACGGCCCCCGTGACACCATTGGCGTGTCTGGTTGTGGCCCTACTTCACTGGCTATGGTGGTTTCTACGCTGACTGATACAACCGTTGACCCCGTCAGCATGTCCAAATGGGCCTATGACAACGGGTATTTGGCCGAAGGCACTGGTAGTTACCACACTCTGATTCCGGATGGAGCCAAACATTTTGGATTACATGTGGAAGGAGCATCCGTCAAAGAACCGCAAAAAGTATTGGATGCCCTCTCTAGCGGAAAGCTGGTCATTGCCATTATGAGCAAAGGTCATTTCACCTCATCCGGTCATTTTCTGGTGCTGAGAGGTGTGACTGTGGACGGGGAAATTTTGGTTGCCGATTCAGCAAGCCGCAAGCGCAGCGGACAGTCTTGGGACTTCTCTGTTATTTTAAGCGAAGCTCGCAAGAACGCCGCGGCTGGCGGTCCCTTTTGGATCATCCATTAAAGGAGGCCCCATATGACAAAAAACGATAAAAATGACATGCACATGAATGCTTCCTTATTAAATGTCATTACCCCAATGGGATTGGAATTTTCCCGCAATGGTCTTATCATCGGTGAGCAGGCTGCAAAGCTATATGGCGTCATTCAGTATCCTCCCAAAGCAAATGTAGGTTGGCTCTCCACGCTTACTAATCTTCCTTCCAGCATGGTATCCATAGGATTTCAACCCATAGACAACAGCGTGCTCATATCCTCCATATCCAAATCCATTACGCAAAATCGCAGCACTGCGGACAGTGCTAAAGACCCACTAACCCGCCAACGTGCAGAGAAAGCCGCCGCAGATGGCGAGAATATCATGCTGCAAATCGACCAAAACGCAGAAACTGTGGGCCTAATGAATGTTGTTGTGATGCCCTTTGCTCATGATGAAAAGCTGTTCGCCCGCACTTGTCGGCGTATAGAGAATACCTTCAGCTTGATGCGCTGTAAAATCCGCATGTTAGCTCATTTACAAAAGGATGGGCTAATGCACCTATCCCCGATGTATCCCGCTCAAGAGACAATAGACCAGGTCTTGAACAGAATTATACCGATGAGTACCTTTGTTGGAGGTTTTCCTTTTGCCAGTAGCGGCTTTAATGATGGTACCGGATACTACTTGGCAAAAGACGCAAGTGGTGGACTGATTATCCTTGATCTTTGGAAACGCGGAGGAGATCGCACCAATTCTAACATTGTCGTAATGGGCGTTGCTGGCGTTGGTAAATCCACTGCCGTGAAGCATGTTGCGCTCAGTGAGTATATGAAAGGTACAAAAGTGATCTTTATCGACCCCGAATCTGAGTATAAGGAACTTTGCCAGCAACTAGGCGGTGACTGGATTAATGCTGGGGGCGGCTCAAACGGTAAGATTAATCCTTTGCAAATCCGTCCGGCTCCCCGTGATGATGAGGGCGAAGAGCATCCGCTCTATAAGGATGAAGGACATGGCGTGTCCGATATGGCCCTGCATCTCAAAAATCTGGAGATTTTCTTCAACCTGTACATCCCCGATTTGAACATGATGCAAAAGGCAGTTCTCAAGCAATGTCTCATCGAACTCTATAATCAGTTTCATATCCACTGGACAACAGACATCACTAAGCTGCAAAATATCGACTTCCCCACATTTACAGATTTATGTACCTTGATTCAGCAGAAGGAGCAGGCCCTGAATAATGAGGTATACAAAGAGTTAGCTCTGCTCCTCTACGACATTGCAAACGGCGGAGACTCTTTCTTATGGAACGGTCACAGTACGATCCAAACTCGTAGTCGCTGCATCTGCCTGGACACCCACTCTCTACAAAATACAAGTGATAATATCAAGCGCACCCAATACTTCAACCTGCTCTCCTGGTGCTGGGAGCAGATGTCACAAGATCGTACAGAACGGGTTTTGCTCATTTGCGACGAAACCTATCTTATGATTGACCCGCAAGTGCCGCAGAGCCTGGTTTTTCTACGCAACGTTGAGAAACGTGCCCGGAAATATGAAGCTGCTTTAGCAATCATCTCGCATAGTGTCGTGGACTTTCTAGCTCCAGAAATCAAAATGTATGGACAAGCCTTACTGGATATTCCGTGTGTGAAAATATTAATGGGAACCGACGGAAAAAATCTACAAGAGACACGAGAATTATACAATCTTACAGAAGCCGAAGAAGAACTCTTGGCCAGCAAACAACGGGAACATGCCTTGCTGATGATCGGCTCCAAACGGCTCCATGCTCATTTTGAAATACCAGATTACAAATTCACCTACATGGGTTCTGCTGGGGGACGATAATCATGGATAAACAGAAGCAACTTATTGAGTTGTTTACCTATATTGGCTTGGTTATAGCCGGAATTATTCTCTTGTTCATGAAAGAAGGTTAACCCATGATTTTATACTTGACCCGTGATGTTCGCAGTAACCTGCTTGATTTTCTGGAGAAAGAACAAGAACTGCCCATAAAAAAACTAACGGGCAGTTTTTCTCTGTTATCCTTTGTCATTCGGGATATGCGATATTTTGCCCATGTTCGCTATGTTGTACTGGATAGAGAAGCGATCATTGAATCCGATGAAGAATTGATTCAAGCCTTGCAGTCTTATCAGGCTATCTATGATATGCGTATTGTATTCATTGCGGAGGGATTACCAGCCAGCAGCTCTTTCACTGCTCAACTGATTCAAGGTGGTATATTGAATATGGTTACAGCGACAGAAATTAAGGAGATCCAGGAAGAAATAAGGGAGTGCTTTTCCGAGGATGGAATGCAGCGATTTAAACCGGACACGATTTCCTTGCTTGAGGAAAAGGAAGTGAACACTCTTTCTGATGAGGAAAAGTTGCAGTATCACTTCACCTGTACCAATTTAAGGATTGCTATTGCCGGTTGTGACCGCCGCGTAGGGGCAACAACAACTGCTATGAATTTGGTTTGCTGGATTAATGCACATGGCGGAAGTGCTTGTTACGTGGAGGCCAATTCAAATAATCACCTGGCCCACATTATTCATTTATTCGAGCCGGAGAAAGTAGGAAATGCTTATGTATTAGAAGACAATGACCTTTATATAACAAAGGAATTGAATCGAGATTACAATGTCATTGTCCTGGATTGCGGTGTTCTGCACGAGCGCCACATTCAGGAAGATTTTGCTTCAGCAGACATACGCTTGCTCTGTGGGTCTGCTATGCCGTATGAGTTGGCTGGATTTTATAAGGCTATAGAACGGTGTAAAAGTTTCCCTGTTCACCCTCTCGGACTATCTGTACCAGATGACATGAAACCATATTTAGTGCATAGCTTGAGTCAAGATATTCTTTTTAGCGAAATGTCCCATAACCTCTTTGACACAAAAACGAATACTCAGTTGTATCAACTATTACTCAAAGAGTATTTGTAGTGAGATATAACTTTTTTTGCAAGAGGATACGAAGGTTGCAATAAGATTTTGCCAGATCCCCTACAAAGTTCAGATCGGAATCAATCGTTAGCAGAGATCTGTGCGTCAGTCGAATTTGGGCAAATGCCCCCCTCGGATCAAACATACCGATATCCGGCTTCCCTACGGCTATTACTAGCTCCTATTCCGTTGTTTCATTTTTCGGGAATCACTCACTTTCTCTTGTACAGAGGAAGTTGCACACCCTGCCAGTACTACGAACACAGGTAGTAGCAACTTCCTCCATAGCTTGAAACTCTTCTTTCTTTGTTTTATAAGTGTTTATTTCAACCCTCTGCCAAATTGCTATTGCCAGCAGGAGGCCTACAATTCCCAGCATTATAGCTCCTTTATTGGACCATATTTCTTTAGCATCTGCCCTGCCCATGGTTGAAAAGATTGGTTTTTAATCATTCATACTTTTTGATTCCTATTATTGCTCATTGAACTCCACGATAAATTCTACGGATGTCACCTTCATGATGAAAATGTTCGGTGAAAATAAAGTATTAGACTGGAGTCATTAATTCAACGCGGTTTTTGAATTAAAGAATCTTTAGCTTTTGAAAAATAAGTTATAGACTGATCCATAAATAAAAGCAGCAGCGAATCCATACTTGATAAATAAAGTCTTAGACTGCTGCTGTTGTCGTTGAACTAACGTTTCCCGTTAGCTTACTCGCCCTTACTTTTAAAACTTCGATCGTAATCTGCACTACATCAACATCCGCTGTGATTAGGATTTATATTTAGCATTATTCCGCAACAGGATACTACTATTAATAACGACCACCAAACGCATTTGGACTAACAGCATCAATACGAGCAAAATCATCAGACGTAAGATGAATATCAAGTGCCTTGATATTATCCTCCAAATATTTACGGCGTTTCGTACCAGGAATCGGCAATGTGCCTCTTTCTACTGTCCATGCTATTGCTAGTTGAGGTACCGTACAGTTCTTTTCTTTGGCGATTGCCGCTAGTTTATCAACGATGTTAATATTCTTTTGAAAGTTCTCACCTTTGTAACGTGTAAAAAGATTGCGCATATCATCAGCTTGGAAGTTCTCATTCATATGACGTTCCCCCGTAATAAAGCCTCTGCTTAGAGGACTGTAAGCTACAAGTGTGATTCCTAATTCTTTTACGGTAGGTAGAGCTTCTTCTTCAATTTCCCGACTCCAAATGGAGTATTCCGATTGGACTGCGGAAATAGGGTGTACTTCATGCGCTTTACGAAGTGTAGATGCACTAATAACTGATCCATTTAGGCCATTAGAAAGACCAAGATAACGTACTTTACCTGCTTTAACTAAGTCAGCCATAGCACCAACTGTCTCCTCAATTGGAACATTAGGATCTACCGCATGTTGATAATACAGGTCGATATAATCGAGACCAAGACGTCGAAGGCTTTCATCAATAGCTTTCTTTACATAGTCCGGGTGTCCTCCGATGAATTCCCAATTTGGACCATACGAAAACTTGGTAGCGACAATTGCCTGTTCTCTTCGTCCCTTCAACGCTTTTCCTAATAGCTCCTCATTATGGCCGTTGCCATATGTATCAGCAGTATCAAGCAAAGTTACCCCGAGATCAAGCGCCCGATGAATGGTTTTAATGGACTCCACATCATCAATGGCGCCATATATGCCGGGGGACATTCCCATCATACCCAATCCGATAGAAGAAACGACGATATCGCTATGACCGAGTTTTTGCGTTTTCATTTTAGTTCCTCGCTTTTTATATGTTTTAGCTTCGAGTTACATCTTAGCATAAATACATTTACACAGTAAACACTTTTAATCATTTATGTATAATATGCAAAATATATTTGTGCCGAAAGCGAAATTCCGGTTATAATAAAAGTAAGGGGGGCTTTATGTGAATAGCCAGATATCAGATAAAAAAAACGAAACACGAGCTAAGCTTATGAATAAGTTGCTTCCTTATTTACGAAAAAATGGCCTTCAGTCCGTTCGGATGGACGAAATTTCTAGAGTAATGGAAATAAGCCGAGCGACTTTATATAAGTATTTCTCAACCAAGGAAGAAATTGTCGAGTTCATCGTAGATGGTTTTATTGAATACATGAAGGAACTGACTCACAACCCTTTGGATTCGGTTCAAAGTTTCGGTACTCGTTTTTTGCAAATATTTGAACAAACCATATCTCTAGTCGTTTATTTCTCGGATATTATCCTTCAGGACCTCGAAACCAGTTACCCGGATTTATTTGATCGCTTTAATGAAGCTATGAAGGAGCGAGAAGAGAAGATACTGGCTTTCTTTGAGGAAGGTAAACAAAAAGGGATTTTCAATAAACTTAACGGCAGGCTATTAATAAAGCAGGATGAAATTCTAAGAGGGATGTTCGATGTTAAATTTCTGATGACCAATCAATTCACGGTTCAACAAGTTTTATATGATTATTTTCAATTAAAGAGGATTCAGTTGTTTAAGCCCGAAAAGCTGACAGCAATTGATGATGAAGTGTTGATGCCGAAAATAGAACATTTAACTCAAAAAGTGACCAAAAACCTTTTTTAACATTTACTAACGCGATACCACAATGATAAGAGGCCCACCAAATTAAATTAATGGGGGTTCTTCACTAACCTGCCCGTTAGCTTAATGAGGTCGCCCGATTGGTCTGCGGCGGCCTCATGATGTGTTTTCTGCGCTAACGTTTCCCGTTAGTTGAGCGTTATATAATGATCTTCTCTGCTGAAGCATTAGTTAAATTCTCGATAGTAACTTTCATACAGCTTTCCACTGTATCTGTTAATGAATTTGTAGAGTAGAGAACTCCCCAAAAGCCCTTCTCCCCTATTATCTCGCTTATTTCTTCATCATGTTCAATCCATTTGAAGTTCTTCATGCAATCGTTCCAGTTCCGCCTCGGCTGCTGCTTGGAATGCCGGGATTGAGACCTTGTCGATGCCTCCGCTGCCTCCGTTTGCTCTCACCGATTCCCATGCCATTCCCAAGTTTGTTCGGTGATACACCTTGTCAATTAACGAATGAACTTTTCTTCCTGTGCCTTCTGCTTTCATGCGTCTCGTGTCCTCCGCTGCAAGTTCTGGGTCTTTCACATAGGGAACTTTCCGTTCCTTGCCGCCTACTCGCGAAACTCATTCCAGTTCCGGTCTCCATAAAGCGAGCCGCCTTCCCCCTTCTGCGTCACCTTTTGAGTGAGCAAAGGCCAACCGCACCATGGCGGCTGATCCGGACGTTTCTGTTGTTCGTCCGTCCTGAAGTAATACGCAGCTCTCCGACTTCTCGCCATGCGTTCGGTATGCACTTCGGGGTTTCCTTATAGCATCCGTTACTGAAACTGCCGCGCATTCTTTTGAAGCGGCGGGCGCGGCGCGACCGCTTCGACTTTGTTTAACCACTCGTCCTGCAAGTGCATTCGTTTCAGACACGACGAGATCTCCGTGGGTCACATCGTCATCTTCCGTACCATGCCGTCCGCACACACCTTGGTGCGATGGGTGGACTAGAACGCCTTCGTCTCCATAGTGCAGACTCGACCTTGCCCCATCTTTGGCCGACCGGTTCGCAATTCGGGTAGCCCCGTTTCACTACGGCCTGGTACTTCTCCTCAAGCCCTTCAGACTCTGCCTCGCGGCAGACGCCCTGCCCTCCGGCAAAAAAAAACTTGCCGGCCCACGAGACATTACTCCCGAGTTTGGATATGAGTCCCCTAGTCCGAGACTCAGCGGGACTTTAACCCACCTGATGATCGTGCTGCCACGCACGCAGTATGGCCCTCTCCGACTCCCTTCCCGCGGCTCGCCATTTCGCATTTTAGGCTGCTTATAGGGTTGCCGTTTACGGCGACTGGCCGCCGTGCGGGGGAGGGTCTCGCTAGTTCCAGACACAACTTTCACCACATGCCGATCCCTCTACACCGGAGAGTTCTTTCACGCTGCATTCCAAGTTCTTCGCGTGTTCCATGGTCTTCGCCTGCACCCCACGAGGCTCGACACTCCCTTGTCCCTTTCGGGTTTCAATTGACGATGCGGCAGGATTCACGGTTGTTACGGCCTGCGGTTTTGCGACTACGCTTTGCGCAGTTTTCACAAGGCTTCAGCCACCAGATTTCTCTGACGTCTGCCTGCTAGCTACGAGGCGGCTTGGTCCCTACCTCGGCTGAACTTTCATCACCTAGTTGTGCCTAGCTTGGCTAGGCGCGCTGGGGGCTATTTGACGCTTACTTTTCTGCGAAATGTAGGAGATCAGCTCAATCGCTTCAACGATTTTTTTGGATTGACTTTCGAGCGTTTTCGCGGCATCTGCCGAATCATTGACAGTCTCGTCCAGCCTTTTGATGGTTTCAATTGTTTCCGTGACAACCGTTTCACTGGCCTGCGCGAGTTCGGAGGCTTGCTTAGAGGATTCAGCGGCCTGCTCGTTGCGACTCGATGTGTGAATCAGCGTTTCTTTGATCTCCCAGATGGCATTGGAGGCCAACTGAATCTGGCTGAGCTGAGCGGCGGCTCGAATTATTGATTAGTCAATAACAAAAATCTAGGACAAAGATATTGATTGATCAATTACTTTTTAATAAAATAAATAAACCTTGGAAGATTATTTATTTTCGTTAAACGCAAAAAGCTCCGGCAGATCCAAAAAGCAAGAAATGTTGCACATCATGCCCATCGCGATAAAAACAGTTGCATTTCTCTCTGCATCGGATATGCCTGCTGCTTTAAACCATTCCAGGGCATACGTTCTGATGCGGGATAACCCCGCTTTGGCGGCAGCCCGGATCGCTTCTTCGATGATGCCAATGCCGATCACCTGTAAAGCAATCTCATTGGGATATAGGACCGATAATTCTTCATAGGCTTTGACCAAGTCGCTGCCCAGTTGCTCCGGACTCGATTCGACATTTATAAACGTTTGGAGGATTCGATCAAACGCCCGATTCAAAACGGCAATGAAAAGCTCCTCCTTCGTCGGAAAGAAACGAAATACATAAGGTTGAGAGATTCCGGCCTTTTCTGCGATAAGGGCAGTCGTCGTGTTATAATATCCGCGCTGGGCGAATACCTCCAAACCTGCCTCAAGGATGTCCTCCTTTCGATCCTGTCCTTTCGACCTGACCATAGCAAGACCCATTTCATTAGTAATTGATCAATCGCATTAGCTCCATCTTTCATTCCCAACGCAAGGGGTCCTCGTCCCCGGTGCCCCGTCACCGGGGACTGCGGCACCGACAAGACCTTTTACCTCGGCGATGCTAACCGGCAACTGCATCAGAATTTTATCGTTCTTTATCTTGTTCTTGGCATGCTGGCAAACCCATTTTGCACGTTATAGGCTAGATTCGAAATGTCTGCCCCCAAAGGCAGCCTGATCGTAAAAATTGAACCTCGATAAAGCTCGCTTTCTACCTCAATCGATCCTTCGCACAATTCGACGATGCGCTTCACCAGCGTTAATCCGAGTCCGTTGCCCGCCGTTGCGCGCGAAGCATCGCCTTGATAAAACTTGTCAAACATCCGCCGCATCGTCTCTTTGCTCATCCCGCTTCCTTGGTCCTCAAGCCGAAACACCGCCTCCCCTCCGAACTGCCGTAAGCCAATCTTTAGCGTCCCTCCGCTGTGCGAATGCTTGATCGCATTATCCAACAAATTAATCCACACCTGCTGAATCAAATCTTTATTGCTGCACATCTCGATCTCTTCGTCCAAATCAAGCTCCAAATTGAGGTTTCGGGCACTCCACTTCGGCTCCAGCATCAGAATTGCCAGCCTGACTTGCTCGTCCAAGCGGTAGGCGGACTTTTCGCTTACGATTTCAATATTTTCTACCTTCGACAAGTTGAGAATGCTGGTCGATAAGCCGACCAAACGATCGGATTCCTGGATAATGCTGTCCAGGTATTCCTGTTTGTCTTCCTCGCTGAGGCCACCCTTTTTCAGCAATTTGGCGAAGCCGCTGATAGAGGCAATGGGGGTCTTGAATTCATGGGAGAAGTTCCGCACGAAATCGCCGCGCAATGTCTCAATCCCTTTCAGTTCCTGCACCATTGTGTTAAAGCTAGCCGCCAGTGCATCCAGCTCAAACACAATGCTTCCCCTCGCCCTCACCTCGGCGGAAAAATCCCCTTTTGCCACCTTCCCGGTGGCTTCCATCATTTCCCGGATCGGCCTGACCGAGCGCCTGCTCAACAGCGCGGCAATCCCCACCCCCAGAAAGAGGCTGATATATAACAACACATACACCCCGCGAATGGGTTCCGGCTGATTCATGTCAAGCAGACCTGCCCGATAAAGCAAAAAAGCAAGCAAACCTGCAGAACCCATAGATAACACCATGACCACAAACACCAACGCAACCAAGGAAAACGCCAGACTGATTTTTTGTGAAAGAAACCTTTTCCTGCTCGGCATCCTGCTCATCCCTTTCACGCGCGCTTCACCATCTTGTATCCCAACCCGCGCACCGTCACGATTTCAAAATCAGAGTTGTCCCTGAATTTGTCGCGCAAACGATTGATATGGACATTCAGGGTGTGGCTATCGATCTCGGTTTCCAGTCCCCAAATTTCCTCCAATAAATGCAGACGGGTAAAAATTTTGTCGGTAGAGCTCATCAGCTTAAACAGCAGATGAAACTCCTTTTGGGGCAGACATGTTTGCTCCGATCCTCTTGTAACCGTTAAAGCGTTGTAATCCAAAATAGTATCTCCCAACACGAGTTTGTGCTCGCTGGCAATCTGCGCCCTTCGCAGCAGCGCCTTGATGCGGAACAGCAACTCCTGTCCGTCGAATGGCTTGGTCATGTAATCGTCCGTACCGGCAAGGAAGCCCTGGTGCTTGTCCGTCATTTCATACATAGCCGTGACCATCAGGATCGGAATATTGTCCCTGACGCTGCGCAATTCCTCGCATAATTGATAACCGTCCATCTCCGGCATCATCAGGTCCAGCACAATCAGGTCAAATCGCCGCTCCTCCATCCTGCTCAGCGCTTCAAGCCCGTTTTTAACCGGATGGGCATTAAAGCCTCCATGCTTGAGCACAGCACATAGCAGCTTTTGCGTATTGGCATCATCTTCGACCACAAGAATATCGAACACTGCGTATTCCTCCCTCCACCGCAACATGATTATACTCTTCCAAAGTAAACCGAACATCAACCCCGATTTGCCACATCGCTTGAGGTTCAGTTGATATTCAGCGATTAAAGTTCTGCTTATCCCATTATAAAGAGAGGTTATGAAATGACAACAAGCAAAACCGAAAAAATGGTCAGTGCCAACGCCATCCATCTTGAAAATGTCAGCAAAAACTTCGGCAATTACCCGGCCGTGCGCAATCTTTCATTGGAGGTGAACCGGGGAGAAGTTGTCGGATTCCTTGGCCTGAACGGCGCCGGCAAGACCACGACCATCAAAATGCTCCTGTCCCTGCTGAGACCATCTTCCGGCAGCATTTACATGTTGGGGAGCAAGGTTGACGCTGGCAATTATAAGC
This sequence comes from Paenibacillus sp. LT-B23, assembly GCF_059417685.1. Taxonomy (NCBI): domain Bacteria; kingdom Bacillati; phylum Bacillota; class Bacilli; order Caryophanales; family Paenibacillaceae; genus Paenibacillus; species Paenibacillus sp. LT-B23. Next base: position 23,911 of record NZ_JBSQBM010000012.1, on the reverse strand, counting down.
TATGGGAAAAGGTAGGCTATTTAGAGGAGGCAACTTTTTATCCGGAACTTACGGTTACGGAAAATCTGGACATTGCCCGCAGGATGCACCTGATCTCCGACCGCAATTTCATTGCTCGCGTCATCGAGCAGCTTGATCTGGGCGCTCATCAGGACAAGAAGGCCAGAACGCTTTCCCTCGGAAACAAACAACGGTTAGGATTGGCAAAGGCTATGATCCACAACCCGGAGGTATTGATACTGGACGAGCCGATCAACGGACTTGACCCGGCCAGTGTTGTCGAAATCCGGGAGCTGCTGCTCGACTTGTCGCGCAATCGCGGCGTCACCATCCTCATCTCCAGCCACCTGTTAGAGGAATTATCCAAGCTGGTGGACCGTATAAGCATCATGCACAAAGGGCAGCTCATCCAGGATATGAAGGTAAGCCAAATGGAGCAAGCCCTGAAAAAAAGCGTCATCTTGGACGGACGCAATCGCGTTGCCCTGATGCGTATTCTTACAGAGCATGGGTACAGCTATGAAGAAGCCGCGGACGGGCGCTTGGCCTTGGCAGAAGGCCGCGCGATCACACAGCCGGAGAAAATCGCAGAAATTTTAGTGCGAATGGGCCAGCCGCCGACTCATCTGAGCGTCGTGACGGAAGATCTGGAAGGTTATTTCTTGCGCATGATCCGTACAGAGGGGAGGAAGCAGGCATGAAGCTCCTTTCTCTCCTTCACAACGAAGCTCGTAAAATAGGGCGTTCTGTCGTCTTTTGGGTTATGCTCGGGGCCTTTACGGCATTGCCCCTGATGATTGCTATGTTCAACAGCTCCGCAGCGCACTGGGAAGACTACTTCGCAGAGCTGCTCGGCTCCATAGGTGCCTTGCTCGTCGTAGGATTTTCATTCACCTCCGCCTGGGTATTTGGAGTGGAGTACACTAACAATACCATCAAGGACATCCTTGTGAAGCCGGTCCCCAAGACCTATACGGTATTGGCCAAATTTATCGCCATCGCGATCTGGAATACAGGAATGGCTATTTTCACCTTTACGGTCATCGCAGGCGCGGGTTCCCTGATTGGCGTCGGCGGAGGATCCGTATCAGCCATCTTGCATGTTTTCTGGCCATTCATGGCCGCCTGCCTGCTGATCATGCTCGTCAGCACGACGAGCGCTTTCATCGCCAATCTCACCCGAGGCTACCTCGCACCGATCGGAGTCACCTTTGTCATCGTCATCGTCTCCAATGTAGTCGTGCAGTTGGGCTTCGGACCTTATTTCCCATGGACGATTCCAGTCCTGCTGCTAACCGGAGCCGAGCTCCACTGGAGCAGCATGGCGATACTGGCTGCCACAGGACTAGCAGGATTCGCCGGAACAGTGGCTTGGTGGCGATTTGCCGAGCATAAGTAACAGCCCTGCTTTGGAAAAGTATAGCCTCTCGGTATCCGCCGAGGCAGATGGGACAAGGGGGGTTCCTTGAACCATCGTGCACCCTCCTACATTGTAGGAGGATTTTTACATTCCTTACCTATTGCACGCTGGGAAACTGTAGATACTTTTCTTCAAAAAAAAGCTTGACGTTTTTCACTTCCGCCTAAATCACGAGAAAGGTTGTCGTTTTTCCCATTCTCTCGATTGGAGCGTGTTGTCGTGAATACTAACATTATTAGAGTTTCTTATTCAATCTCCCGTAATCGACGTATTCATATACAATTTTATAATGGCATCGTATCCTTCTACCTCATATTGCCTAGGGATGAGGATCACATCATAATTAATTTCTCACATCCTAGTATAGCCATGTGACTCTTTTGTCCGAATATATGATCATCTATATGGAAAATTTGCGTTGATAACAGTCACTACCTAAACAGTTAAAAACAACTACCCAGCACACTACTATGTAGTATGATAAAAATAAATCCGGTCGAAATAAGCCCTGGAAGAACATCGGCAGACTGCGGTAGGCATTGCTGTGGGCATTGCCCATGAATTTATAACCTATCACTCCAATGCGTAGCTGGTTCATTCGTAATCCTCCTTTACTTAATCCACTGCTGCGTGTACACGCATACATTTTCTCATCCCAGTTGTGCCCCGTCTAATCACTTCTTGCCGGACGACCAACTCTGCCTTGGTCAGACTACCGGCTCGACCATGCTGAGACCGCAGCAGACCGCCTTACATAGCCTCCCCAAAAAGAACGTCCCTTGCTGCCGGTTGGCAGAAGGGACGTTCTTCGTCTCATTACACAAGAATGGAATTAATGCCCCATCATCGCATCATTTAGCTGTCCATTTTATAGAGCTTAGCGAGCCCGCCCTCTGAAGTTTCGCGGTAACTACTGTTCATATCCAGGCCTGTCTCATACATGGTCTGTACAACCAAATCAAAGGATATCTTACGGGTACCAGACAAGAATTTGGCCAGACTCAGCGCATTGATCGCCCGCATCGCACCGACAGCATTCCGCTCAATGCAAGGAATCTGAACCAGTCCGTTAATCGGATCACAGGTTAATCCCAAGTGGTGCTCCATGGCAACCTCCGCCGCATACTCAATCTGATCGATCTCCATACCAGACAGTTCAGCCAGTGCAGCTGATGCCATCGAGCAAGCCGTGCCAACCTCTGCCTGGCAGCCGCACTGAGCGCCGCTGATGGAGGCGTTCTGCTTGACCAGATTGCCCATGAGCCCTCCGACGGCCAGAGCCCTGAGAATCTGTTCGTCCGGGACCCGCATCTTCTCCTGCATATAACGGAGCGAGGCAGGGACAACACCGCTGGCTCCGCAGGTCGGAGCCGTTACGACTGTGCCGGCGGCGGCATTCTGTTCGTTGACGGCGAAAGCGTATGCGCTGACGATCCGGTTCTCCCGTGTCTCCGGGCTCTCATCCACATGCCCCTGATGATAGAGATATTTCGCCTTGCGTTCGACATTAAGACCGCCTTCCAGAATACCTGTGACGGACAGCCCTTCGTCGATCGAATACTTCATCGCTTCCCAGATTCCTTGGAGGAATTCCCAGATCTGTTTGCCTTCACGCTGCTCGACGTAATCGCTTAGCCGGATATGATTCGCTTTACAAAAGGTACTGATCTCTGCAAAGCTGTTCTCCTGGTAAACATCAGGCCTATGCGTCTCCTCCCGCCCCTCAATCACGATATCCCCGCCGCCGATACTGATAGCACGCATGGATGCGGTTTGCCGCCCGCCTTTGTAAGCGAACAAGTCCATGGTATTGGGATGGGGCAGAACAAAATCTGCCTGCGGAACAAATTGAACCTCCGCCCTAACGGGTGACAGTGCTCTAATAATAGCTTTGTCCGTCATATGGCCTTTACCTGTTTTGGCAAGGGAACCATAAATCAACGCCTTAAATTGGTCTGCATCTTCATTTTCTGATTTGAAGATTCTGGCCGCTTTCTCCGGCCCCATGGTATGGGAGCTGGACGGTCCACTGCCAATCTTATAGAGTTCAGTCAACGATCTCATAGCACCCATACATCCTTTCCGACTATTGCCCACTCCTCTGAAAACGTTCCTTGATCTTCATCAGCCGCTCATGAATTCCCTCTTCATCAATGGCCATGTCATACAATTGGTGAGTAAGCTGGAGACCTTGATCCTCTGCAAGAGCTTGTTTCCACAGGTGCGACACAATCGAATGAGTAAGATGTCTCACCGAGCGGGGGGCCTGAATAATGCTTTCTGCCAGCTCCCATGCCCGTGGAAGAAGCTGTTCACGAGGCAGCACCTCACTGACCAGACCGAGCTCTAATGCATCTTGGGCAGTAATGTTCATTCCCGTGTATGCGTAGTATGCCGCTTTCTTGCTTCCCAGTATCTTTTGAAGTGCCAGAACCATTCCATCTCCAGGAGGAATACCGCCCAGGTAATGGGCATCGAAGAACGCTGTGTCTTCCGCGCAAATGGTAATATCACAAAGCGTCCCCAGCTGCCAATGTGAGCCTGTGCCATTGATCGCCCCAATCGTAGGGATGTCAAGGCAATGAATCATATTTTCAATCATTCTTAGTGACTCATGGTACATTTCCAGCTTCTGGCGATTCGGCCAATCCATGAATTTGGTGGTCCAGACTTCAGGATTGCCTATCTGCCACAACTCTCCTGTCCCTGTTAGGATCATGACCTCATTCTCAGGATCACGGCCAATATCTGACCATACATGACCATATGCTGCTTGGACCGGCCAATCGAATTGTAACGGTCCCCCGTTAGTATGCATACGCACTTCGAGAATACCGCCGCGGCGGGTCATGAGGAATAAGTCCTTGTACTTCTCCGAGTATTCTTCGAACCGTGTAGGTCCCGTCATCTTTCTATTGAACATCTTTGCCCATTAGGCGTCCCTGCATTTTCTTCAGCCGCTCCAGCGCCCCTTCTTCATCAATAGCCATGTCGTACATTTGGTGGGCAAGCTGGAAACCTTGATCACTGACCAGGGCCTGCTTCCATGGACGGGAGATAATGGAGTGAGACAGATGTCTCGTTGAACGCGGTGCCTGCATGATCATCTCCGCGAGCTCCCAAGCGCGTGGAAGAAGCTGCTCACGGGGCAAGACTTCACTGACGATACCCAGATCCAAGGCGGTTTGACCATTGATATTCTTGCCGGTGTATGCGTAGTAGGCTGCTTTTTTGAAACCGATCATGCTCTGCAGTGTAAGCAGCATTCCATCTCCTGGAGGCGTGCCTCCCAGATAATGCGGATCGAAAAAGTCAGCGTCTTCCGTACAAATGGTAATATCGCAGAGTGTTGCAAGTTCACAGTGCGTTCCCGGACCGTTGACCGCCCCGATGGTCGGGATGTCAATGCAGAAGATCAAATTCTCAAGCAGTCTCAATGATTCATGGTACTGTTCGAGCTTCTTTTGCTTCGGCCAATCCATAAATTTCGTATTCCAGACCTCCGGGTCCCCGATCACCCATTTATCCCCTGTACCTGATATAATCATAACTTCGTTCTCCGGGTCGCGGCCAATATCTGACCAGGCATGGGACCATGCGGTATGGGCTTCCCAGGAATGCTTGTACGGCCCTCCATCCGTGTGAAGCCGCACTTCGATGATTCCGTCACGGCGGGTCATTAACAGGAATTCCTTGTATTTCTCCGAGTACTCTTCAAATTTGGTAGGTCCAATCATACGTCTCTCTGTCATTTTAATTCCTCCTAAGTTTGGTTTAGAACTTATCTATTACTTTCAAGCCAATCTCTGGAAAAAGCAGCGTAAGCCGCAGCCCCTCTATGAAGCACCTCATCCGAGAACATCGTCTTTGGATGGTGTACAGGGTATCTGTAACCTTCTTCGGCATTGCCTGCGTTAAGGAACACTGTGGTACTTGGCACCGCCTGTGATACAAATGCGAAGTCTTCTGATCCCATTAATTTACCACCGGATACCAGTTGGGTTATACCGATGAAGGAATTCGCGCCAAAAGTGTTGGCAATCGTCGTTCTCATTTGCCGGTTCAGCCCGCTGTCCGTTTTCACCTCAGGACATCCCCTCGTATAGATCACTTCCACCTTGGCCTGGAAAGTTTCTCCGATCCCTGCGGAAATTTCACGGATACGGGTCTCCATTTTATCCCGCAATGCGGCGTTAAAGGTACGTACACTGCCTTTCATTCTGGCCATATCGGGAATCACGTTGTTTGTACTTCCGCCTTCCATCACGCCAATGGTAAGCACTGCATTATCAATCGGCGATATTTCCCGGCTAAGGATACCCTGCAGCGCCAGATGAAGATGAGCCGCTACATTTAAGGGGTCCACTGCGGCCTCGGGCATTGCGCCATGTGAGCCCCTTCCGCGGATGATGATTTCGAACCAATCTGAAGAAGCAGATATCGCTCCACCTTCCTCAGGCACTACAAATTGTCCGGTAGGAAGCGGCATTCCAGTCAATACGTGAAGCATCATGGCTGCATCCACCTTGGGATTGTCGAGAATCCCGCTCTCAAGCATCATTTTCGCCCCGTGCAGCGTCTCTTCACCCGGCTGAAACATAAGCTTAACCGTCCCGCGAATCTGCGCTTCATTGGCCTTTAGGATCTCCGCAGCTCCCAGCAGCATGGAAGTATGCATGTCATGACCGCAAGCATGCATGTTTCCATTCAACGATGCGTAAGACAGCTCCGTTTCTTCTTGAATGGGCAGCCCGTCCATATCCGCACGGATAAGAACCACCTTCCCGTCATGCTGTCCGCCAATGGTAACCATTAAACCTGATTCTCCTACTGAAGCGGGCTTAAGGCCCATCGACTCCAAGGCCTCTTTTACATATGCAGTTGTCTTGGGCAAACTTAGATCAAGTTCCGGAACCGCATGAAGGTGATGCCTGTACATGACCAATTTGTCCTGCAGTTGATGAGCCATACTCCAAAATTCTTCAGCTTCTTCACTCACAATGAACATCTCCCAAAGCACAAATTAAATGAACGTTAGAACAGAGTTACCATTCCCCCTTTTTATTTTAAGACTTTTTAAGAACATTTTTATCGTACTGGCATTTTTATTCACTGTCAAGAGATATTAAGACATTTTAAGAACATTGTTTTGGAGACTGCCGGAACATTGTAATATCACATTTATTGTGATATAACTCTTTTGATTGGACTGTTAATGAAAGGAATTTATTATGAAAATCAAGCTGGGTATTATCACGCCTGAGACCCATATGGACTATTTCCGCGCCATTGAAGAAGAAATGCGGACCTTATGCCAGTTCCGGTTTCTTACCATCAGCAATTTACGGGAAACAACAGACATCTATCTCAAAAACCTGGATTCGGTGGATGGATTTGTGATCAGCGGCAGGATGCTTTACGAGTCCATCGATAAGGAAAGCCTGGATGACAAGGTGCCTGTTCACATTTTGCAGGATGATGAGAACCTGCTGTACAGGGAGCTTTTCCGGCTGCTGGTTACAGAACATGGGCTGGATATCTCTCGGATCTATGTGGATTATGCGTATATCATCGAGTCTTTCAGCGAATTCCAGCAATACCTGACTCATGAGGGCAAACCCATTGACAGCGGAGATTTGCTCAAACGGGTGGAGACCATGCTGGAGAACCATATCACGCTGTGGGAAGATGAGAAAATAGACCTGTCCATCACGGCGTTCGGCCATTTTGTCCCGGAACTGCAAAAGCACGGAGTCAGATATATCTTAATCCGCCCCACCTTGGAGAACGTCAAAGAGACCATAAGCGAGATCATCAACGAAATTACCATCCTCAAGCTTAAGAACCAGAGGGCAGTTGTTGCATGCTTATCGGCCATAGCAGAGCAGCCACCCTCTGAAGAGCAGCTTCATGAGCTAAAAGTCCTTGTCGGCAGGTTTCTGCACAGCATGAATCTGGCAGACACGGCCCAAATTTCAGAAGGCTTTGTCAGACTGTACACTACCTACGGAAATTTCATGAGGATCACCTCTAACGCGCATAACTGCACCCTGCTGGAATATCTGGAAGAGCGCATAAGCGACAAGGTGAAGATTGGGTGGGGCTCGGGGCATGAATATTTTCAAGCGAACGTCAACGCTACCAAAGCTCACAGACAGGCGGAGGCCTTTACGGGCAGTTGCAGCTTTTTTATAGACGAGAACCAGAAGGTTGTCGGCCCCATGCGGAGCATGAATGTCATCCAGTTCTCCGAACAGGGGGACCCGGAAATCATTGCGTTAGCCAAAAGGATCGGAATCAACAACATCAATTTGCAAAAAATCATGTCCTATGCAGAAATCATGAGAACCAATAAATTATCCTCTGAGGATGTTGCCGAATGCCTGTCCATGACCGTCAGAGGTGCAAACCGTATCCTTAACAAAATTGAAGAAAGTAAGTACGTACAAACGGTATTTGAAAAACGGGACAACAGTAAAGGGCGGCCAAAAAAATACTACGAGCTGTTGTTTCTTGACAACGAAGGACGAAAATTAAGCAAATGATGACCATTGGCAAAAAGGCATGTTTTCAGTTTCGAAAACATGCCTTTTGTGTGCATATTTACTGGGTCAAATCACTCCCTGGCCGGACGACCAGCTCTGCACATGCTGCAGAAACCGCCGCGTTGCTGGTGAAGCATATTTCATCGAGTTGACCCGCGAGGCCAAGGGAACGGAAGCTGCGCTCTTTCAGCCCAAGCATGGCTACATGCTCATGCTGGAACCGGGTGACCAGCTCCGGGAGGATGCTGCTGCCCAGGCCTTTTTCCACCATGGCAATAATGGCGTAACCGTCCCCGGCCGAGAACTGATGCCCGCCTTTTTCAGCACCCGTCGCACATCCTAGTCCGAATCGGCCTTGGGAATGATGAAGTCCTCGTAAGTCGAATTTAATCAGTGGACTCAATTCCAAAAATATTGCATCTTCCTATATCCGACATCCCATATTTTTTCGTTCCCCTCGATAGTTATCGTGAGTTGACCACCTACTTCAATAGGAATTTTAAACATTGCCGGGAACAGCTCGGGATTAAGACGTTGATCTTCTCCAGAACTATTTAATACTTCTTGTCCATCAACGGAAACCCTAACGCTTCCCGAATAATCCGCTGGTTCATGCGTTCCATAATACAAAGAGAATATCATCTGCTCTTTATACTTATACGTAAACGTCTCTATATTCCTATTCCTACCTTCAACGCCATACATATTAAAGCGGGGTTTTATGTCTTGACCGCTTATTCTAAAGCTATTTACATTGTTACCAGTTGATATATTTCCGGAACTGTCTATCAATTCATTTATCGCCACAAAGGGACCTTCTTCTTTGGTTAACGCTTTATCCAAAATCCCAGATAATCCCCATCCCCCTAGAAACAAAACCATACAGGAAATGGAGGTTATTACAATATTGCGCCGAATATTGCTTGAACGAAAACCAAGCTTGTACGCCCCAAAACCGACTGCTGCGCCTAATGAATTCAGAAGTGCGTCGTTAATGTCGAAGCTGCCCAGAAACGATAGTGCCTGTATGGTTTCCATCACAATAATCGCCAGAAAGAACAATGTAATGAAGCGAATAAAGGAGATCCGATATAACAATGGGATGAATATACCAAAAGGGATAAAGGCTATAAGGTTTCCGAATCCCACCAAATCCATGAGGGTAGGATGCAGAAGGTCAGATATTGTTGGCAAATTAAAGGGATTGTCCGGCAAAAAAATAAAGGTGTAGCCCGTTGTGCGCTTACAGACAGGTGCAGGATTTGATAATGTGGATATCCCTGCCTGCACACAACGTAACATTTGGGTGGCCAATGCTGCAGGCGTGAATGCACAGGCAGTAGCTGAGCACGTTATGGCGCTGATCTTGTCTTATTTTAAAAACATACCGTTTCTGGATGCATTCATGAAAAACAGGATGGATGAACATCATTTGGACTATACCGGATATGAATTAGAAGGGAAAACCATTGGGATTATCGGTTTGGGCGCTATTGGAAAAAAAGTAGCTGAGCTTTGCCGAGTGTTTGATATGAGGGTGCTGGCTTATAAGAGAAATTCCGTTGCACAATCGGACGGTTTTGTGAAAATGACGGATTTTGATACTCTTGTAAGCACATCGGACATCGTCAGTGTACACTTGCCCTTGAATTCGCAAACCAAGCAGTTGATCAACAAAACGATATTTCAAAAAATGAAGAAAACCGCTTTGTTTATCAATACGGCCCGCGGCGGGATTGTCAACGAACGAGACTTGATTGATGCTCTAAAAAACGGGGATATTGCCGGCTCATGCTTAGATGTGTTTGAAACTGAGCCGCTTCCTTTGGACAGTGAGCTCCGGAATCTGGGGAATGTGATCCTTACGCCCCATACAGCAGGAATGCCTGATGGCCGGAAATTTCATAAGAAAAGATATGACTTTTTTGTCAATAATATAAAACGTGTAGAAAATGGTGAAGAGCCTGAAAGTAAGCTCAATGAGTTTTTACAATTTTGATGCAATAAAAAAAATGAGCTATCGGACGCAGACCCTTGCAACTGCGTGCTTTCCGATAATTCGGGCAGGGACGGATAATGCTGCCGTCAGGCTAATAGATACACATTCCCGCACCTGGTTTCCCATAGATAATGAAAAGGGTAAACCTATGTTGTAGCCCTCCGTTTATGTCATAATTCACCTATCATTCACTTCTAGACGATAAAAAGAGGATGAACATGAATAGCATTTTAACTCTGCTCCATTTAGCACAAAAGGTGACAAAGAAGCTGAAGCCAAGTTGATTACCCATTATGAGCCAGTTATCAATAAATACGCAAAATGAAATCATTCATGAAGATTGCAAACAACAGTTGACAATTACTTTTATACTGGCAGTTAGTTGCATTGATTTTTATCTTTACAACTAATTATTTGCAAAGCCATATGGAGTACACTTCATATGGCTTTGCATTTTCAAAAATATTTAATTTTAGCCAAATATTATCATTTTATTATATATATAGTTGCCTTTCTCATTCCATATTCCCATTTATAAGAAGCCATAACTTTGACTGCTTCTTGATCCTTTATACTTTCATATTATTCACTTCAAGTGTGCTCCTTTCTCTATGGTGAGAACGAGCGAATGAGTGCTGACAGCTCTCTCAAGATGCCTCAGACACACAGTATGCGTACATTTGAGGATACATTTAGTGTCTTTTACCTAAATAAATTCAGAATACTTGTACAACTTCTTTAATCTCTTCAATCTCTTCAAGAATTGCACGTTCAATTGCAGCCTTTAACGTAATTGTCGCACTTGGGCAACCGTTGCAAGCTCCCAAAAATCTTAATTTGGCTATACCGTTCTCAACCTCTACCAGTTCAGCGTCTCCACCGTCACGCAGTAAAAATGGACGTAGTTTGAGAAGCACTTCCGATACTTCATCGAATAAAATTTCATTTTCCTCCATTATGCCAGATCCTCTCATTGTTTTATCAACATTCAATTTATGCCCTTTCATTCTGGATCATCTAATTGATCCTTTGCTTTTTGTATAAGAGAGGCCTCTTGAGCTGAAAGTTCCATTAAAATCGTATAAATGGGATCTGTAGGTATCATCACACCACAACTTGCGCTTAATCCTAACATCATATTAAGGTAGAATTGAACTTTCTTTTTTTCGCGAGTAATTTGATCTAATTCTGAGATGTCTGAGTTTTTTTTCTTCATGAAAATACACCCCGTGCCTCTTAAAAAGTAAAATGCTTGATTGATTAAATTAATGAATCAACCAATGCTTCCTTCCATTTCAAATTGAATCAGCCTATTCATTTCAACGGCATATTCCATCGGCAATTCTTTGGTAAACGGCTCAATAAAGCCCATTACAATCATTTGTGTGGCGTCCTGTTCTGTAAGTCCGCGGCTCATTAAGTAAAATAATTGTTCCTCGGATACCTTAGATACTGTTGCCTCGTGCTCCAAAGTAATCTGATCGTTTTTAATTTCATTGTACGGAATCGTATCTGATGTTGACAGGTTGTCCAAAATCAACGTATCACACTTAATATTGGACTTAGATCCTGCGGAATCGCGGCTGAAGCTTGACAATCCCCGGTAGTTTACTTTGCCACCCTGCTTGCTGATGGATTTGGATATAATCGTAGATGTTGTCTCGGGAGCAAGGTGAATGACCTTTGCGCCGGCATCTTGATGCTGATCTTTACCGGCTACGGCAATAGACAGGATGGAACCCTTGGCTCCCCTTCCTTTCAATATTACAGCCGGATACTTCATGGTTACCTTGGAGCCGATGTTGCCATCCACCCATTCCATTGTGGCATTTTCCTCTGCCACAGCCCTTTGAGTTACCAAGTTGTAGATATTAGGCGCCCAATTCTGGATTGTCGTGTAACGGACACGGGAATCTTTCCGGCAAATAATTTCAATAACTCCGCTATGCAGAGAACTGGTACTATAAATAGGCGCTGTGCATCCTTCAACATAATGGATAAAACTACCCTCTTCGGCAATAATTAATGTCCGCTCGAATTGTCCCATATTTTCAGAATTAATACGAAAATACCCTTGTATAGGAACCTCACACTGAACACCCCTCGGGATGTATACAAAGCTGCCGCCTGACCAAACCGCACTGTTAAGCGCCGCAAATTTATTGTCGGCGGGAGGGATGATCGTTCCAAAATGTTGCTTGAACACTTCAGGATATTGCTTTAAAGCAGTATCCGTATCAAGGAAAACAACGCCCTGATCCTCCAGTTCCTTCCGCATACTGTGATAGACTACTTCCGACTCGTATTGAGCAGATACGCCTGCTAGAAACTTTTGCTCCGCTTCAGGAATCCCCAACTTGTCAAAAGTTGCTTTGATCTCGGAGGGAACCTCCTCCCAGGTCTTTCCTTGTTTTTCAGACGGGCGAACGTAATATTGGATGTTATCAAGATTTAGTTCAGACAAATCCGCTCCCCATTGAGGCATCGGCATTTTGTAGAATTGTTTCAAAGCTTTCAACCGAAAATCGAGCATCCACTCCGGCTCTTCCTTGATTCTGGATATTTCCCGGACGATCTCTTCAGTCAGACCTTTTCCAGATTGAAAAATAGACTGGTGCTTGTCGCGAAACCCATATTTATATTCACCCATATCCGGCGCTTTTTTAGCCATTGTTATCGCTCCTTTTAACTTTCATAAGACTCACTTTGATTGGCTCTGATTCCCTATGATCTGCCAAGCTTTTTCTCCACTACATCCTGCAGGCGGCTACGCACTCCCTCCAGCGGGATCTCCGAAATAACAGGAGCAAGGAATCCGAAAATAACAAGATATTCGGCTTCACTCCGTGAGATCCCGCGCGACATCAGATAATAGATTTGTTCCGCATTTACTTGCCCCACGGATGCAGCATGACCGGCGGTTACATCATCCTCATCTATCAGCAGGATTGGATTGGCATCACCGCGCGCATTTGGACTTAACATCAGTACACGTTCTGTTTGCTGACCATCACAATGGGTTGCACCTTTTTCAATTTTTGTAATCCCGTTGATAATAGCCGTAGCTTCTTCACGTATTACTGCTCGTGTGATCATTTGACTCGCCGAGCTTCTGCCAAAATGCTGGGCTTGCGTAGTATAACTCAATTTCTGGTCCCCAGAGCCTATCGCAATTACCTTGGCGTCAGAGATGGACCCGTTACCCTGGAGCAATGTTTTGGTATCACTGGCGGTATAGCCATTATTCATCTCGCCGATAATCCACTCTACACCACCATCCGCAAGCGCAACCGCACGCCGCTGGGTGAAATCCGTTGTTGCTGCAGCAAGCTGATGAACAGAAGCAACTTGCACCTTGGAGCCTGCCCCTGCAAACACCTCTACCACACCATTATGCAAAACCTTGATATCATCTCTGCTCGATATATAATGATCCACATAGCTGATCTTGCTGTTGTTACCAGCCACAATCAAGATGTGAGGAGCAAAAAGCGCTCCGCTCGTATCGCTATAAAAGATCGCTTGAATGGGAACTTCAACCTCTATACCATCTGGGACATATAGAAAAACGCCACCACTCCATAAAGCACTATGCACAGCAGACAATCTGTGCTCTTCCGGTTTTACAGCCCCGTCGAGATAACATTGAACCAATTCCTCATGTTCTCTCACCGCAGTATGCAGATCAGTTAAAATTACACCCTGTGCGGCTAAATCAGCCGACAATTCTGTGTACACTACATCCGAATTGATCTGAACGATGAGTCCGCCTTCCACCGAAGAGGCAACTAAACCTCGAACAATCTCCGGCGCATCTTCCAACCCTAACCATGCATTCTCAGCTTTGTAATCACCAATTTCGTAGATATCCCATTTTTCAAGTTTAATTTTTTCCACTTTAGGCAGCTCCAGCGTCCCTGTCAGCTCAAGTGCCCGAATCCGGCGTTCAAGCAACCAACGAGGTTCATCCTTAGCACTTGACCAAGCGCATAAAGCGTTCGCATTCATTGAAATTTTTGCTTGTATACCCACCTGCTTTTCCCCCTCTTCAGCTTTCAAACTTCCTCGCCTACCGTCTCATCCGTAATTCCAAGCTCCTCTTTTACCCAATCGTACCCTTCTGCCTCTAAACGATGGGCAAGCTCCGGGCCACCAGATTTGACAATCCGACCTTGCATCATGACATGCACAAAATCCGGGGTAATATAGTTCAGCAGGCGCTGATAATGGGTAATGATGATAAAACCTCTGTCTGGACTGCGCAACTCATTTACACCATTGGCTACAATACGCAGTGCATCAATATCAAGCCCGGAATCTACTTCATCCAAAATTACAAATTTGGGTTCAAGCAGCATCATTTGCAAAATCTCATTCCGTTTTTTTTCGCCACCGGAAAATCCCTCATTTAAATACCGATGGGCGAATTCTGGATTCATCTCCAGCCCCTTCATCTTGCTCTCCATTTCACGAACAAAACGGATTAAGGATATCTCCTCGCCTTCTTCACGCCGTGCATTAATGGCACTTCTGAGAAAGTCCGAGTTCGTTACGCCGGCAATTTCACTTGGGTATTGCATAGCAAGGAACAAGCCTGCCCGAGCACGCTCATCCACCTCCATCTCCAGAAGGTCTTCATTGTCCAATATCACCTTGCCGTCAGTAACCTCATATTTGGGATGCCCCATTAAAGCCGAAGCCAACGTACTTTTCCCCGTCCCATTAGGCCCCATAATCGCATGAATCTCTCCGCCATGAATTTCCAGCGTGAGCCCTTTTAAAATTTCTTTTCCTTCAATCTTTGCTCGTAATTCCTCAATCTTTAATGTCGTCATTTATCTTAAACTTCCCTTCGGAGTATTCTTCGGCACGCGCCACCAGATCACTCATGAATTTTCCAATAGTCTGCAGTTCAGCCTCTGTATAGGATTCAATGAATTGGTAAAACCTTTCTTCTTTTTCTTTGTGCATCTCTTTATGCAAATGATAAACATGTCTTCCCTTATCCGTTAAACTAAAGTAAATCTCCTTACGATTGTTGTTCAGTTGACTTCTCATGATAAAGCCCATTTCCAGCAACTTTGAACTAATATTTGTAATGCTCGCTTTGGATAAATCCATTTTTCTTACAATTCCAGTATGATTTATTGGTTCATGATCACCAATGCAATCAATAACGTGTACACTAGTAATATTATTGGAGAGCATGTCGATCTGATGCTTTCTGGCTTGCTCCCGAAACAAGTGAATTTCATGTTCAGTATACAATTCATTCAAATGCAGCATTCTAATATATTGCTCGTAAAGACGACCTTTAAAATGATTTTGAAATTCCAATTACACAATCTCTCCTCTCTTGTAGTAGTTACAGATCAACTTCATTTGCCAAACTAGTACCTTGACCGTGTCAAATCTTTGGATTTATTTCATGCATGCCGTGCACCAGGTCCGCTTGAAGTTTTTCCCAATCCCTAGATTTACTTTGGTCAAGGTACTAGATTATTATATTTTTGTTCAGTTCTGAACAAAAATATAATAACATGAATGATATTGATTATCAATATCATTATCAAATAGGGAGTGAGGATTAGGCTCGAGAAGATTTCCAATAGACGCCTACAAAGGTGGGGTGCGTAACTAATGCTGAAAACTACCTATAGACCTCCACCTTTGATTTTTTTTAGAGGTTGCCTTTTTTCGACTCTGATCCCCATTTAATTACAGAGAGGAGTTGGAAACTTATGACATTAAGGGTTGAGGCTAATGACTTCTTAGAAAGAGCATTCAGCAGTTATGTTAAAGCCTGTCTACAGCATGCTCAAAAAGATTATTTTGAAAAGCTGCGACGCGATTCAACTTATATTGTTCCTTTCGATGCTGTCACTTTTGAGATTAGTATCAATTTTCTAGTTGATCAGAGCAACTTGTCACAACATCAACATGTTCTTGTTTTTTCTCAAATTCCTGAACTATCACATCTCACATTAAAAGAACAAAAAATTGTGTATCATAAGTATTACGAAGATAAAACTGACAAAGAAATTGCTCGAATTTTAGGAATCAGCAAACAAGCAGTGTCTAAAATGAAATCAAACTTATTGGTGAAGCTTAAAAGAATTATGGAAAGGTAAAGGCTCGTTTGCTTGTCGCAGTCCTCCCGCTTTATCATACAGCGCTGATATTTTGCAATTGAATGATAAAAGGAGGACAAACATGAATAGTACTTCTACTCTACTCCATTTAGCGCAGAATGGTGACAAAGAGGCAGAAGCCACGTTGATCACTCGTTATGAGCCAGTTATAAATAAATACGCTAAACGAAATGGAAGTATGGACGAGGACTGCAAACAACAGTTGACGATTGCCTTTATCCTGGCAGTTCGGCGCTTTGATCTTAGTCGTTATAAATAAAAATGGACAGGTCATGTGGAGTAGGCTTCGCATGGCCTGTCCATTTTTATTTACATATTATCTACTTTTCCAATTGTATTTTCTGAAAAAGTAATGATAATAATTATCAATTTCATCTTTCCAAGTTAAAGTTAATCTGATATAATACTACCGAAATACCAAACATCCTACGTTTAATGAAGGAATGATGCTATTGTTAGCCCAGACTCAACGTTTAACCTTGGTGGAACAGGTGGCCTACCAGATCCAGGGGAAGATCGAAAATAGCGAATGGCAAGTAGGGATGCGTATTCCTCCAGAGCCCGAATTAATGGAACAGCTTCAAGTCAGCCGTAATACCTTGAGGGAAGCTATTCGGGCTTTAACGTATGCGGGTCTGCTGAAGACCAGACAAGGGGATGGGACCTATGTCTGCTCCTCAAGTGTTTTGGGGTCAGTGATTAAAAAAGTGATTCAGCATACCGATAAGCTTGAGAGCCTGGAGGTCCGATATGCATTGGAAAGAGAGGCTGCTGTCCTGGCTACGCTCAGGAGAGGCGAAGAAGATTTGGAGGCGATTCGGACATGCTTGGACCAATGCAGAAAAGCAGCCAGCCAGCATGATCTCAAAGCTTATGCTCACTGGGATGTCGAGTTTCACAAAATGGTGATTGCTGCTTCACATAACCAATTGATGGCGAATTTGTACAATCATATTTCCGAGGCACTGCAAAACATGCTTTTGGAAACGAAGGACTTCAAAAATGCGGCTTTTTATCTCGACTCTCATGATTTGCTTTATCAAGCCATTGCCAATCAGGATTGTCACCAAGCTGAGGTGGCTGTTCGTTTATACATTGAAAAGGCCCATACTAAACTGTGCTAAATGAAGCATTCAAATGTACGGACACGACTAGTCCCATGAATAAGAGGTTTGGAGCTTATCAACATACTGTGACGTTATTTTCTCCTATTACCGGCCATACAAAAAGCTGTTTTATTGGACTTCACCTGTGCGGTGATAGCAGACCTGCCCAAATTAGGTTTTCCTATTGCAGTAAACCAATTCGTATACAAGCTTCTATCCGAAAAAAAATGGTCCCTCGTTATAGGGGCTTCTATGGTGTTTCTGGCCATTTATGTATTGAATACCACTGTTTAAGTACATTGTGAATAATGGCTGACATATGTTGGGTGTTAATATAGAGACCGATGTACGAAAAAAGATGTTTGACTACCTGCAAAAGCTGTCCTTTTGCTTCTATGATATCCATAAAAACAGACACCTTATGATTCGAATTTCCAATGGCTTGAATGAAATAGGCGAGGTGGCACACTATGGTCCCGAGGACTGCAAGGCAAAATTGCATTTGAGGAAATCTCATTTGGGTACGAGGGCTTCGCTCTGGTTCACAACAATATTAACCTGATGATCCGTGTGCTGCCACACTTTTAAGAAGTTACACAAGGCAACATACGAATTGATGAAATGAACATCACCGATATTACCCTCTCCTGCCTTTACAGCAATATCGGGATTGTCCAACAGGATGTCTATTTATTTTCAAAAAGCATCCGTCAGAATATCGCTTATGACAATATCCAGGAATTCGCTCACTGGGCTTAACTAGAGGTTTTTATCCTTGTACAATCTGAAGGGAAGTATTAAGTGATCGGAGAACGTGGGGTAGATTGTCCGGGGGGCAAAAACAGCGACTGGCTATTTAGCGATGTTCCTTAAGAATTCTCCAGCCCTGATCCTGGACGAGACCACCTCTGCACTGGATACCGAAATTCAGCATTCTCTTGCAGAGCTTTCAGCGAGAAGAACAACTTTGATGTTTGCTCACCGTCTGGCAACCATAAAGAGAGCAGATCAAATTGTAGTCGTACCGTATATAGCGTTGAATAACAAGGAAAACAGGAACATTGCTTGCCGCAGTTGGACATTACAGTCATTTTATGACCCACAGTTTGGTGATGTACAATACATTCCCTCTTAAGGGTACTTCCTCCACATGGATGAAATTGACGATTATTAACTTAAAACGTAGGAGGATCCCTTATGAATTCACCAGAACAATTGTTAAAAAATCAGGATGGCATATCCAGTACCGGCATTCGCAAGCAAGCCACACTCTGGTTCATGATCGTAGGAATTATTTTTATCGCAGCGAATTTGCGTGCTCCTCTCACATCGGTGGGACCATTAGTCAGTCTTATTCGAGAGAACGTGCATATTTCAAATACCTTTGCAGGCTTGATTACCACAGTTCCACTAATTGCATTTGCATTGTTATCACCTTTTGTACCAAAATTAGGGCGTAAATATGGTGTAGAACGTATTATCCTGATTTCCCTTATTTTTTTGTGTATCGGTATTGCTGTTCGCTCGTTATCCGGAGCAGTGACCTTGTATGTTGGAACTGCAGTTCTGGGGTTTGCTATTACCATATGTAATGTATTACTACCTAGCCTGATTAAACGGGAATTTCCGCAGCAAATGGGTACTATGACAGGAGTTTATTCTGTTTCCATGAATTTATGCGGGGCGATTGCTTCCGGTATTAGTGTTCCCTTAGCTGTGGGGGCAGGCTTGAACTGGCAAGGAGCCTTGGGAATATGGGGGATACTTAGCGTCATCTCCGTTCTCTTTTGGGTACCGCAACTCAAGGCTCCAGCGAAACCAGCCGCTGTTGCCAACAACGCAGGTAACAACCATCAGGTCAATATATGGCGCTCTGCATTGGCTTGGCAGGTGACTCTTTTTATGGGAATACAGTCGGCCATTTTTTATGTGCTGGTGGCATGGCTGCCTGAAATACTAAAAGATCAGGGCATCAGTTCAAGTCAATCCGGCTGGTTTCTCTCGATTCTGATTATGGCTTCGCTCCCCTTTGCATTTATCGTTCCAGTTATGGCTGGTCGCATGTCTAGCCAACGATTGTTAGTGGTTATTACAACAATTCTACTTTTGATCGGAACACTTGGACTTCTTTATAGTAGTATCCATCTGCTTCTGTTTTGGGTTATTATTCTTGGAATTGGAGCGGGCTTTGCCTTTGGCTTGTCCATGATGTTTTTTGGCTTGCGTACCCAAAGTGCCCATCAGGCGGCTGAATTATCGGGCATGGCCCAATCCATCGGATATCTGCTAGCAGCAATTGGCCCAGCGCTGATTGGATACTTGCATGATGCCAGTCATAGTTGGAGCGTTCCGCTCCTAATATTGGTTGGTGCTTCTGCCCTACTCGGTATCGTTGGCCTAGGTGCGGCTAGAAATCAATTTGTTGGTTCTGGGAAGTAATTCCATGATATAAAAACCTTAAACACAAGATTCACAATCATTCTAACATGAAAGACAAGTATACAGGCAGGTACCTTGTTGTGCTTGTGCTGCGCCAGCTTCAAGCCAAGTAAGAAGGCTTCGCATCACTTGCAGAAAGGGAGCTCAGACAAATTAGAGAGCGTTGCTAGCCAGTATACGAATTTTCAGCCCAATTTAAAGCCCATTATAATGCAGGTTATTAGCATTTAATTACTCGTTATGAGCCAGTTATTATTAAGTACGCAAAACAAATGGAACCGACTTGCGACAGCAGATGACGATTGCCTAGATCATGGTAGTTCGTCGCTTAGATCTTAGAACCTACGAATAAAAAAGGGATTGGCTCTGTGTATCTTACTACACAGGGCCAGTTCTTGTTTTCACACAGTCTATTTTAATCTATTTCGAGAAAATTTTCAGGAAACAGTTGCCCTTTCCTCTCCTAATCCCCATTTATATAACAGGAAGCGATCATCGTATATTTACTTCCTTGATTACAATTTGATCATTGAAAACTTCATACTGCTTGTTTCAAGTACATTCCTTTCTCCTCTGCGAAAACAGAAGCGACGAAGCGGATACGCCATAAAAGCTCTTTCATTTGAGCTGAGCGACCATCTATTCGGCTGAAATCATCCTGTGGTGGGATGAATCGCCATAACCGGCGAAAGGGATTATGATACTTCTGCCCGGCCAGCGTCACTGCATTGGGGGCAGCTCGCTCGGATGAGGGGGAGCTTTGGGATGGCCAAAGCTATGATGCCGGTTAACCAGCGGCAGCTTGAAGCATCTAACTTTATCCTTTGGAGATGATCACATGTGGACTTTTTTCTACTATGCACATGGCCCGCCTTATGCTTCTACATACATCATGAAAGGAGAGCTTTTCTATGTCAGATGATGCTACTTTTGAAGCTAAGGAAACTAACTTGCTACTCACCATGTTCAAAGATTATCCAGATGTTGTTAGTATCCCGCAATTATGCGAAATGCTTGGTGGAATTAGTTCTAAAAGTGCGTACAAACTTTTACAAGCCAATCGAATCCTTCACTTTAAAATTGGACGAGCCTACAAGATACCAAAAGTCCATGTTATAGCCTACCTTCAATCATTGATACATGCTCAACAAATAAATTCAGAATATAACTTCACTGCTTTAAAGCATTGAACTATTAATTGTACTGTGTTATAGTTGAAGTGTCAATGGTAGGTTTATGGGCTGCTAACCAAAGGAGGATCAGGTATGATAGCAGGCCACCTACAAGAAAAGAAAGGGCTTTTCTATATCGTTCTCAATTGCAAGGATGAGAACGGCAAACGAAAGCCAAAATGGATTTCGACTGGCCTCCCCGTAAAGGGAAATAAAAAAAGAGCTGAAATCTTACTTCAAGAAGCCAGAAAGAATCATCACCTGCAGGAACAAGTACAAGCAGAGGAAGCACAAAAGCAGGCTATTACAGTAGCAGCTACCGCGCCCGCGGCTAACAGTAAAAGGCTGTTTGCAGACTTCATGCTGCAATGGCTGGAAATGATGAAGAACAGCATTGAGCTTATCACCTATATCTCCTATTCAAATGCTGTAAAAGGCCGTGTAGATCCTTATTTCCGTAAAAAGGGGATTATGCTTGAGGATTTGACTACAGAGGATATTCAGACCTTCTACACGCATGAAATGAATGTTCGAGGTGTAACTGCCAATACCGTAATTCATTACCATGCGAACATCCGTAAAGCCCTTCAGTATGCAGTAAAAATAAAGCTCATTGTAGCAAATCCTGCTGTTCTCGTGGAACGTCCTAAAAAGAACAACTACGTAGCAAGTTTTTACAATGTCGAGGAAATAAATCAACTTCTATCCGTTATTAGCGGCGAAAAAATAGAACTCGCTGTTATTCTCGGTTCTTTTTATGGTTTAAGACGAAGTGAAGTGGTGGGATTAAAATGGTCAGCTATAGACTTGGTCAATCGTACCATTACAATTAAGCATACGGTTACCTCAGGGACATTAGATGGAAAGTTTATTGAAATTGAAAGTGATCGTACGAAGAACAAGGCGAGTCGTCGCACATTACCACTGGTGGATACGTTCTATGATCTGCTAATCCGTATGAAGGAACAACAAGTGGCTAACCGCTCATCTTATGGTGACACCTACTGCTATGACTATTTGGAATATATTTATGTCGATGCGCTGGGGAGGAGAATTAAGCCTGGCTACATTACACAAAATTTCTCTATCCAGTTGGATAGACATCGTTTTAGGCATATCCGGTATCACGACCTCCGTCATAGCTGCGCAAGCCTGTTACTCGCCAGCGGAATAGGAATGAAGGAAGTTCAGGAGTGGCTTGGCCACAGTGACTACTCAACCACAGCAAATATTTATTCACACCTGGAATATAGCTCAAAAATCTCATCTGCCAAGGCAATGAGTGAACGAATTAAAATCTAAAGAAATGTATATGAAAAAAGGATTATAAAACTGCTTCAAAAAGCAATCTTATAACCCTTTTGATATACCGATGGCCGGACTCGAACCGGCAAGCCTCTCGGCACCGCATTTTGAGTGCGGCGTGTCTGCCAATTCCACCACATCGGCGCACTATATATCTCCTCTGCATCAATGTTCTCCCTTTGAGAAAAGGGAGAGAACTACAAGAGAGAACTCTTGAAACACTTTCTAAACAAATCAGTCATACCAAGGCTTTAGCGGTTATTTCTTCGACTTACGCTCACGATTTTGAGTCGAGCGCGTCTGCCATTCCGCCACGCCGGCATATATAATTATGGAGGCGCCACCCAGACTCGAACTGGGGATAAAGCTTTTGCAGAGCTTTGCCTTACCACTTGGCTATGGCGCCAAAGTATAACGAAGCGGACGACGGGAATCGAACCCGCGACCCTCGCCTTGGCAAGGCGATGCTCTACCGCTGAGCCACGTCCGCATTAAGATGGCTGGGGATATAGGATTTGAACCTATGCATGACGGAGTCAAAGTCCGTTGCCTTACCGCTTGGCTAATCCCCATTAAAGGTAAAGGGCGACCGATGGGGCTTGAACCCACGAATGCCGGAGTCACAGTCCGGTGCGTTAACCACTTCGCCACGATCGCCACAAAGACAAAAAAATTTGGCAGGGGCAGCAGGAATTGAACCCACACCAACGGTTTTGGAGACCGTTGTTCTACCTTTAAACTATGCCCCTATAAAACTGGTGGAGGATGATGGATTCGAACCACCGAACCCGTAAGGGAGCAGATTTACAGTCTGATGCGTTTGGCCACTTCGCTAATCCTCCAAAAATGGTGCCGGCGAGAGGACTTGAACCCCCAACCTACTGATTACAAGTCAGTTGCTCTACCAGTTGAGCTACACCGGCACATAAATTATTCAATTAAAAGTGGCTCGGGACGGAATCGAACCGCCGACACGAGGATTTTCAGTCCTCTGCTCTACCGACTGAGCTACCGAGCCTTATTCTAAGGCTCTTCGACAAATATTATATTACTAAAATGGCGGAACTGACGGGATTCGAACCCGCGATCTCCTGCGTGACAGGCAGGCATGTTAGGCCTCTACACCACAGTTCCAAGGGTATTTCCTAAGGGGAATTAATTGCGGGGACAGGATTTGAACCTGTGACCTTCGGGTTATGAGCCCGACGAGCTACCGAACTGCTCCACCCCGCGACAATAATAAGTATTCAATTTTCCAAGTGGTGGAGGCTGAGGGGCTCGAACCCCCGACCCTCTGCTTGTAAGGCAGATGCTCTCCCAGCTGAGCTAAGCCTCCACAACGCAACACTTCACATATTATACCATTACAAGCTTTTTATTTCAAGCTCTTTTATAGAGTAGTTAATGACCCGTAGGGGAATCGAACCCCTGTTACCTCCGTGAAAGGGAGGTGTCTTAACCGCTTGACCAACGGGCCTTACAATAAATAATATCTGGCGGAGAGAGAGGGATTCGAACCCTCGAGACGCTTTTGGCGCCTACACGATTTCCAATCGTGCTCCTTCGGCCAACTCGGACACCTCTCCATATGGCTCCCCGAACAGGACTCGAACCTGTGACAACTCGATTAACAGTCGAGTGCTCTACCAACTGAGCTATCAGGGAATAACAAACATTTGTTTCAAGGTTACACCCTGAAAACTGGATCCGAAACTCCATTGCGTCCTATCCTTAGGATAAGCCCTCGACCGATTAGTATTGGTCAGCTCCATG
>NZ_JBSQBM010000011.1:0-222104 GCF_059417685.1 Paenibacillus sp. LT-B23 | reverse complement strand
GATTCGCTCATTTTTAATGCTAGCGATTCTTCTTTATATAAAGAAGAAATCTTTATTTTCATCATCCATTTGTTCAGTTTTCAAAGAACTTGTCTGTCCTCGTTTCTTCAACGAGTCAGGAATTAGATCATACCATGTCGGTTGCTTTCTTGTCAAATCTTTTTTTGATTTTCTTTTCAGCATCCTCCGCTTCGAGAAATGTTATTCTCAAAGCAACGTCTAATAATGTAACATGCCTAAAGTTATTTAGCAAGCATTTTTTAATTTATTTTTTCCACAGCTATAATACCTCCTACTTTAAACAGTAGATAACAAAACAGCCAACCCGTAATAGAACGGAATGGCTGTACTCTTGCAATCTAATTATTCTTGCTCCAGCAGTCTGATGAACTCATTCTCATCTTCTATGGTATCAATTCCGAGCTGTTGGGCCTTGGCCAGCTTACTTCCTGCCTTTTCACCAGCTATGACCAAATCCGTCTTTTTGGATACAGACCCAGTCACATGGGCTCCGAGTGCCTCCAGCTTAGAAGCAGCTTCATCACGCGTAAGCTGATGCAAGGTACCTGTAAGCACAACCGTTTTGCCACTGAAAAAGCTATCTGTCTTCTTCTCCTGAGGAGCTTCGGGAGCCTGAGCCTTTACCCCTAGGGATAACATCTTTTCAATCCCCGCTTGGGTAAATGGATCAGCAAAGAAGGCAACGATACTCTCAGCTACAATCCCGCCCACATCCGGCAATTCTATTAATTCCTCTACCGTAGCGGACATGACCTTGTGCAAATCACGGTAATGATCAGCCAACATGCGTGTAGTCGCTTTACCGGTATTCGGTATACCAAGGGAATAAAGGAATGAAGCCAAATCCCTCTCTTTACTCTGCTCAAGCGCTGCCAGAAGGTTATTGGCTTTTTTCTCACCAAATCGCTCCAGCTTCACAAGATCATCGAATTGAAGTGTATACAGATCCGCAGGCTCGCGCACTTCCAGTTCGTCATGCAACTGGATTGCCGTTTTGTCGCTGAAGGTTTCAATATCCATGGCGTCACGTGACGCAAAATGGGAAATACGAGCCACAATTTGTGGCTTACACCCCAGCTTATTATCGCAGAATAAATGAGCCCCTCGCTGCTGCAACGGGAATCCACAGGCCGGACAATGATCCGGTACGATAATTTCCTCTCCGTCGTCCTCAGACGTAACTTTTCCCAAAATTTCCGGAATGACATCATTCGAACGGCGGATAAACACACGAGCACCCAAAGCGAACTTCAGATTTTTCCGCTCGATATCCCCAGCATTGTTTAGTGTACAATTTTGTACGGTGACTCCCGCCAGCTCTACCGGTTCTACCCTTGCCAGTGGCGTAATTTTACCTGTACGACCTACATTCCACTCAACAGAGTTAAGCACCGTGGTCGTTTCCTCCGCCTCGAACTTATACGCCACTGCCCATCGCGGAAATTTATCGGTATAGCCGAGAACCTCACGTGTGCGCATATCCGTAATTTTGAGTACCGCCCCGTCAATGAGATAATCCAGTCCAGTACGAGACTTTTCGATATCAGTCAGTTGTTCCATAGCATCATCAAAATCGTCAAAGTAAGTCAGATACGGATTCACCTTAAAATAATTGTCACGCAGGAACGTCATCATCTCCTGGTGGCTGCTAAACTGGATGCGGTCCGCGTACCCCACATTGTAGAAAAATGCATTCAATCGTCGTTCTGCTGTTGTTTTGGGATTCAAATTACGCAGAGCACCTGCTGCGGCGTTGCGTGCATTTTTAAGAGGGTCCACAGCGGTCTCATTATATTTGGCCAGCACAGACAGATTCATAATGCCTTCTCCCTGTACTTCAATGGTCCCATCCTGAAAAGGAATCGTAAGCGGCACGGATTTAATGGTTTTCACCTGTGCCAATATTCCCTCGCCCACCACGCCATTGCCGCGTGTAGAAGCCTGTACCAGCTTCCCGTCGGTATAAGTCAGGTTCAGCGTCAGTCCATCAAATTTAAGCTCTATCGCATATCCTAGAGGCGGTAAAGGCTGCTCCGGGTTCTTGGTGTTGTAATCGTTGACCAGCTTCACGACACGCGCGTTCCAGGCACGCAGCTGCTCCACATTCTGTGCTTTATCCAAGCTCCATAACGGGGCCAGATGGCGATGTGGTGTGAAGCCTTTGAGTAACTCCCCGCCCACACGCTGTGTCGGCGAATCTGGCAGCACAAGACCGCTCGTCTGTTCAAGCGCTACCAGCTCGTCATAAAGCACATCATATTCTTTGTCGCTGATCTTGGGCTCATCCAGTGTGTAGTAATGATAGTTATATGTGTTCAGCTCAGCAACAAGCTGCTCCATCCTGTGCATTGGATTCATGCAGGCGTATCCCTCCGGGAACTTCATCAGGGCAGAGGCCTAAACCACGCTGCCACTGTGAGGTTCGAGATTTAATGATGTTTGAGATTTATTCTACTTTTGTAATCGGTGCAAAGCCAGCCAGCAGGCGTTTAACCCCTACTGGAGCCGGGAAAGCGATCTGAAGCTCCATATCATTGCCTGTACCTTTTACAGCTACAATGGTTCCAATTCCCCATTTGCCATGCTGCACCTTGTCTCCGGCAGCAAAAATGGAGGGACCTCCTGCCGAAGCAACCGGAGTTGGTTTCGCGGATGAAGATGTTGTAACGGTTACGCGGGGCGACGCAGAAGCGGACGAACCACTGCGGCTCATCGTATCAAAGGAACGTTCTCCGCCAAAGTTACTACCGTTGGTATTACCCAGTCCACGTCCGCCATAAGAGCCGCCTACATTGCCTGAGCGGCGGTAGCGGTCACGTTTGATAATTGTATCCTCTTTGAGCTCTTCCGGAATCTCTTCAAGAAAGCGGGAAGGCGGATTAGCGGTGGTACGGCCAAACAGCGTGCGCATCTGTGCGCATGTAAGAAACAGTTGCTCCTCTGCACGGGTAATCCCGACATACGCCAATCTGCGCTCTTCCTCCAACTCTTCATTATCCAAAAAGGCCCGACTGTGAGGGAATACTCCCTCCTCCATACCGACAATAAATACAATCGGAAACTCCAGTCCTTTTGCGCTATGCATGGTCATCAATACAACCGCATCGCTTTGTTCCTCTTCATCGTCATTCATGGAATCAATATCCGCGATAAGAGCAAGATCGGTCAGGAAGGAGACGAGTGACTTGTCCTCCGCTCCTTTTTCAAATTCCATCGTTACCGACAGGAACTCATCAATATTCTCCAGACGTGAGCGTGATTCAAGCGTATTCTCGTTTTGCAGCTCCAGTCGATATTGGCTGGTTTCCAGCATTTTTTCCGTTAACTCGGTGACCGAGAGATAGTCCACCATGCGACTCAAGCCTTCGATCATATCGTAGAACTCTACAAGCGCATTGCGCGTACGTCCGGCAAAGCCCAAATCGTCTACCACCTGCAACACACGGAAAATAGAAACTCCACGCTCCGCTGCGGCTGCTTGCAATTTACCGACCGTTGTATCCCCAATACTCCGTTTTGGCACATTAATGATTCGGATCAAGCTGATATCGTCATCAGGATTGGAGAGTAGGCGAAGGTACGCCAGCAAGTCCTTAATCTCTTTACGATCATAGAACTTGATGCCGCCAACGATCTGGTACGGAATATCCGATTTGATCAAAATTTCCTCGACAACCCGTGACTGAGCATTGGTACGGTACAAAATAGCATGATGGCTATAGGTTTTGCCTGCATTGATATTTTTATGAATTTCCGAGGCGATAAAATAGCCCTCATCATGCTCCGAGTCAGCCCGGTAAACTTTAATCTTGGCCCCGCCTTCTTTGTCAGTCCATAGTTTCTTCGGCTTGCGGCCCGTATTTTGACCAATCACTTCATTGGCGGCATTCAGAATATTCGAGGTTGACCGATAGTTTTGTTCCAGTAAAATGGTACGCGCTTCCGGATAGTCCTCTTCAAAGTTCAAAATGTTGCTGATATCCGCCCCGCGCCAACGATAGATGGACTGATCGCTATCGCCAACTACGCAAATTCGGTGATGCTGGTCAGCCAGCATTTTACACAGCATGTACTGCGCACGGTTCGTATCCTGATATTCATCGACATGAATGTATTGAAATTTTTTCTGATAGAAATCAAGCACCTCAGGTACTTCTTTAAATAGTTGAATCGTTGCCATAATCAGATCATCAAAATCCAGAGAGTTGTTGTTTTTGAGACGTTGTTGGTATTTGGTATATACCTTCGCCACAATTCCCTCGAAATAGTCACCAATCTTGCGCTCATACATTTCAGGAGTGACCAGTTCATTTTTAGCTGTACTCATCATGGACTGAACCGCTTTGGGCTCGAATTTTTTGGTGTCTATGTTCAGATCCTTCATGCAGCTCCGAATGACAGACAATTGATCCGTGGAATCGAGAATGCTGAAATTGGAGGTAAATCCGATTCGCTCGATGTCCCGACGTAAAATACGCACACACATAGAGTGAAAAGTGGATACCCACACATCTCTCCCCTGCGGGCCAATCAGCTTGGATACGCGATCCTGCATTTCACGCGCGGCCTTGTTTGTAAAGGTAATCGCCAAAATGCCCCATGGAGCCGTCTTGCGGGTCGCGATGAGGTAGGCAATCCGGTGCGTAAGCACTCGGGTCTTTCCACTGCCTGCCCCAGCCATAATCAGCAGCGGTCCGTCTATCGCCTCCACTGCCTGACGCTGAGGCGGATTGAGGCGGGCTACAGCCTCGTGTATATCTATTGATTGCATGCGTGCATGCTCCTTTCTGCAAGCTTCCATAAAATCACGTTCTATACTTCCAACTTCACAGCCACCGTCTCCAGCGCTTTCGCCAAGTCACGGTAAATGATGTTCCCTACTACAATGGTGTCACAAACGGCAGCCGCTTGTAACGCGGTAGATTTATCCACGATACCTCCTCCGTATAGGACACGGGCGCACTCCGTATTGCGATGTATTCTTTGTACCAGCTCCATATCCCCAAACGTACCGCTATACTCCACATATACAATTGGCAGGTGCATAAGCTTGTCAGCAACCTGTGCATATGAGGCGGCAGATGAGACATCAAGCGATGTATCCGCCCCTGTAAGCTTGGCGACCGTGGAATCACCGTTCAAAACAATATATCCTTCCGTCACAAGTAAATCCCAAGGGATCATATAACCAAACTGCTCAATCGCACGCTGATGCTGTCCTACGATCCAATTACTGTCCGTGGTATTAAGCACCATTGGAATCATATACAGATCAAACCCCGGCACCACAGCCTCCAGATCGGACACTTCAAGTACACATGGCACCTCATAACGCCGAACCCGCGACAGCAAATCCACCGTATTTTCATAGGTAATGCCCGATGAGCCTCCTACCATAATGGCATCCGTACCAGACATGCATATGGCATCCAGTCCCTCATCGTCCAGTTCCTTGTCAGGGTCCAGCTTAAATACATGCCTCCATGATTGAATCGAATCTGCCAACACACATTCCTCCAGCATCCATTGTGCTTTTGCCACGATCCGGTCTAACCGGATTCCAATATCCAAAAGCGTTCTATGCTAAGTCTATGACAGTGCTCAAAAGGTGTCAATGTTCGTATTCGATGGGAACACTCTGTTCACATATCTCAGGGCCGTAACGCGTACAGCCAACTGCGTTTTTGGAGTTCCTTTTCCGTTAAAACATCCGTATAGAATCCGCGCACACCCATCTGTTCGTAGTCAGCAGCATCTTTTAGATCGTTAATTGTATTTACGTAACACACCGCCCCCGCCTGCCGCAAACTTTCCACTAAAGCACCACTAACCCTGTTTTCTGGCAAAGTCACTGCCGTTATATCGTTTTGTTGTACAAACCGGATGATTTGGTCATCCGTATCTTCTGTCGCATAAAGCGTATAAATAATGGAGGTATAGGGATAAATGCTACGCAGCGTTCGCAGCATTTCCTCGTCATAAATTTGCGGGACGATGCGAGATAAAAGTTCCGGATTTTTCTCCTGTGCCTGACGGGTCAGTTGCGCAAACAACTGTTTTATTTGGGCCGGGTCCTGTTCTTTTGTATCGGTCACGACATAGGCATCCGGGTATTTCTCTAACAGATCCAATACATCATTCCAGTCTACCGGGGTATAGGAGCCGTAAATGGGGGTGTTTTTGAATTGCTCGTAGCTCCAGGGCTTCCCTCCCTGTTCTTTACCAACTACCTGCTCCTGCTGCATTTGCTCTGTAAAAGACTCTGTCCATTCATGGCGCGCCACCAAATGCCTGTCCGAAGTAAACATCAGGTCGACCTCGAACACGCGGCTGCCTTTTTTATAATTATTCACAAACGCTTCACGCGCATTGGTATAGGCTAAACCGTCAACGGCTCCCATAGCATGCGAAATCACACGATGGGTGGTAAAACCGGTATGCTCCTCCGTGGATTGCCCTCTGTAAGCCAATAAAAACGTGCCAATCAACATTAATAGAATTACCGCCGCAATCAGTCGTTTCATAGGGTGTCACATCCTTTTCGTACAGGTCAATACCCTGCATGCGCACACTCAAAACAACTTCCAGACACAAAAACACCCTCCGGCTGAACCGAAGGGTCAAATCTGGATTAATACGCATTCTTGAAACCGTTGCGGATGGTGCGGAAAATAATTTTAATATCGAATAAGAGCGACCAATTCTCAATATAGAAGATATCATGCTTAATCCGTTCCTCAATGGACGTGTCACCACGCAACCCGTTGCTCTGTGCCCAGCCTGTAATACCAGGACGAACATGGTGCTTCACCATGTACTTTGGAATCTCCTCGCGGAACTGATCCACGTAATACGGGCGCTCCGGACGAGGGCCGACAACGCTCATATCTCCTAGCAGCACATTAAAAAATTGCGGCAGCTCGTCGAGACTCGTTTTACGAATAAAGGTGCCAAAGCGAGTACGCCGGGGATCATTGGCCGTCGTCCAGCCTGTATCCTCAGTCCCTGGTGGCAATACCTTCATCGAGCGGAATTTGTACATCATGAAGGTACGCCGATTCAGACCCACCCGCTCCTGTTTGAAAATGACCGGCCCTCTCGATGTCGTCATCACGCCAATCGCCACTGCCAGCATAACCGGAGAAGTCAAAATAATAGCGAACAGCGAGAACAGAATATCGAACAAACGTTTAAACAATCGGTTCCCCGCCACATCCAACGGAATATCCCGTACATTGATCATTGGCATGCCTGCAAAGTTATCAAAATACGGTCGAGACGGCAAGTAATCAAAAAAGTCGGGAATGATGAGCGTGCGCACCCCAGCCTTTTCACACATGTTGATAATCTTGGGATACTTATCATGTGCATCCAGCGGAAGAGCCAAAATGACCTCGTCAATCATCATGCTCGACAGCGTAGCTTCTAACTGATCCAAGCCTCCAAGGATTGGGCGGAAATGCTCTTCTTCCTCTTCATCCCAGTGACGCTTATCATCCAGAAAACCCACCACTTCATATCCCAGATCAGGATACTGTCCAAGATTATGATAAAAACGCTGGCCCAGAGTACCCGCCCCGAGAATGAGCATGAACTGCTTGTTGTAGCCTTTTTGGCGGAGAGCTTTAAGTACCTGCTTCAAAAAATATCGATAGAATAAAATAAGCAGTACGTTCCCAATCATATAGATCGCCAGATAGGACCGCGAAATGTCAATTTGCTTTACGAAGAACATGACACTCAACAGCACGAACAGGCCAACAATATGAATCTGGGTGACGCGAAATACGTCGTCTGCAAACCGTTTTTTGCGTTTGGGTGAATAGAGAGAGAATAACATCCCCAGCACCACGGCAATCAGACCGTAGATTAAGCTCCAGCCTCCATAGACTTGAATAGGAAGCGGCTCTTGATAGGTAATCCATTCACTTTCGAATTTGAAGAACCAGGCGATCAGAAAGGATAACTGAATGACCGCGAAATCCGCCACAATATACAATTGGGTTAAAAAACGTTGATTTCTGCGTATCATGCTTTCACCTCGGTACGAGATTGTTCGCCACTGTCTGGCTTGGCCGGTGCAGTGAGCTTATTTTTCAAAAAGGCCATTCCAAATTTCACCGTAATTCCCGCATATACAACCATATTAGTGATCCAGCTGTACTGCTGTTTATAATGCTTGCGGTGAAATACCCACATGGCTCTATGAAACTCGTAAATAATTTTCAAAGGACGACGACGAGCGCTGCCACCTTTGATATGAATAATATATGTGCGCGGATAGTAGTAAATGCCCCATCCCGCCTGCTTAATCCGGTAACACCAATCAATGTCCTCGCCATACATGAAAAAGGTTTCGTCCAAGCCGCCGACCTGCTCAATCGTCTCCCGACGCACCAGCATAAAAGCACCCACCAGCACATCCACTGGATACTCATCATCCGGGCTTAAGTGCCCGAGCTGGTATTGATTGTACTTGGGGTTATCCGGGTAACGCTTCGACCAGCCGAAGGCGTAATAAAAGGAGGCAGACGGCGTTGGAAACCCACGCTTACAGGCCTTATCCAGCGAACCATTCGGCAAAATAACCTTGCAGCCCGATGCTCCCATCTCCGGATTCGTATCCATGAACCGAATCATCGTATCCAGCGTGTCCGGTTGCACCAGAGTATCGGAATTCAGCAACAATACGTAACGCCCGCCCGCTACCTCGATGCCCTGATTGTTTGCCTTGGCAAAACCTGTGTTATCCTCATTGGCAATCAACGTAATCTCCGGATAGGCAGCACGAATGGCTTCCACAGACCCATCATTGGAGTGATTGTCGATAACAATCACTTCATATCGATATTGCGTCTCTGACGCATACACCGACTGCAAACAATCCAGCGTCAAACGGCATGTATTATAGTTGACGACCAGTATGCTTACATCCATATTTAAAACGCTCCTGACAAATTCAGTAATCTATTCTACTATCGACTATTATAACATACCCAACAGATCACGGGGCGCAAAAAAGCACATAACTTGTAACCTTACACAGTTAGCAGGATTTTGCAAAATTCGATTCCAGCCGCTTCAAAGTGCAAATATAGACGAACGAAAACGTTTCGATCTATATATTGTTCATTGGAAGTCGCTTTTTAGATTTTTGTAAAATCCTCGGTTGAGGTATAAAAATCATCGTGGTAAGATATACATGGAAAAAGGGCTGGTGCCAGCCAGCCCCTGCGCAACCAACGCTCCAAGAGCGGACGGTTTTGGAACATCAGGCCGAAAATAGACCCTTCCTTTCGGGGGCGGTCTATTTTCGTTTGTTAAACTCTAACAGTGTGACGATCAACGCCCCGAACGTCAGCATTAAACTGAGCGCCTCAAACACTGTCACAGGCTTCACCCCCTCCTCGGGAGAGTTAGCCGACCGCCCTTGCCAGCCTATATCGGTTGCACCCTTCAATTATACTATATTTTTCCATAAAGGAACATGTATTCGATGATGTTTTTGTAAAATAGTCATGTCTGTTAAAAAATACAATGAACATGTAGGCATAACTACAAAACGAGGCCTCTATCCTTTCATTTGCTCTCCAACTGGATTAACAGAAAAAATAACGATAAATATTTTTAGATGCGGCTTGTCGGGGGTATTGAAATCCAGAACTTCTTTATTATCCATGCAGAACATAGTGTTTAGGTTTTCAATTAAAAATTGTAGATGTACGACATATGGAGCATGTTAAGAGCATAAAAAAAGCTCATGGCTGATTTCATGTAAAATGAGGAGACGCACCATTTACACAACATCAATCATGAGCAGCTGACATCTTGATATAACCGGAAATAACGAGTTAGAAATCCTTCCGCAATAAGAGCGCCTGTCCTACTTATAGGAAATCAGTTCATCTATTTGTATCCACTCTCAAATCAGTCAATTAATCAAGTGAAACAGTGGTAGTTACCAACAGTTTATTCACTTGTTTTTTTCATAAATACAATGTATTTGCTCGCCAAATAATTTACTGCTATAACTATAAAATTCACAATAATTTTTGCTAGAAAATCATCCATCCGTACATTTTGGACTAGCACAATCATTAAAATGATTTCCAAACAAAGAGATGATAATCTGATAAGGAGGAATAAGATGAATTCTTTAGACAACAAAGTCAATCGAGAGTCATTTTTTTTAAACACATATAGTTTATTCGTTACAAAAGCAAATATTATAGATATTAACCAAGCGACGGTAATAGAAAGTTTATAATCTGCACCCATTACTTTTGTGAAGAAGGCATATACAATCAAATTTATAATTGTTGTAAGAACTCCAAAAACAGCGTAATTCAAAAACTCCTTACCTAATTTCATATCCGACCCTGAAAGAATCTATTTTCCATTTGTTTTTGTTCCGAGATAGCATCCTTGCCATTGTTATACTCTTTCACAAAATACAGTGGTCTTCTTTTGGTTTCATTAAATACTCTTCCTAAATATTCGCCAATAATACCGAGAGATAACAATTGTATTCCTCCAAGGAATAAAACTACTGTCATAAGTGAAGCATAGCCAGCGACGGAGCCCCCGAAAACAAGCGTTCTAGTTATAATAAAAATCATGTAAAAAAATGCACCTATTGAAATGAACACCCCCAGCATTGCAGATAATCTTAGGGGTACCGTTGTGAAAGAGGTAATTCCTTCAATAGCCAAATCTAAAAGTTTATAATAATTCCATTTTGTTTCTCCCGCCGCACGAGAGTCGCGATTGAATAAAATCTCCTTCTTTTTAAATCCAATCCAACTAAACATACCTTTTGTATACCTTTGTGTTTCTCTTAACTGTTTTAATGCCTCTATACAGCGCCTGTCGAGCAAACGAAAATCCCCTGTATTTTCTTGTATAGGAATCCTGCTCATTTTCTGAAGCAACTTATAGAAACTAGAGGCTGACCATTTTTTAAACCAAGTTTCCCCGGCTCTGGTTGCCCGCTTTGCATATACGTCATCATAGCCTTGCTCCCAATATTTAATCATCTCTATAATTAATTCAGGAGGATCTTGAAGATCCGCATCAATAATCACCACAGCATCCCCCATGCAAAAATCTAATCCAGCAATCATCGCAATCTCTTTTCCGAAGTTACGTGATAGATCCACTAATGAGATTCTTTTATCCTTCTTGCTTAAATCTTTAAGAATTTCAACTGTGTTATCCTTACTTCCGTCATTTACGAATAATAATTCAAAATGATAACCTGTAATAGAGTCAATTACTCTGGTTAAGCGAGAATAAAGTTGGTAAATAACTTCTTCTTCATTATACGCAGGTATAAGAATTGTTATAGTTTTAAACATGGAAGCCCCTTCTTTACAAGCATAATTATTTAAATTTAATATTACTGATTAAAGTAGTATCATTATTATTTGAGAATTTCCCCTTATCAACCTGAATCACCACTTTTTGATATTGAGAAATATCTACATCGAATACTCTGGGATTGTTAATTGTAATATACTCTTTTTTTATCTGTTTCCCATCCCCTAATATCGTTAAATATACTTCCGCAGCTTCCGGTATCTTGGCTATATCTTTATCTTTCGTTTCCATAGAAGCAGTAAAGGATAATCTTTCAAGAGATTTTTGCGAATCTACTTCTACATAGGAAACACTTTGAACATCGTTGGTTTCTCCAGGGTGAATAGTTATGTTATCCGGCGTTAACTTAACTTCAACATCAGGCAATCCAGAGTAAGTTTTTGAAATATTAACTCTATAATCAGAAAATGTATACAGTTCTTTTTTGTCAGGATATTTGTCAAAAAACTCTTTTTGCATTTCATTTAGAGCCTGCAATGAAGAATTGGAAAATGGCTTCATGCGCTCAAAAATAGTGACCTTTGTATTGCTGACCATATTAACTGTCTTTATCACAGAATAATTATCAAATCGACCATTGAGGAAATACTCAGCGGTTTTCCTTACAACCATTTCATCCGATACAATTGGTTCAACTACTACAACAAACCCAGACCTTAATAATAAATCTGGAAATCCTAAAGCATCATTGTAGGATGAACGAACTAAATAGTTTAATGCATTTTTTTGATCAGGAAGATACAAATTATTGAAAATATCATCATAACAGCAGCCGCCTGAAATGACATATACAGGTTTGCTTGGACTTGACACACTATTTAAAAATTTAGTTATGTCCTTGATCTGATCAATATCATTGTTAACTCTAGGCTCAGTGTGTTTCGGTAATAGGGATACCTTTCCAACAGTGGTTTGCAAATTAACGAAATAGCCATTAGCTATAAATAGCATACTTATCGCTAAACAAACTGTAAGCAATAGTTTGAAGATCAAACTCATCTTGGATATCGATAGTTTAACAGAGCATTTTTTTATTAAAAACACATAATTGTAATTCATAAAAACAAGCACCATCATACCTGTTGAAACCAATAAAATATGCTGAGGTGACATGCCCTGCTCCGATGTAATCAATAGATAAGCGAAGCAGCTCTGCAATATTGAAAAAATTGCAAAATATCGAGTCTTTTTAAAAGCGACACCAATAATCGCCCCAGTTAATACCAAAGTCATAGTAATTAAACCGAAATAATTAAACATCTCAATTAATTTATCCAGAGGAGGATGATTATTATACTCATATACGCCTTTACCTACGTCACGTATACTCAGTAGAATAAAAGACTTGAAAAATAAAAATAAGACTAACAAGCATCCTACTCCAATTACAAACAGTTTTGAAACACTGCGAAAGAATTCCTTTAACCCATATTGTTTATCCCAAAGGGTCTTAATAAGTTCAGTGATAAATACTGCTGCGAAAAAAGATACTACGAAATAAGAATACCATCTGCGCAAAAAAGCAAGTGAAATCAGCAGAATAACCATAATTATAATATCCTGAATACTAAGTGATTGTATTCTCTTTTTATACAAAAGAAGATACAGCATCATAATAGATATAAGGCCTACTCCATCAAGGTAACCAATCAAGCTGGAATACACCACGCCACTAAAAGAAAAAATCATAAGTGTTACAACCAATAAGATACCACCTATTTGTACATCTTTCTCTTTATTCTCTTTAATATCCCTAATAAGATTACTGGACAGTACAACAAAGAAAAATAAAGCTG
This sequence comes from Paenibacillus sp. LT-B23, assembly GCF_059417685.1. Lineage (NCBI taxonomy): Bacteria > Bacillati > Bacillota > Bacilli > Caryophanales > Paenibacillaceae > Paenibacillus > Paenibacillus sp. LT-B23. The sequence continues at coordinate 208,908 of NZ_JBSQBM010000011.1, read as the reverse complement.
GTAGTATAAAAGCAAAAAAGACACTGAGTATGTATCCTTTATACCCAAAACCAAATACTTTAATCCAAGGAGATAAAAATAAAAGCACCAAATCATTGTAATCTTCATGAAGGACAGACTGATACACATTATAAATTATTTCAAAAAAACTCTTATTGAGATCATTGAAAAAAACATTACTCTTACTCCAATAAAAAGCATTATCCGAAAAGTATATCGTTCGTTCAATAGAATAAATATAACTTATAATCACGGTTCCTAGTAACGCTATACAAATAAAAGATAATGTGTATAGAATCGCCTCTTTTCGGCTCCGTACAAAATTCAGTTTCAATAAAATGTACAGAAAGAAAGCAAAAATAAACAAATTAATATAGGCCAAAAAAAGTATATTGCGATTACCGGTGTCTTTAACAAAAAAAGCTACTACTGCTGCTATGATAATAAAAATTATACTGTAGATAGTCTTAAGTTTGTTGCTTGTAGGTAATAAATACATTCAGGTAAACATCCTTTCAATAGTCCAGATACTCATAATCGTCTGCTTAATTATTTGTGCCGCTATGAAAATGTATAACATAACTTCTATGAGGAGCTCAGTTAACTTAAATTTTATAAAACTTCATTGCGTAGCTCAAAAGTGCTGAAGCGTTAATTCAACCATTTTTAGAGTTTACCTATAATAAAAACAAACTTGTATATCAAATTGTCAATTACAGACTGTCTATAAAATGGTGTTCGGAACATATATATTACACGCTCAATTATATTTTTGCTCTGAAAACTAAGAAATTCGGCAATCTCCTGTTGTTTTTGATAATCAAACCTCTGTTGAAATGTCTCTGCAAACTCTTTAGCCTGTTTACTTAAAATATAATGATTTTTTCCGTTCAAAAATCTATTCCATCTTTTGCTCCACTTGCTTCTCCATCCATCTGATGCTCCCCCCAGAACATTGTTTTGATGTTGCCGATAGAGAATCCTTGGCTCGGGATCGAAAAAAACCCTTCCAAAGGATGAAACGCACAAGTAGATCCACCAATCGTGCATGATGACATTATTTATATTTAATGGGAGGTTTTCTTTTACTAATTCCATTGTATTTTTATTGAATACCATTGTACAACCAACACATACATTTTCAATCAATGCATTGTAAAGAGACAAAGGTCTTTGCGGCGGTATAGGCCATATTTTTATAGGAGATAGTTGCTTATCCACCATTTGGGTTGCAGAACAGTACATTAATGGAACGTTAGTAGCAAGCTCATTTAGAGAGGATACCGCGCTTATTAACTTATCCTTATTCCAAACATCATCTTGATCACAAAATGCGTAAACATCAAACTCATTGGAAGACATCAAAACGAGATCAAAAAAACTTTGAGTAACCCCCTTATTCTCACCCTTAAATATAACGATTTGCTGTGGATACAGCTTTTTAAGATACTCCAGCTTTTCCACAGTACTATCTGTTGAACCATCATCACGAATTAATATTTGAACTGACACGCCTTCTTGTCTAATTAAGCTTAAAATTTGCTCGTCAATATACTGTTCTCCGTTGTAAGTAGATAATAGAATCTGAACTCTGGAAGCTAGCAGATGATCCCCCCCTTGTAAAACACACCCGTGTTCTTATTAATCAATATATTCAGGCTACTATATACACTATAGACTGTACTTCTCACAAAGCACAAGAAAAAATCCCCCAATCTCTGTAGCATATAGGGGGATTTTTAACATTCTAATTATCATTTCGAAAATCAGCCAGTTCTTTTATAAAGTCATGTAAGCCTTCCCGCCAATGGCGAAGATTGTTCAAGCCGTTCGTACGAATTGCGATATGCTCCATAACCGAATTACTTGGACGTGCTGCCGGTCTCGGAAACTGATCAGTCGCGCATGACTCAAGTGTCGCAATTATCGTAGCGTCCAATATGTCCGCTGCTTCTTCAAAAATTGCTTGTGCAAATTCATACCATGTGCAAGAACCGCTATTGGACGCATGATATACGCCATACTTCTCGGTTTGAAGCAACTCCGCCAAAAAACGAGCCAAATCTACCGTATAGGTAGGTGAGCCTTTCTGATCGTTTACGACCTGAAGGTGCGGCTTTTCCTGTCCAAGCTTCAGCATCGTTTTAACAAAATTGTTCCCGTGCAATCCATATACCCATGAAGTACGAACAATAAAGTATCTGGAGGAAAGTGTCTGAGCCAATATCTCCCCGGCCCGCTTGGACTTTCCGTAAATACTCTGCGGATTTGTATTGTCATACTCATGATATGGCTGCTCCGCTGTTCCATCGAATACGTAATCTGTGCTGATATACACCAGCTTGGCTCCTGCTTTTTCCGCAGCCAGTGCCATATTACGTGTTCCTGCTGCATTCACTTGATAAGCCCCGTCTACATCGGTTTCCGCCGCATCCACTGCTGTATATGCTGCACAGTGGACGACAGCGTCAGGTTGATATTGCCCTACGATCTTCACAGCTTGCTCCAAATTCGTTATATCTAGCTGTTCCCGATCGTATCCAAGGACATCATTTCCTTGCTCCTGAAAAACCTTTACTACGTCTTTACCAAGTTGACCCGATGCTCCAGTAACTAGCACCTTCATCTTTATGCATCCCCCATGCGGGAACCGTACTGCTTTGCATAGTATTGCTGGTATTCGCCGGATTGAATGCGAGTCCACCATTCTTCGTTGTCCAAGTACCAACGAATCGTTTCTTTAATGCCTGTTTCAAAAGAGTGCTTTGGCTTCCAGCCCAGCTCATTCATGGTCTTTGTTGGGTCAATGCCATAACGGCGGTCATGACCTGGACGATCCTGCACATACGAAATTAGAGATTCTGGCTTGCCCAGCTCCTCCAATACCGTTTTGACTATATGCACATTCGTCCGTTCGTTATTTCCACCGATATTGTATACTTCACCAAGCTTCCCTTGATGAATGACCAGATCAATTGCACTGCAATGATCCTCAACATACAACCAATCGCGGATATTCAAACCATCCCCGTATACGGGTAGTTGCTGATCGCTCAATGCACGTGAGATCATTAGCGGAATCAGTTTTTCCGGAAACTGATATGGGCCATAGTTGTTGGAACAACGCGTGATATTCACAGGTAGACCAAAGGTTTCATGATATGCACGAACCAGCAGATCGCTTCCTGCCTTGGACGCAGAGTAAGGACTATTAGGCTGCAGCGGAGTTTCCTCCGTAAACAAGCCTGTTTCACCCAAAGAACCGTACACCTCATCTGTGGATACCTGTACAAACTTGGTCACGTTATATTTCTTAGCTGCGTCCAGCAGCACCTGTGTACCAAGAACGTTCGTCTTCACAAACACTTCCGGTTCCAAAATACTCCGATCGACATGCGACTCTGCCGCAAAATTCACCACCACATCAATTCCTTGCTGCATCAGTTGGTCAATCGCTTGAGCGTCGGTAATATCCGCTTTCACAAAGGTATGCTTGGGATGATTTTCGATGGACTTCAAATTTTCCAGGTTACCTGCATACGTAAGCGCATCTATATTCACAATTTCGTAATCTGGATACTGTTTCAGCATATATAATACAAAGTTACTACCAATAAATCCGGCACCGCCGGTGACAAGAAGTTTCATAAAGACCTCCTAAAATACTTTCCAATATATACATAACATGCACTTAAATCAAAAAGGAACGGACAACAATGGATTATACTCTTACTTTATCGTTCCATATCTATTCAAAATTAATCTCTGCATTTGCTAATACAGGGTGCTTCTGATCCTTCTCCGAAAGAATTGCATGGGAAGTAGGCCAATCAATCCCAAGCGCCGGATCATTCCAGAGTATACCACGATCATTTTCAGGTGAATAATACTCATCTACCTTATAAAACACCTGAGTATTAGGCACAAGCGTACAGAATCCGTGGGCAAAACCTTTAGGGACCAGTAATTGACGCTTATTGTGTTCACTCAAAATTACACCAACCCATTGACCGAATGTCGGGGAACTTTTACGAATATCCAGAATCACATCATAGATAGCTCCTGAGATCACACGAATGAGTTTTGTTTGTGCTTTTGGATCAAGCTGATAATGCAAGCCACGAATAACTCCAGTCTCTACAGATAACGACTGATTATCCTGAATGAAAGCATGGTCAATACCGTTGTCTTTCATGATCTGCTCATTGTAGCTCTCCATAAAATAACCACGATGATCACCATGGACCACCGGTTCAATTATTTTTGCACCTTCCAGTTCCAAAGGGATTACCTTCATAGTTCGTATCCTCCCTTTATTTAAAGCTTTAATTTTCCAAATTCTTCACCAAAGACGATATCCTTGGCTAATTCATTAGCACGTGCAAGAGATGGGTGGGTTCCCGCATCTGTCCACCATCCTTGAAGAACATCGTATGTTAATGTTCCATTAGCAATATATGCATTGTTAACATCAGTGATCTCAAGTTCTCCTCGAGCTGATGGTTCAAGTGTTTTTACAATTTCAAACACACTATGATCGAACATATAAATTCCTGTTACAGCATAATTGCTTTTTGGATCTTTAGGTTTCTCTTCAATAGACACAATCCGTGCACCTTCAAGCTCAGCCACTCCAAAACGGTGTGGATCTTGTACCTGTTGAAGAAGGATCTTCGCCCCGGTGATTTGATTACGGAAATTATCCACAAATGGTGCAATATCATCTTCAAATACATTATCACCCAAAATAACAACCATTTGATCGTCTCCTACAAATTGTTCAGCCAGATCAAGGGCTTGTGCAATCCCACCTGCCTCATCCTGAACTTTATAAGTGAATGTTACGCCCATTTCACGACCGCTACCAAGAAGGTTAACGACATCTCCCATATGCTCTTTACCTGTAACGATAAGAATATCCTGAATGTCAGCTTGCTTGAGCTTGGATACAGAGTGGAAAATCATTGGATATTTACCCACAGGCAGCAGATGTTTATTTGTTACTTTGGTTAAGGGATAGAGGCGAGAGCCTGTACCTCCTGCAAGAATTATACCTTTCATAAAAAAACCTCCCAATATAAAAAATAGACCTTATATTCAAAAACAATTTACCTATTTTATGTTTCTTTCGTGTTCCCTTTAATAATAGAGGCTATTCCATCTTCAAGAGTAGTTGATGGGTAATACGCCGTTAGACTATTTAATTTATCTGTATTAACCACATTTTTCATAATTGTAGTTTGCCCTGTATTTTTATATTCAATGTTTATTTTCTGATTCGTTCTTTGCTCGACTATTGAAATAACCTGACTTATAGAAGTGCCTACTCCACTGCCAATATTTAATATCTCTTGATCAACCAACTTAATCGCACGGAAAGTCGCTTCCAGAAAATCATCTATAAATATAAAATCGCGAACAGCCTGAATATTACCCCAGAATATAAATTCTTCCTTATTTAGCGCCTTATTAATTAAGACTGGGATGATTCCTTGTTTCTTATTGGGATTCTGGAATCCTCCATAAGGATTGGTAACCCTCAAAATAAGATAAGGCAAATTATTGGTTTCATTGTGCTTAATTTTAATTAAATTTTCAAAAAAGACTTTCTGTAACCCATATATATTGATTGGATTCATGGAATCATCCTCTTTGGCTCGGGCCAAGGTATTGCCATATACTGTTCCTGCAGAGGATAAAAACACAAATTTTTTTACTTTAACATAGCTACAGAATTCAATAAGTTTTACAAAAGAAGTATAATAGGATTCTATGTCTGCTAACACATCTGAAAACATATTTGTTGCGTTAATTGAACCAGCTGCGTATAAAACAATGTCGTCTTGCTTAATATATTTTTGGAGTTCTTCCATATCGTTTATGTCAGCCCCAACAAATCTTATTCCTTCTGAAAGCAAATGCGAGTACTCCGAGTCTCTGCCCATAATCGTCACAGACCAAGCTTTTTCATGAAAATAATTGGCCAAATGTGAACCTAGATATCCACAACCAATGATCACAACATGTTCCATTTAACCCTCCAATATTTTAAAGAGATACGTTTGAATTTTTTCTGCTTCTTTTTCCCAGGATGAGTTCTCCAGCAGATCACTCGCATTATCCATTAGAATTTGAACGTCTACTTTTTTATTCACAACTTGATCGAGGGCCTCTACAATTTCATTCACATTATCTTCCACATAAATAAACATATTTTTATCGGGATCGATCCAGTCATTATTTCTACCCCGATTAATTACAACCGGGCATCCAGACGCCATCAATTCCAGAGGTAGTAAAGACAAGTTTGTAAAAGATAAAATTAATGATACATCGCACTGGCCATACAAATGTGATAATTCTTCAATTCTGACTACACCAGCATTAAAATGCTTAAAGGGTATTTCGTACTCAGAAACATCCCAACCAGCCATAACAACCTCAACGTCCGGATTCTTCTTGCAAAATTCGTTCAAAGCTAAAATCCCCAGTTCGAAGCCTCTTCGCTCTGTAGGCGGCCGGGAATAAAAAAAGACTCTTCGTATCTCCTTATCCCGTTTTTCCTGTGGCTTATAAAGATCTTTTTCGTATGAAAAACTAAAACTTTCACATATCATACCGTAATCTGATGCCAGCTTTTCTTTAAGCCATTCACCTGCCGTTATTCCATAGAAGCCAAATTTATAGGTTTGTTCTGCAAATGAATACGCACTTCCTGGTGCGTAAAAATAAGGCTCAAAATCTTGCACAAAATATACTTTTTTCACACACTTATCAAAAGACCTAACATAATAGGCTGTTTGCCAAGAAGTCGCAACAGCAACATCATATTCGATGTTTACATCAACCTTGTCATCAAGTATATAAACATTAGACTTTAGTGGAAAGAAGTAATTCCCGATAACCCCTTTAACACTGGCTGAGTCCCCCCATTGAGATTCACCACAAATATATATATCTGATTTAACATCTAATTTCTCTAATAAATATACAATTCTAAATATATTCAGATGACCGCCTGATCCAATCCCAAAGTCAGGAATAAACCATGCCAGGCTCAACTCATTTCCAAGCCTATTACTTAATTTAGCCGCTTTATTTTCCAGTAACAAATAATGATAGAACTTAAAAACATTTTTCTTCGTTACAGCAATCTCATTTTTCTTCTTTATTTTTGAGACCACGGTTTTACTGCCTTTTATAACTCCTTGCGACCGAATAATCTTTGCTGCTTTTTTAGCATTATAAAGAAACACATTATACATGATCAGCCCTCATTATTACTTATTTATTAATTTGTATTCTCTTGAAAACAACCGATTAAGTGACGTATACTTGTTTCCCAAAACTCCTAAATAGGCACCTGAGTACCTTATTGTATTTTTAACTAAAGAGTAAGCAGCCCAATATAGTTTTCTTTTTCGACTTATATTGGTGTTGTGGCGCAGAAACCTAACATCACTTATAAAGTGTTTAGCTATATATGCTGGCAATAAAAAAACACTCTTAACAGAAGTGTAATTATAAATTCGGTACAGGCCCTTATACTCGTCATAATAGCGTTTAAACTGCTGCTTAAACGTATAATTATGAGAATGGTAAACTACTGATTGGGGAGAGTAAGCCTTCTTGTACCCTCTTTCAATTATTTGCCTTGCCCACAGCTGATCCTCAGCAAAATCCACTTCTGGATAAGGAATTATATCCCAAATTTTTTTGCGCATTGCCGAGGAATTATCCGAATAATAACATAATAAATGTCTGTATCCTTCTTCCCTATTGTATCTCTCTTGATCATCCAAATAATATATTGTTGTCTCTGCACCAAAATTATTAAAATGTGTTATGATGTTATGCTTCTCAAAAATATCGCAATCATCATAAGGCAAGTGCCTGCCGAATACACCCACTATGTCCTCATCTAAATCAAAGCACGAAACCAAGTTTTTCAACCAAAACTGATCGTAGGGCAAGGCATCTTGAGTAATAAACACAAGGTATTTACCACTGGCTAAAGAGGCTCCTAGATTCCTTGTTTTCCCATGCCCAAACTCTTTGGGCATAATTTGCTTCAGAACGATGTTTTCATTTTGTTTTTGCATATCTTGTATAAATACAACTGTTCCATCAGAAGACCCGGAATCTACAATAACAATTTCAAAAGGAGCTCCCAAATCCTGATTCAAAACTTCCACCAATACTTTTTTGAATATATCTCCTCCGTTTTTTGTGGGAATAATTACAGAGGCTAATTGATTCAATTCATTCATGGTTATAAATTCCCTTTTTTTATTTTTTTATGTTTTAAATAGTATATAAAACTGCTCATTACATTCTTATACTCATTTTCGATCAGCAAGAGTCTTCGATTCTCATCTGTTAATACGTTTTTTTGCTCTTGAAGATTCTCTAGTTTTTCATTCAATTGTTTTATACTACTCTGGGCTAAGTTAATATTATTTTCCAATTCACTATTTTTGGACTCGCTTTGGTTTACTCTTTCCCACAGTTTTTGTATCTGCTCTCTTTCTTGAGACAGAAGCGTCTCAGTACTGTTAACCCGCTCCCATAAAGCCTCATTCTGAGCATACGTCTCTTTAAACACGATTTCAGAGGTATTGACCCTCTTCCACAAAGATGACACTTCAAGCTCTTTCTTATTAATTATAGCTTGTTCAACTTTATATAGCTGGTCCAGCTCTTTAGAGTAAGATAAAGCATTTTTATTTTCAGAAAGATCAAGCAGGGCATTTTTTACGAAGTTAAATATTCTGTTGGAAAGATCCCTGAGTTCATGAGTATTATCTATTCCACTCCTAAAGTAATCAACTATATACTCAGCTTTGTCCAGCATATAGACTGGTTTTCTCAGACAGTAATTACTTTTTTGGATGAGTTCAAAAAAGCCTGTTAACTTAGTGGAATACTCGCCAGAAAAAGTCACATGAGGGATGCCGTAACTGTATGAAATGATATTTCCGTGTAGACTCGATCCAATAAAACCTTTTGCATTTGCTAAAATAGCCACTTTATCCACCAAAGTTAGTAAAGGTATATTTTCTTTATTAATTAAATAAGAGTCAGCAAGTAGAGGTGCAAGTTGATCATATAATTCATTGTCCCCAAGACACTCACCAATTGAAATAAGGACAATAGGTAAACCAAGGCTCTTGGAAATAATATTGAGGAAAACAGCTACGTCTTTAACCTCTTCCTTGGAGATAACATTATCGTTAGCCTGAAAAACAATGTACTCCCCTTTTTTTAATAGATATTGACTATCAGTTGCTAAAGAGTCCAAAGTGGATTCAAGAGATGCCTTAGGGAAATATTTAGAAATACATAATACCAAGTCAGGTACAATTTCACTACTTATACCGACATCAGACAGAAACTTGCTTGACCTCTGATCTCTTACTGATACGGCTTTAAATCTGGCAAATGAATTTTTCACATATCTTGAGAAACCCTCATCTAATTGAAAGGGAACACCTAAACCAATTGTGTAACAATTCTCAATACTAGCATCAGTAGGAGAAATAATATTACTGAAGCTAAGTCTACTCTCTTCATAAAGACTATTAATAGACCAGTCATCTGACCTTAACAAATCGCCTCCACCAATAAAAACCTTATCGAAAGAGTAATTATCAAATTGTATAATATCCTCTACTTGCTTTTGATCTGTGTAGGTCGGTGTGTATTGCATACAATTGGGGCTAAAAAACTTGATTTCATATGCCTCGTTTGAATGACTACAAATATCATTCACAATTTTTTCAAAAACCATGGGAAAAAGCAAATCACCTAAGTTATCAACATTAAATGTACCGACCTGAGCAATTTTCTTCATAATTAACCACCTTTAATTATTTCAACTGTAGAATCCATGTCCATCAAACCTATTACAGTCCTTTCCGACTTAACGGTTATCTTGTTAACATCATATCTTCTATCCAGTGGGCGGCTCGTTCCTTCTACATAATCAGATAACCCTACCGATACTATATATTCATCAGGAGCAAGATACATTTTTTGCGAAAAAGTAACGATAATTTCTTCTCCTCTTTTTACTGGTCCTATATTTTGATTAAGATAGTGAGTATTACCACTATACATCTCAAGTCCCTTCTTATTCTTTATATAAAATCCAAGAACAGGGTTCTCACAATACTGTAAAAACTTAACAGTAACCTTCAATTCAAAAGAATCCAGCGTATAAACTAGCCACTGACTCTCTGAATCACCCTCACTTATACACTGGATTTCTTTTATCACTGCAGTCTCATCGCCATATCGATATTCCTCAGAAGAAGTCTCACTTACAATGTCTACCAATGAGGATTCCTTTTCAACTATTTTATTGACTCTTTCTATTTTTTGGGTGATCTCATTATTAGTATTGTACAGTTTCACATAATCGTTAATGATCCTTCTAGGCTCACCTTGCGAAAAAACTTCTCCCTTATTCAATAGAACACATCGGTCACATAATGTACTTATACTGGTAACATCATGACTAACAAATAAAATAGTTACTCCGTCATTCTTCATAGTCTTTATTTTCTCAAAGCATTTTTGCTGAAAAAATATGTCTCCGACTGATAATGCCTCGTCAATTATAAGAATTTCAGGTTCTACATTTATGGCTACAGCAAATGCTAATCTTGCGAACATCCCGCTAGAATAGTTTTTAACGGGTTGGTATACAAAATCTCCAATATCCGCAAAGGAAAGGATATTTTCTATTTTCTTATCCATATCCGCTTGTTCAAATCCCATAAGCATACCGTTAAGATATATATTCTCAATCCCCGTATACTCAGGATTAAATCCTGCACCCAATTCCAACAAAGCAGCAATTTTACCACTAATTTTCACGGTACCGCGGGTAGGGGTTAGGATACCTGTAATTATTTTAAGTAAAGTTGATTTCCCAGAACCATTTTTCCCAAGTATCCCTAAGGACTCACCTTTATTAACATGGAAGCTCACATCATTTAATGCGTAAAAGTTCGTATGATATTTTTTTCGCAATGGGTTAATTGCTTCTTTAAGTCTATCCGTTTGATGCTCATACAACTTATATTGTTTTGAAATATTCTCTACCTGTATAGCTATACTCATATTCAAATATCTCCTTATAACACATCAGCAAAGTGAGGTCTTAATCTCTTAAATATAAAAGCGCCAATAAACAGAAAACATAAAGTCACAAACCAAAAATACAAACTCATCCTTGGATATTCCCAAAACCAGCTTCTAAAAATTAAACTATTCCTATAACCTTCTATAATGTAGTACATGGGATTCAACTTAATAAGAAATTCATATTTTCCAGGTATCATTTTTAGAGACCATAAAATAGGAGTTACCCAGTATCCGAATTGTAATAACATCGCTAATATTTGCCCTACATCCTTTAGAAAAATAACCAGTGCAGAGGTAATCCAAGAAATACCAAGCAAGAAAACAGACATAGCAAAAAGATAATAAAAGATTTGTAAAAAATATATATTCGGTGGATAGCCATATCCCCAAAACATCAGTACCATTATAACCAAAAAAATCAAATGAATAATTAATGGAGATACTATTTTCACAATAGGTAATAAACTAACTCTAAATACTACATTCTTCACAAGAAAGACATTGCTCACTATTGAGTTTGTAGCATTCATAATGGCATCCGAGAAAAAAAACCACGGGATGATTCCCGCTACAAGCCATAGAATGAACGGGTAATTATCAACGGGCATGGACTTGAATCCTACTTGGAATATAAACCAAAAGATTAGTATAGAGATTGTTGGCTGGATTACTGCCCAAAGAAAACCTAAATACGATCCCAGATACTTGTCCTTTAGATCTTTTACAGATAATTGTAAAATCAATCTCCTATTTAAATAAATATCCTTAAAAAAAGATAACCCTAACATTAAACTTACTTCTCCTTCCGCACGCTCAACTGTTGAAACGATAATGTCAATTTCTAATGTAACTGTCAGTGAATCTACATTCCGCCTAGCTCGTAGATAATCATTATGCTAAAATATTGACGTATCTACAAGAAAAGGAGATTGTAAACCTTGTCGAATCCAGTATACGGGAAACAGGCCAAAACGTCGACCCGTGACGATAAAAGGCCGGCTATGTTTTGGGTGTTAATTGTTGGCATCGTTCTGTTTTTAGCTTGGGCCCCCTTCCAGGCTGCACTTTTTAATGGGCAAATGCTTGATTTTGAGAAGCCACTCTATTGGGCTTTGATTATCAGCACGATTCTGCTGATTTTGGGAATCGTATCTTATTATAAGAAATTCAAGCTGGAAGAGCAAAGGGATTGGCTGGCTGTATTGGTACTGCTGCTTCCCCTGACTTATGTGCTTTCACTAACTTCAGCAGCTTCACATTACCTGGCCATGAATATGGTGGTGGTACAGTGCATCTATGCCGCTCTGTTTATCATCTCAATTTATCTACTTCAGGATCGGTTAGGCAATAAGATTCTTCACAATCTGATTATGACCGTTGCTTATGTCATTGTAGGCTTTGGCTTTATCAACTGGTTCGGACAGTGGGTGCTTACCGGCAAGCTGGTAGGTTGGTTTAGCCAATATGTTTATCAAAACCGTTATACCAATGCAGTCATGACAGATACAAATGGGCTCCGGCTGACATCGGTGTTTCAATATGCGAATACATATGCCGCCTTTCTAATGGCTTTCCTATTCGCTGCCGTTTTTTGTCTGATGAAATCAAAATCATGGTATGGCAAAGCTACTCATGGCTTCATGTTGGTGCCAATTCTGGTCTCGCTATTCCTGACCCTGTCACGGGGCGGTCTGGTTATGCTGCCAGTCGTATTCGTGCTGCTCTTGCTTTTCTTTAAACCTGCACGCCAGATTATATGGATTTTACATTGCGCCATTGCAGGTGTAGCGTCAATATCTATCTTGACTCCGATTACAAATATGGGATTACAACTCAATAAGACCTACAACGGCGGAGAGGCGGCCAAGGCTTGGGGATTACTTATTGGTGTCTCCCTTGCTGTTGCTGTCGTACTGTGGCTTGTTGAACGTTATCTGGCACCAAAGCTGGAGAGTGCCCTCACAGGGTGGACCTCCCGAAAGTTATCCAACCTGTGGCTGCCTGTCGGATCGGTTGTGGTGATTGGCTTGCTGGCTTTTCTGTTTATTGGAACTGGCCTGCGCAGCGTACTGCCTGATAACGTCCAGGTCCGGTTAGAAAACATCAATTTCCGGCAGCATAGTGTTCTGGAGCGGCTTGTATTCTATCAGGATGCTGCCAAATTAATTAAGGATTACCCTGTAATTGGCACTGGTGGTGGCGGTTGGGCTACTTTGTATGAAAAATACCAAGACTATCCTTATACTAGCCGTCAGGCTCATAATTTTTTCATGCAGTATTTAGTTGAAGTGGGCATTCTCGGTTTCGTAATTTTCATGTCATTCATCTTATATATCTTCTATAAATATATTCGTAGCTATATTAGACAAAATGATGAAGATCGAGATTCTCACTTTCTGTATCTTATTTTGGCACTCTCGATCTTACTTCACAGCTTGTTGGACTTTAATCTTAGTTACGTGTTCATGGGCATACTGGTATTTATGAGTCTTGGTGGTATGGCCGCTGCTATGGACAGCAAGCCGCTTAAACGCCTGTCTATGAACGCTTCCGGATTCCGGATCATGTACAGTGCAGTCATTGGTGTCCTGAGCATCGTGCTGCTTTTTGCTGGTCTCCGCTTCGTGCAATCAGCTAATGCTGCCACATATGCGAAACAGATCATGGCGGTCAGTACATCATTTGAGGAAATTCAAAGTGCTATTAATAAAGATCTTGAACTTCGTCCTACACATCCGGATTCGGTTATAAGACTGGCTGCACTGTACAAGAATGTTTATCAGCAAACGAAAAAAGAGGAATTTTATACTGCTGCAATAGAGGTGCTAAATACGGGCCTGAAAGCAGAACCGTATAATAAATTCATGTATAGCTCCAAAATTAACCTTTTACAAATAAAGGGTGAGAATGAGCAGGCCCTCAGCATTTTGGAAAATAACATCTCTAACTTTAGATGGGACAATGACTGGTACAATATGTTGATTACTCAAGCTTATTCTCTTGGTGATCAGGCACGTGAGCAGAAGGACACGGCCATGGAGCAGAAATATTTCCAAGCAGGTCTTGCTGCTTACCAGCAGGTTCTGGATGGGGTAGCTCATATTAAGACGGTTCCACCTGAAATTCAATTGACACGTACTTTTGAAGTAACCCCAAGCATTGCGCTCAGTACTGGCAAAATTGAGTTCATGTCAGGTAAGCCTGCAGAGGCTGCCAACATCCTCAAAAACGGCTTGAAGGACGACCTGAGTGACGCTACAAATCGTGAGGTGGCTCGTTATTATATCGTCGCTCTGCAAAAGCAGGGACAGGATGACAAAGCATTGTACGATAAGCTGATAAAAGCTGATCCGAAGGAGAAAGAGCTAATTGCTCAGTTGAAATCGGAGAAATAGAGCAACACAAAAAGAGACTGCCGTGATATAACACATCATCTGGCAGTCTTTTTTTTATACTGAGGAAGAGGGGCTTATTACGGTGATACTTTTTTTTGCTGATCCATCTTTTCAATAACTTGCCTCATATAAGCCAGCACTTCATCTTTAATCTCATCATGTTGTAGAGCATAATGAATGGTTGTTTCAATGAACCCCAACTTTTCTCCAACGTCATGGCGATTTCCATCAAATTCGTAGGCCAGGATCGGATTCTTTTCACCCAGTTTGGACAATGCATCCGTCAATTGAATCTCCCCGCCTACTCCAGCGGATTGCTGACCAAGGATGTCGAAAATATCTGGCGTCAAGATATAGCGTCCCATGATCGCCAAGTTGGAGGTTGCTTCTTCTTTCTTCGGCTTCTCCACCAAACGTTCTGCCTCAGAGATCTTCGAAGTAAGTGCATGACCCTCAACAATCCCGTAACGATGAACCTCGTTCCAATCTACTTGTTTTACTCCTACAACAGAACGCTGATACTCGTCGAAAACGTCCATCATCTGTTTGAGACATGGATTCTCAGACTCAACGATGTCATCACCTAAAAGTACAGCAAAAGGCTCATCCCCTATGAATTTACGTGCACACCATATAGCGTGACCTAAACCTTTGGGCTCCTTCTGACGAATATAGTGGATGTCTGCCATCTCTGATGGCTTGCGCACCTCATTGAGCAGATTCCATTTTTCCTTGGCTGCCAGATTATGCTCCAGCTCAAATGAGTAATCAAAATGATCCTCAATAGCTCTTTTACCTTTACCAGTAACGATAATAATATCTTCAATCCCAGATGCTACAGCCTCTTCGATAATATATTGAATGGTTGGCTTATCTACAATCGGAAGCATTTCCTTAGGCATCGCTTTGGTAGCAGGTAGAAAACGGGTTCCTAATCCCGCAGCAGGAATAATCGCTTTACGGATTTTCATGGGTTAATCTCCTTTGTCTTCAATATAACGGATAGATATACTTCTATGATTATAACAGGAAGATGGATTAATTTAATAGGCTAAAGAAGAAGACATCTTCCCTCAAAGAGAAAATGTCCTCCAATCACTAGCTTGCTATATGAATATATTATGCTTCTGTAATCTTTTTAGCTCCAGACAAATATACAGTTATTTACTTTACCAGTTGCCCGCGTGTAACACCCAACTGATTCGTCGCTTTAAGCGTCTTCCAGACCTGCGTACCGCTGATCTCTCCGCGCAAGGCACGGTTGTAGAGGTCAATCACCTCTCGTACCTGCTCCGGTGTCTCCTCCAAAAACTCCACGCGGTAGCGGGACACGCCCAGCTCCATAAAGTTGGACAGGTACTCGGCACCTGATTGCTCGATGGCGTTGTATACCGTGTTGCGGCAGCCTTCGTCCACGCGAACGGGGTGAGACATACCAATACGGTCGCGCAGGGATGCGCGATGGTCCTCACATGGACGTCCGCAGTTGGTGTAGTCCGTGCCTTCGCTCATGAAGGTGCAGTATACGCAATGTTCGGTATGGAACATCGGCATATGCTGCTGAATCACGATCTCCAGCTTATCGGTACGCGTGCGTCTGAGCATATCGACCATTTGCTGGATGTTCAGGTCGTACGACGGCGTAACAAGGTCACAGCCAGAATCCAGGAACAGATCAGCCGCTTTGTGGTTAGCGACATTCAGCGAGAAGTCACCGATCAATTGCGGATGGTGTGCATCTGGATTTTCTAACCGATGACGCATGTAGAAATACAGCGCACCCGGATTGCGTACCAGCACAGCATCTGGCTTCAGGCGCAGGATATTGTTGTGGTAGCCGTTTTCACCCGGCATGTGAATACGCGGGGTCGCCAGCGCAATTCGACGCCCTGCGGCGTGCACAGCCTCTACGGCTGCCGGGAATTGCTTAATGAACTCGAAGTCGGCGTAGATGAACTCCACGCCGGCCTCCAGCGCAGCCTCAACCTGCGGGAGGCTGCGGCACAGCGCGGTCAGTTCTGCCTGACCGCGTGCCACTGGCGATGCGGGAACCGATGCATCGCCATACACCTCTACCGCCCGCTTCGTGTACACGGGCGGTTTGGGGCGCTCGCCCGCGAGCAATTCCACCGCCTGACGGCGGATGCTGTTCAGCTCGCGCATCGGCACGATGACGTCCCCATGCAGATGGACGTCCAGTTCTTCCAGCTGGAACACCGTTCCGCCCAGTCGGCCGAACTGCTCCTCGAGCAGTTCGCGCGTCATTGGACGTTTCTGGGCGATTTCAAGTTCCAGCTCGGAATCCACGCGGACCGTCGTGCCTTTCTGCACATCGGTCCACCAGGTCGACAGCGGCTGCCCTGGAGAGCCGCTGACACGCACATGTACCGGGAAGACGCGGTACGGCTTGTTGGTGTCATACGTCTGGCGCAGACGCTTGTCCAGCGCCGGGTCGTTGGTCTTCCAAATGCGGTCGCCGACATGTACACGGCGCAGATCCACATCGTTGCGTCCCGCTACGATGTCGATAATCCAGCCTTCTCCGGCTTCGCCTTCGATCTTTACACCCTTGCGACGGATATCGTATACGCGTCCGCCTTCTTCTTTTTGCGTGGGATCTCCCGCATCGAATACAATACCGTCGCCACGTTTTAGCGGTGCATCAATACGGCATACTACACCGTCACGAAGGATTTGTTCCACCCGGCCCAGATACACACCCCGGCTTTTCGGGAATGTACCATCAACCAGCTTCTTGTTATTCGTTCCTTCCAGAAACCCGTGCGTAAAGCCGCGTGAAAAGCTTTGCTGAAGCTCGCGGATATCTTCTTTGCTGGTCTTGGAAGTGTCACCTTCAAAATACTTATCAATCGCTTTACGGTACTTGCTGACCACGTTGGCTACATACTCAGGCGTTTTCAGTCGTCCTTCGATTTTAAAAGAGATGACGCCTGCGCCAATCAACTCCGGCAGCAGATCAATGGCAGCCAAATCCTTAGGTGACAGCAGATACGTCACATCGGCCATCGGCTTTTGCTCACCATCCACCATCAGATCGTAAGGCAAACGGCATGCCTGTGCGCATTCGCCACGGTTCGCAGAGCGTCCGCCCCACATTTCAGAAGTCAAGCATTGACCCGAGTAAGATACACATAACGCGCCATGCACGAATACTTCCATCGGAAGTCTCGCTTGCTCACCTATTTTTTGAATCTGTTTTAAGTTATTTTCACGTCCGAGCACGACCCGCTCAATGTTGTACGGTTTCGTAAACTCTACCGCCTCCGGCGAGGTAATCGTCATCTGGGTAGAGCCATGGATCGGAAAATCCGGGGAAATATCGCGAATCATTTTCACCAAGCCCATATCCTGAGCAAGCAACGCGTCCACACCCGCATCCACGCAGGCATCGACCAGTTCCTTGGCGTCCTCCAGCTCGTTTTCAAACACCAGTATATTAAATGTCAAAAAGCCTTTAACCCCGTAGCTATGCAAAAACGCCATAATTTCAGGCAGTTCATCCATACGGAAATTGTTCGCCCGTGCCCGTGCGTTGAACTTTTCCACCCCGAAAAAGATCGCATCGGCTCCATTCGCCACCGCCGCACGCATACAATCCCAGTCACCGGCTGGTGCCAGAAGCTCGACATCTTCTCTTCGTACTGCTGATTTCATCATTGTCCTCCCTATACTGAGAAATAACTTGTTATTCTTTGGTTAAGCGTTATTTTTCAGAGCAGCGATGCTGCTTATTTTAAAATCCTATGAACTATCATCCTATCCGATCATCCCTACTCTGAACCCCAGGCTCACGGGATCAATGGCATCCAACTCAAAAAATCCGCACGACAAGCATTTGCGGCATAATCATTCTTATCTTGTAACTAATCTAGTGTACCAGACTGCGCCCCAAGCTTCTACACTTTCCAAGCGATTCCTTGCAAAAATATCATACTAAAAATAAAAACACCCCCAATCCCGTAAAACGGTACATTGGAGATGCTTGAACAGCCCTTGACCTTCCCCTGCCTCACTCTATAAAAGATTAGCGATCTTATGGCGGGTGCCAGCGGAGCGGGCCATTTGAATCCGTAGAAGCGCAGCGATCGCAGGATCAAATGGCCCGCGCAGCGCTCTCCCCACCATAACTCACTAATCTTTTCCCTACACCCTCTACTTCACAAACATAAACGAATTCAGCGTTGAATCCAGTGCATTAGACTGCACGCCCGTGTTGTTCGCGTCATTCAGCGTCGTTGTCACGGTATACGTTTTTCCGTCACGCTCCAGAACGATTTGGCGCCCTGTGTAGCCAATGCCTTCTTCCACGCGATGGAATGTAAAGGAAGCTGCCGAAACCCCAGCGAACGTCACATCCTTAACCTCTTCAACCTTGAGGTTTTTGTAGCTTTTACCCTGCTTATCGTAAAAGTCCTTGAGCTGGGATACCGTTAACTCGAACGATTTGTCATTATCGACTTTGATGGAGAAACTTCCTCCGGTAAACTGGTACTCCACATCACCCAATTCAAACTGGTCGCTGATCGCTGTCCAGTATCGTGGAATATTCACCGTGTACTCATAGGCTTTGGAAGTCTTTTTGACCGTTTTCGTTTTGTCTGCCAGATAGTCGTCCTCTTCCAGTTGTCCGAAGTTGCTCGCTACAGTTTGGAAATCGATTTGAAGCGAGGAAATGAGCGCATTGAACTGATCATTCCCTTTGCTCACTTTTTCCGGCACAGCGTATTCAGCCAGATAGCGGTATCCATTTTGCTGAATCAGCACACTGTATTCTTTAACCCATCCGTCGCCAAAATTGTATCGATACTCCTGAACCAGCCCCTGAACCCCCGCAACCTCAAGTGGATACGTCTTCTGGGCCTCATAAGCTGTAGATACAAATGAATCACTCAGCCACTTTTGCAGCTGTTGGCTCCAGTTTTCCAACTTGGCATCAGCCGGAGCTGAGGTCACTTTCAAGTGGAAACTCGATCCATCATTGCTTTCGTACTGCATCCGCTGATCGTCCATTTTCCAGCCTGCCGGTATGCTAAGCGACACACCATAGTCCGGGTTTCCAGCCTCACGTGTTCCCCCTACGACGGTCGACAGGTCTTTAATGCTTTTATCCTGTGCATTGAAGGAAGTCTTGAAGGAATTTAACAGACCCGCATACTGTGAGAGATCCTTATAATTCGTTGCTTTGGCATCGGAAAAATAAATGACATACAGTCGCCCGTTATCATAATACTGACGGTTTTCCCACAGCACGCCATCTCCATCCTTCGTAATGACACGCGCATAAGGTACCTTCGATTTCGGGAAGGATTTTCGATCTACAACGATTTCTCCCGTCTCCTTGGCGGTTTGCACCAATTGCTGGAGAAGGTCGTCCGCGTTCAACGGAACCGGCTGTGAGGCCGTATGTACTTCCATATAGTACGCACTGTTCTCGTCCATAAATGTGGAGATGCTCTCATCCCCACCACCTTGCCCGATAACCAGCCCTGTAGGATAGTTCATGGACCAATCGTAGTAACTGTTCCCGATCTGCGTCTTGCCCTCATCATTATCAATGCTCGGCGTTTCTTCAGCTACTGTGCCTGCCTCTTCTTGTGCCTCCATCCGAATGATAATGCCCGCACCATTCTTCTCCAGCTTGCCTCCGAGACCTTCTGCTACTTGACGTAGCGGAACCATCAGGACACCTGATGACATTTCCGGTGGAGCGGGGAGCGTTACCTTATGGCCGCCCACCCAGGCAGTACGGCTACCGATGGTCAGCGATACGATGCGAGCACCGCTGCTAATTTTGACCACATTATCTTCGGCCAGCCGAATTTTGCTGTTAAATGCTTTTTTGAACACACCAGCCGGAACCATCAACGCACCGCTTTTCGAATAGGGTTTTGCAATATTGGCATTCTGACCGTTCACGATGGCTGTGTTGCTGCCACCTTGCAGGCGTAGCTCCAAGATCGGTTTATCGCTGTCCGCCGCCACTGCGGGCAAAGCAGATAGCAGAACAGACAATGCAACCACGCCAGCTCCCAGCTTATGCATCATTTTTCTTTGAATATGCTTCACAGTAATCTCCCTCTAGCTATATTTGATATCATAACGCTCCGTTTTCAATTACTTTCCTGTAACGGTTGCCTGTTGGACTGACTCAGATGCTTCCTTGGAAGGTGCTACATTGCCATCACCAGTTGACTCATCCGAGTCCCCGGAATCCTCTCCGCCCTGAATAGATTCATAGATTTCGCCATTATCCTGTGACAGTACCAAATTGCGTTTTACAATATCGCCGTCCGTCTGCATGAGCAAGCTCACCGTCTGACCCGGCTGATAGCTTTTAAGCAACTCGTTGACGTCGATAGCGGAAGCAACACGCTTGCCGTTTATGCTATACAACTCGTCGCCTTCCTTGATTTTGGCCTGAACAGCACTAGCCGAAGTAATTTTCGTGACTTTCAAAGGGTCCTCTGTAGGCAGCCCCACGATCGCCGACCAGCTCTCTTCCAATCCTAGACCAAGACTGGCACGCCGAACCTCACCATACTTGAAAAATTGAGCAATCACATATTTCACCGTATCCGAAGGAATCGAAAAGCCCATATTTTCAATACCAACAGCCGAAAATTTCATTGTATTGATCCCGATTACCTCACCCTTGAGATTTACAAGCGGACCGCCACTGTTACCAGGATTGATCGCAGTATCGCTTTGGATGAGACGATAGGCAGCGTTGACGCCACGGTTCAATCCGCTGACGACACCCGAAGTTGCCGAATTACGCAGGGAAAAAGAGATAGGCGTACCGATAGCCACTACCTGCTCTCCCACCTGAAGATTATTCGGCGAGCCTGCTAAGGTAGCAGGTTTAAGGCCGCTTGCTTTGATTTTAACCAATGCCAGGTCACTGACCGGATCACTGTAGCTATCTGTAATACTGTAAGATTTACCGTCCGAGGTCACGACTACCGCATCATTTAATCCTTCAATGACATGCGCATTCGTGACAATCCATCCATCTGTCCGAATGATGACCCCCGTGCCGTGAGCAAGGTTGTACCGATCTCCGCCTGCCACGGCTTGTCCCGTTGCTGAGCGGCCGATGATGCCTACCACAGAGGGAGATACGTTTTTAACCACCTGCGGCACACGATCGGCCGATAACGTATATGTACCATTTGCGCTGTTATACGCGCCGCTGGTTCCTAATGCTTTATTCACATCGCCTACGTTAACATAGACCCCGCCGTTAATGACCTTTGCCTTCAAAGCAGTTCCACTGCCGGCTGCACCTGCTGTTCCAGATACACACAAAGCGCTGCCCAAAGCCAGTATGACCGCCCTTTTCCCCATCTTACGCATAGTTTCACCTTTTCCTCTCTAACATGACCCTGTTCTATCAGTTAGTCCAAATCTACCATAGAGGAGACACGCATACAATCGCTTTTAGCCCTATCTTTTTCTAAAAAAGCTATGTTTGCTGCTAACATGACCCCTCATGTCATTTATACTATAAAATTACCAAATCCTTATATCAAAAAAATAAGCAAATACGATAAATAATCGTTATAGCGTTTGGGCCATTCCTTCATTTACGGGCACTTCCAACTATGATACCATCACATTATATCTTAGTTCTATTGTCGGAAATAAAAGTATAATCTTGAATTCCTGCAAACAATGCATATGAAGGAGGCAAATGGATGGCTTACGAACCAATCTGGACCGCTCATCCCGATAAACTGAACAAATTCGAATTTGCCAAGCTGGAAAAGGACGGCCTTGACGTCATACGCACCATTATCGAAAACTATGCGAGCGAAGGCTTCGATTCGATCACTGCGGACGACATGGATCGTTTCAAATGGGCCGGAGTGTATCAGCAAAAGCCCAAGGACGGTCATTTTATGATGCGCGTCCGTATTCCTACAGGTATCATGACATCAGCGCAGGCACATGCATTAGCGGACATATCCACACTGTACGGACGCAGCCTCGTTGATGTCACCACCCGTCAGGCTATTCAGTTTCACTGGCTGACGGTTCAAGATTTACCCGATATTTTTGAGCGTCTGGAAAAAGTTGGCTTGTACTCCTTTGAAGCCTGTGGCGACTGTCCGCGTACGATTGTTGGCAATCCTTTGGCAGGCATTGATCCGAATGAATTGGTCGACACCAAGGATATTGTGGATGAAGTCAACCGTTTTTTCCTATTAAATCGGGACTTCTCGAATTTGCCGCGTAAATACAAAATGTCCATCTCCGGTAATACGTACAATAACGCGCAGGCTGAAATTAACGATTTGTCCTTTACGCCTGCTACTAAAGTAATCGACGGGAAAGAAGTCATCGGCTTTCATGTGATGGTCGGTGGAGGTTTATCCGCCAAGCCACATTTGGCGCAATCGCTGGACCTGTTTGTCCGTCCTGATGAAGTTTTGAAGGTTGCCATTGCAGTCACCACCATTTTCCGGGATTACGGCTATCGGGAAAAACGCCACCATGCCCGCCTGAAATTCCTCATCGCCGATTGGGGTCCGGAAAAGTTTTTAGCCAAGCTCACGGAGTATATCGGCGAAATGCCGGGCCGAGGCGAGGATAAAACGATCGGCTGGCAAGCAGCCTACTTTGACGGTGTGCATCCACAAGCGCAGCAGGGTCTAAACTATGTCGGTCTGAACGTGCCAGTCGGCCGTCTGGATGCTGATGAGCTGCACGAGCTGGCCGAGCTGGCTGACCGCTACGGTGATGGACAGATTCGTACGACCATGTCGCAAAATATTTTACTGAGCGGCGTGCCGGACAATCAGGTGAATGAATTACTACAGGCTCCTGTGCTGCAACGCCTGACGCCACAGCCTAAGCATTTTATGAGCCGTACCGTTTCATGCACCGGGAATGAATTCTGCAATCTGGCGATTGTGGAGACTAAAAAGCGGGCGGTTGACGTTGCCGAGTATTTGGATCAGCACGTAGATCTGGATGAAAAAGTGCGCATTCATTTCATCGGCTGCCCGAATTCCTGCGGACACAAGCATATTGCGGACATCGGTCTGCAAGGCTCGCTCATTAAAACACCCGAGGGTATGGTCGACGCGTTCGATATTGCTGTTGGTGGAGCGCTCGGACCAGGTGCCCAGTTCAATAAAGCGCTCAAAGGCCGCGTACGTGGTGATCAGGTTGGCCCGGTGTTGGCCGAACTGATTCTGTTTTACAAAGAAAATCGAAATGCCGACGAAACCTTTTATGCGTATGTACAACGGGTGGGCATTCCGACTTTTCAGGAAAAGCTATCTGCTATTTTGCAGTCCAGCACCGTCGCTTCCTGAGTACCATTTTAGTAAGGCCATTTCTATAACATGTTCTCTTATCTTCATAAAGAGCGCCCAAGCCTGCCTGTTTGTATCTCGCATACAAGCAGGCTATTTTCTTGTGGTCATAACATGGCTGCAAAAGGTGCTCTGCTGTGCTTTCAAAAAAAAGACACCGGATTATTCCGGTATCAATATTTTCGCAAAATCAAGCACTATCGGTTTTCGGGCCCCGCCGGATGTGGATGTCACCACTGCATAGCCTGTCGGTATTTTGTATATGAGTCCCGTGTCGTATCGGATGCCGAAGGAATTGTCTTCCTTGTAATGAGTAGTGGTTTCCCAAACCTTCGTACCGTTTCCTTTCAAGCCAGTGATGGTGATCCCATGCATCTTCGTGCTGCTTCCCAGCGGATCATATCGGTCACTAAACTGGACATACACCTGTTCCTCCGGCAGATATATCCGGTCGGCCGGATAATCCTCTGTATCGCCGAACAATTGTAGTCCATTACTCAAAATCTGTGTACGCTTGCTGTTTCCTTTAAGCCCTGTGACGGCTATATGGCGGCTGCCAGACAACTCCCGCACCTCTGCAATATCTTTACCAGAGCCCAAGTCAAAATGGATGTTACGGATTTCCCGTCCGTACACATCTGCCTGTACTCCTACCGGGCCATGGGGACTGTTCATAAGTGCATAATATCCATCGTGATTGCCAACCAGCCAACCTGAGGTCACCCCGTCCTTCGTTCGGTTCCACAGCTCCTCACCGGTTTCTGAGTATTTGAGCACGGTGAATGATTGCTCCGCCCGGTTCAGAGAGGATACAAGAAATCCTCCGTCCGCAAGCGGTTCCAAACCTATAAGGGAGTTCTGTCCATGGGATGCCAAGCCATCCGTTTGTAACGTTTTGGACCACACGCTATTCCCATCCTCATCAAACCGTGAAGCCTGTAACTCCCGTATCCCATCTGGCTTCGTATAGTCGATAAGCAGCAGCGAGCCACCATCCGACGTCTCCCGCTGGACTCCCCTACTGCTTGCACCAGGCTGCACGTTCAGATCCAGCTCATGTTTCCACACACCCTCCAGCGAGCTGTCCAGCTTGCCGTACGTGACATGCGCCACACTTGTCTCAGTGTTGTCTTCGATGTTCAGTACCAGAAACCCACCATTCGCTGCGGGCTGAATATAATTGTGTGGATTCCCTTCATCCTCAAAGCTTCCAATCGTCGCGCTTGTTTCAATTTCAGCCTGCTTGGGCACAGCCGCCTCGGACACCTCGGATGCATAAGACGGAACAGCGCTAAACCCCATGACCAATGCCGCTAAAGCAACTCCTGCTGTCCATGAATAAACACGTGTACGTAGAAACCCGTTTCGCCTTCCCTTCAAACGTTCCAGCTCCCTTCATGACTTTACCTCAGAGATGTTTTTAAAAACCTTAGATGTGATAAGACTACAGACGGTTTCACTTCAACTTGTAATGGTTGTCACGTGGGCACGGAACTTCATGCGATGCTATACAATCATGAGTTATATATTTACCTCTTCAAGCCCGAGCCCAAACATTTGAAACTCCACAATGGAGACTGCTCCGAGACTTTCTGCCGATGAATATAAGTATAAATTTATTATTCCAGCGCTTGGTAAACTATGTGTCACATGCTTTAACGCAAGATTTGGATAAAAGTTCTCTTTTTTTACAAAATAAAGCCCCACCAAGGCAAAGGAATGAATACGGCAATTCGTATTCTGCCTCCATACCTGTGTAGGGCTTACAAAACTTACATTAAATGATGTCTACAGATCGGCTGTCTGAAGCGCTTGGCTGCGCTGTGTATCCCGTTCAAGGATTGGCTTCAAATACCGTCCTGTATAGGATTCTTCAACCTTCACGAGCTGCTCAGGTGTTCCAGCAGCCAAAATCGTTCCACCGCCGCTACCGCCTTCCGGTCCCAAATCAATCAGATAATCGGCTGTTTTAATCACATCCAGATTATGCTCAATGACCAATACTGTTTCTCCCGAATCGACCAAACGATGCAGCACCGTCAGCAATCGGTCAATATCGTGAACATGCAGACCCGTTGTCGGCTCGTCCAAAATGTAAATCGTCTTACCCGTGCTGCGACGATACAGTTCGGAAGCCAGCTTCACACGCTGCGCTTCGCCCCCGGATAAGGTAGTCGCAGGCTGTCCCAGTTTGATATATCCCAGGCCTACATCCAGCAGCGTCTGAATCTTGCGATGAATCTTCGGAATATTTTCAAAAAACTCTGTCGCATCCTCTACCGTCATCTCCAGCACATCGGCAATACTTTTACTTTTGTACTTCACTTCAAGAGTTTCCCGATTATAGCGTTTACCCTTGCATACTTCACACGGAACGTATACATCCGGCAGAAAGTGCATTTCAATCTTGATAATGCCGTCGCCCTTGCAAGCCTCGCAGCGACCACCCTTAATGTTAAAGCTAAAGCGACCTTTTTGGTAGCCTCGGACCTTAGCCTCATTTGTTTTTGAAAATAAATCACGAATATCATCAAATACCCCGGTATAGGTTGCAGGATTTGAACGCGGCGTGCGGCCGATCGGAGACTGATCAATCTCAACGACCTTATCGATATTTTCAAGCCCGCGAATTTCCTTATGTTGACCCGGACGCACTCTGGCCCGGTTCAGATCACGCGCCAGCGTTTTGTATAGAATTTCGTTGACCAGCGTTGACTTCCCAGAACCGGATACGCCAGTAACAGCCGTGAAAACACCTAACGGGATTTTAACATTCAAATTTTTGAGATTGTTCTCCTTAGCCCCACGGACCTCCAGCCACTTATCCGTAGGCTTACGCCGTTCGGTATTGACCGGAATGAACTTGCGTCCGCTCAAATATTGCCCGGTTAAGGAATTCGGGTCTTCCATGACTTCCTGCGGAGTCCCCTGTGACATGATCATTCCGCCGTGGATTCCGGCCCCCGGCCCGATATCAATAATATAATCGGCTGCCATCATCGTATCTTCGTCATGCTCCACCACAATCAGTGTATTCCCGAGATTCCGCATATGCTCCAATGCACTAATCAGTCGGTCATTATCCCGCTGGTGCAACCCGATGCTTGGCTCGTCCAAAATATACAGTACGCCCATCAGACTGGAACCGATCTGTGTCGCCAACCGGATACGTTGTGCCTCACCACCGGATAACGTGCCTGCTGCACGGCTTAAGGTCAGGTATTCCAATCCAACATTAACGAGGAATCCCAAACGGCTGTTAATTTCCTTAAGAATGAGATTGGCAATGGACTGTTCCTTCTCACTCAACACCAACGTTTTGAAAAATTGAGACGCTTCGCCGATGGACAAATCAGTTACATAGGCAATGTTACGCTCCTGAATAGTCACCGCCAGAGTTTCTTTCTTCAAACGATGTCCCTTACAGGTGTTACACGGCTTTGCGCTCATAAATCCTTCGATAAATTCACGGATACCATCCGAAGCCGTGTCACGATAGCGACGCTCCAGATTCGGGATAATTCCCTCGAAGGTCACATAGGCTTCCTTGCGTTGGCCAAAATCATTTTCATAACGAAACCGGATCTTCTGGTCGCCCGTTCCATGTAATATGGTGTTCATTTGTTCCGTGGTCAGTTGGCTGACAGGAATGTTCTGTGGAATACTATAATGCTCGCATACGGACTGCAAAAATTGCGGATAATAGGTGGAAGTTCCTCCACTCCACGCCTGAAATGCTCCATCTTCTACACTTTTCTCCGGGTCAGGAATAAGCAGGTCGGGGTCGACAACCATTTTAACGCCCAATCCGTCACAATCCGGGCAAGCACCGAATGGACTGTTAAAAGAGAACATCCGCGGCGACAGCTCGTCTATACTGAAACCACAGATCGGACAGGCAAAATTAGAACTGAAGCGCAGCTCTTCTTGCCCCATCATGTCCACCAGCAACTGACCTCCCGAAAGGTTCAATGCTGTCTCAATAGAATCGGACAGACGTGTACGCACATCCTCCTTCACTACGATCCGGTCTACAACCACTTCAATGGAATGCTTCTTGTTTTTCTCCAGCTCGATCTTTTCGGACAATTCACGCAGTTCGCCATTGACACGCACCCGTACAAAGCCTTGCTTGGCAATATCCGCGAATAGCGTTTTATGCTCACCTTTGCGTCCCGAAACCAATGGGGCCAAAATTTGCAGCCTTGTCTTTTCAGGGTATTGCAAAATGCGGTCTACCATTTGTTCAACCGTTTGTGATGTAATTTCAATGCCATGTTCAGGACAATGAGGGTGACCAATTCGGGCAAACAACAGCCGCAAATAGTCATAAATCTCTGTAACCGTACCGACAGTAGAACGCGGATTACGGCTCGTAGTCTTTTGGTCAATGGAAATCGCAGGTGACAGTCCGTCAATGGAATCCACGTCCGGCTTCTCCATCTGCCCCAGGAACTGACGCGCATACGCGGATAAAGACTCCACATAACGCCGCTGTCCTTCTGCATAGATCGTATCGAAAGCCAGTGACGATTTACCTGAACCACTTAGCCCCGTGAGGACGACAAATTTGTCCCTTGGGATAGTCACGTCAATATTTTTGAGATTATGCGCCCTTGCGCCTTTGATGATGATGCTTTCATTCGCCAAATGTTTCATCTCCTTAACCATAGTTCACGTCATGCTATATTGCGATGGAATACCCCATACAAGTGATATATCGCAAAGAGAACGACCACATGGGCCGCCCTCTCTATTTTTAAAAGCAATCATCCATTTCATTTTTTCAATGTGTTCGCGCTACTAGCCGCCCCTGAAAGCTTAATCAGCCCGCAGTTCCAGCAAAGCGTCACGCAACTCGGCGGCGCGCTCGAACTGAAGATTCTTGGCGGCATCCTTCATCTCCGCTTCCAAACGCTGAATCAGCGACTGACGCTCCTTCTTGGAAAGTTTACCCGTCTCGCCAGGAAGGTAATCATTACGTGCCTCGGCCACCTTGGTCGCTTCAATGACATCACGAATCTTTTTACGAATCGTTTGCGGGGTAATGCCATGGTCTTCATTATATTGAATTTGAATCGCACGGCGGCGTTCGGTTTCTTTTATCGCTTTATCCATAGAATCCGTAATTTTGTCACCGTACATAATAACACGACCATCACTATTCCGCGCTGCCCGTCCAATGGTTTGGATGAGCGAACGTTCGGAACGCAGGAAACCTTCCTTGTCCGCATCCAAAATCGTCACCAGTGATACTTCTGGCAAATCCAGACCTTCCCGCAACAGGTTGATCCCAATCAGTACATCAAAGGTACCCAAACGGAGATCCCGTAAAATCGCCATCCGCTCCAGTGTCTTAATGTCAGAATGCATATACCGGACCTTGATACCCACTTCTTTTAAATAGTCGGTCAGATCCTCAGACATCTTCTTGGTAAGCGTGGTGACCAGTACCCGCTCCTCACGCTCCATCCGAAGCCGTATCTCGCTAATGAGATCGTCGATCTGTCCCTTGCTTGGACGAACCTCGATGATGGGATCAAGTAGTCCTGTAGGTCGGATGATCTGCTGCACTGTCGTTTCACATTTTTCCATTTCATAGGGACCAGGTGTAGCCGAAACGTAAACGATCTGATTCACCTTGTCTTCGAACTCTTCAAACTTCAGCGGGCGGTTATCCAACGCAGAAGGCAGACGGAAACCATGCTCCACCAGTACATTCTTACGTGCCTGGTCACCATTATACATCGCCCGAATCTGCGGCAACGTAACATGAGACTCATCAATCACGATCAGCATATCATCCGGAAAATAATCCATCAGTGTATATGGTGTCGCCCCACGCTCGCGGAATGTCAGTGGACCTGAATAATTCTCGACGCCGGAACAAAAACCAACCTCTTTCATCATCTCAATATCATAGCGGGTACGTTGCTCCAAACGTTGTGCCTCCAGCAGCTTCCCTTGTTCCTTCAGCTCCACTAACCGCTCTTCAAGCTCACGTTCAATGTTGACCAGTGCTACCTTCATCGTATCCTCATGAGTAACGAAGTGAGATGCAGGGAAAATGGCAATATGATCACGTTCACCGATCAATTCACCCGTAAGCACATTAATCTCGGTGATCCGTTCAATTTCATCCCCGAACAGTTCTACCCGTATAGCGTGTTCTCCATGGGAAGCCGGGAATATTTCAACAACATCCCCTCGTACACGGAAAGTACCCCGCACGAAGTTGATATCGTTCCGCTGATATTGAATATCGACCAAGCGGGACAAAATCTGATTGCGGGGTTTCTCCATACCGACTCTAAGCGAGAGCAGCAGGCTTGAATATTCTTTCGGGGAACCCAAACCATAAATGCAGGAGACACTCGCTACAATAATAACATCACGACGCTCAAACAGAGAGCTTGTGGCCGAGTGGCGAAGTTTATCAATCTCCTCATTGATGCTGGAATCCTTCTCAATATACGTATCGGAAGACGGAATGTATGCTTCCGGTTGGTAGTAATCATAGTAACTGACAAAATAATCAACTGAGTTATTCGGAAAAAACTCCTTAAACTCACTCGCCAGTTGGGCAGCCAAAGTCTTGTTATGTGCAATAACCAGCGTAGGCCGATTCAATTTGGCAATCGTCTGTGCGATGGTAAACGTCTTACCTGTTCCCGTAGCACCCAACAGTGTTTGATGCTTTTTTCCTTTTGTAATCCCCTCTACCAGTTCAAGAATGGCATGAGGCTGATCGCCTTGAGGCTGGAATTCCGACTGAATTTCAAAAGTCTTGTCGCTAACAACGATATCACTCATTGCCCTGCATCACCCTTATCGTCTAAAATGGAAACATCATGTTTCTACAACAGTCGAGCTAAAACGTCTTTACCTGTAAACCTATGTCGATATTTCCCGAGCAATGATACTTGGGAAATATGGTTGGATAAGAATGTTTGTTCCCGTATTATACCTCTTTCTTTCCTTGGATGCAAACGATAAGTCTTGAATAGGAGTGAATTAAATTTTGGATATCACCATCGTGTTGGGCATCATCGCCGGAATCATAGCATTAATCGGTGGCTTCTTATGGGAAGGCGGACAATTTACAGGGCTGCTTCAGGGTACATCGGCTCTGATTGTATTTGGCGGAACGTTCGCCGCAGTTGTTATCAGCTTCCCCGCCTCTAAACTAAAGACCATACCAGCTGCCCTTCGGATGGCGTTTAGCCGTGAGGACAACCTCTCTGAGCAATATATTGAAGATTTGGTTTCCATGGCAGCCACCTCCCGCCGATCCGGAGTGCTTGCGCTGGAGCGTATTTCCTCAGAACATCCGAATGCATTTCTGCGCGAAGGTCTTCAACTGGTCATTGACGGAACCGAGCAGGAACAAATTAAACAAATTCTGGAACTCGAGTTAGATACCATTGAGCATAAGTACGAAGGATATGCCAAAATATTTGAATCCGCAGGCGGCTATGCCCCTACGATGGGGATTATCGGTACTGTGATGGGCCTGATCCATGTACTCGGCAGCCTGACCGAGCCGACAGCGCTTGGACCGTCCATTGCTGTCGCTTTTATCGCCACACTATACGGCGTTGCCAGCGCCAATCTGATTTTCCTGCCCATCGCATCCAAGATCAGAGCATGCAGCGAAAGTGAAATGGTCACGATGGATTTACTGCTGCAAGGCATTCTCGCCATTCAAAACGGAGAGAATCCGAAGCTTGTACGCAAAAAACTGGAGTTCTTTATCCGTTCAGAGCAAAATCTGGAGCCTAAGCCGCCTCGTCGCTCACGTTCAGAGGATGCTACTCCAAAGGAGGACTTCCATGAGAGCGCGCGCTAAGCGCCGTGGGCGGCAAGGAGGCGGAGACCATCGTGACCGCTGGATGATTACCTATGCCGATCTAATCACACTGCTGCTCATTTTTTTCGTCGTGATGTACGCTATGAGCAGCCTGGATGCGAAAAAATACGAAGTCGTTGTCCAATCCCTGCAAGATACATTCCATAAGGGCGATTCCATTTTAGAGCAAGGTTCAGGCATTACAGGTACGGCGGATCGATACACAAGCAAGAATCCACCTACAACCAAGCAACCTTCATCCGATAACAAAGCAGCCGGACCGACCAAACTGACCGAACGCGAACAGGCATTTCGCAAGCAGGAAAAAGAACTTCAAAATCTGATGAGCGTCATTGAGCAATATATTTCAGACAACCAACTGCAAGATCAGATTTTCGTATCAGATCAGCCGCGCGGTATTGTCATCACCCTGAACGACCGCTTTTTATTCGATCAGGGCAGGGCTGCACTCAAGCAAGGCTCTGCAAACACGTTATCCAAGCTGGCCAGTCTGTTCCGGGATTTGAAAACGCCGATCAGCATCGAGGGCCATACGGACAATATTCCGTTCACACGCTCTTCGAACACTTCGACCTACAAGGACAACTGGGAGCTTTCCGGGGCGCGGGCGCTATCCGTGCTTCGATTCTTTCTAGACAGAGAAGGATTATCTCCTACAGAATTTCAATATGCGGGTTATGCCGATACCCGACCAGTTGGAGATAATACGACCGAGGCCGGACGACAAAAAAACCGCCGTGTCGAAATTACCGTGCTGCGCCAGCTTCAACAGTAAATGCCAAAAACCTCCTCAGTCACACTTAACGTGAACCGGGAGGTTTTTTTAGATAGATATCATCGTTCTACATGGCTTCCGCTCTGATGACGCAGAACAATAAACCGTACGAACAGCGTTGTATAAAGCGGCGTACGAGGTACGAGAGAGGTTATTTAGTTTAAGTCTATATCCCCACTATGTATTAGAAGCCCAAGATGAAATTAAGTAAAGCCTGGTCATGATGCTTTGAAACTCAATAAGATAAGGCTAACTCGTGTTGCTTCTCTCGCACTGGTGAAGTTGTGGAGATGCTTTGCTTGTGGTAGCTATATTTCCAATCGCTGTACAAATTAAGGAGCCGATCCAACTCCATAGACTTGGTCAACACCCGTCGATCCTTTAATCCCACCTCTTTCGCCAATTCATTTAATTCCTTACGCTTTTCTTCGATGCAGTCCTCCAATTCTTGCAATTTCACATCAACAAACCTCCTGTTTGGTATGGTATTTACAGTTAGTTTACAAGCTGATACCTTCCTTACAGGTTAATAATATAATAAAACCCATTTCATCCCTTTAACGGAATAAATCAAAAAAGCCAGCCCTCATTAGGACTGGTTTTTTGATAATTCCTTTTTCCAGAGAACACTATATTTATTTAAATAGACAACATTATTCCGAACTCAGCCGCCTCTACCATGGCTAGAAGTAGTAATTTGAGAACCATTACTGATTATAATATCATGAAAAGACGATAAAAAACCGATATTAACGACTGCTATTAGAGAAAGCAAAAGTGAAAGAAAAACCTTCCTCATCTTTGCACACCCCCTTAATAATAGATGCATAGATCTCAATTTGCTCTTCGTCGCACATAGCTCTATGATTCTCAAAAAACACCATACTCTGAGCAAAACTCTCTACATTTTTGAGCGAGAATGATATTTGTATACACTGTAAAATAGCATTTATTCCATCCTTGTATCTCTTATTTCGCCCAAGATAAATAGCTAATTGAAAATTAAAATTATAATAATCATCTAAAAATATTACATCTTGAGTATTTTTGAAAGTATCAATATATTTGAGAAAGCGCTCCAAAATGTTATCAACTGAAAACAAGTTTCTATTAGCCGATTCTAAAATATTAACAAGACCGGGTAATATCTCATCATTATTGTTCTCTAATAAATCCACATATTGAGGGAGCACAGATGTATCACCTAGTAATAAATCAAGTGTGTAAGAGTTCCCTCTAGACCATACGTTGAATTTCTCCACCTCTCTTTTCCCAACGGTATCTAGTCCATCAAACCAACTTAAATCAGCATACTCGGCAACAATATTTTTAGCCTCTTCATAGTCTCCAAGTTTTTGAAGGGCGTAAGCTTTCATAAGTAATCCTTGTCCATAGTAGACTACCAAATGTCGTTCAGTTTTTATTGGTATATAACCCCTGTTTTTTAGATACCTTCTTTTATTTTCTTCTTTATATATAATTTTAGACTGTTCCCAAAGCTCATCGCTGTGTGTAATGGTTTCTTGCCATTTATGTAGTGAAGAATATATATTTGTTAGATGTAACAGCCCGTCCAATTGATGACACTCTGGTAATCGAAATCGAAAAGGTTCAAATTGAATAGCAGCCTTAAGGTTTATTTCAGTATTTTCTCCAATTTTTGCACGAAATAATTTATAGTGACTGATTGCCAGCCTCTCAGAATGTTGATACTTCTCATTCTCAATGACACATTCATAGAAAGGAATGGCCTCCTGTAGCTTCCCTTCTTCGTACAGTTCCTCTGCTAAAGAAAAGATCGTTGGAATGTGGTTAAGATCCTCCATTAACCGTGAAAGCACCTTCTCCACACACCTCAGATTTCCCACTTCAACACAACGAATCAGAAATGGTTTAACCCTTTTCCAATGAGGTCTTCCATCATAAAAGCATTCATCTACATATAAGTCATACAACCAGTCCTCTGGATAATTAAGCGCTTTAGTAATTAGATCCATTTGTCTTACGGAAATCGGTTTAGGTGGATTGCCGTTAAGCATAGCACTAAATATGCCTCGGTTAAGACCCGTAGCTTGTCCAAAACTATTAAAAGTGTAACCACCAAGTTTTAATTCTTTTTCAATCTCCGAGCGAATCGTGGTTGTATTCTCCATTAAAACACCCCCCGCATATTCAGATGATTTTAAAAATCACCCTCCTCGACAAACAATTACAATATACTAGAAATTATATGAACAAACTGGATGGTGGTCAACCCCTTTTTTTACACCGTTTTAATATATATTGGAATTAAATGTGTGTTTAATAGTCTTTACAAGGACTTAATATTATATTTTTAAGGCAATTTAATTACCTCCACGCTTGATCTACCTTTGTCTACACTCATACTATAGGAGTGTGGATGTCTATGGAAACAACAAAACTCATAGGAGCAAAAATCCGACAATTTCGAAAATTGCGTGATATTACACAAGAACAGCTTGCAGAAGCATCTGATTCAACAGGTTCCTATATCGGCAAGTTGGAGCGCGGCGAGGTCAATGTACAGATTAAAACTTTGGAGAAAATAGCCGAAGCGCTGGAAACAAACGTATTCGCATTTTTTGACTTCAATCCATATGAAGAACTCAAAAGTCAGCCCTGGATATGGGAATGTGTTCATTTACTCTCCCAGCAGAATGAAGCCGATCAAAATAAAGCTTATCGCATATTGAAGGAACTGTTCACCTCTTCAGTAAGTGAGCTTTCAGCAAGTAACTCTGATGAGTCCGGCGAATAACGAAAAAAATTAACTTTTTCCCGATTGATCATGAACATAATATTTCAAAAGGGCTATGTACCCTACCTTAGTAGTAGGTTACATAGCCCTTTTATGTTCTAAGAAGTCATCTGCTTAATGTTACACTCCACTGCTTTAATCACTTTTTCATATTCTGTCCACTGTTCATGTGTCGAATGATCCTTATATTTCTCAAACAATAGCGTGATGGACTTGATATAGTAAGCCTTATCATTTAACTGTGAGGATGCTTTGAGACTATTCAACATACTGTCGATCGCCTCAGAGTAGCTCCCTTTATTAAAATAGTAGCGACTAAGCTCAAGAAAAAAGTGAGAATAGGTCATCAGATTATAATTTGTATGATAGTAAGAAATATTTGTACGCAAGTCCCTAAATTCATTAATATTTTCAGCAAAAAGGAGCAGAATATCGTCTATGGAGTGATTGTAATTATTGGCCGATTCCATAATGGTCAATAGCCCATGTAATATTTCCTGAGGATTATTCCTAATAAGCTCAACATAGGCGGGTAATCTAGTCATATCTCCCATTAGAATTTCTAAATTCAAACGGTTTGCTTTAGCCCACATTTTAAATTTCCGCGCCTCTAGCATTCCAAGCTCATCTAGCCAGTCACAGTCAGTTAAATCTTCATAAAAAGGGATGAATCCCATAGCTTTTTCATATAGCCCTTGTTTTTCAAGCATGTTCCCTTGCATTAAGTATGCTTGACCATAATACACGATTAGATGTCTTTCCGTGTTTAGAGATTTTACTTCACGATTTTTTATTCTAGCTTGAATCTGCTGCTGATAAACATTTGTGGCAAGTACCACAAGTTCTTTCGCGTATTGTATAGCTGTCTCACAGTCATAAACTTGAAAGTATACATTTGCCAGCTTTAATAAAGCATCCAGTTGATGATTCTCAGGTAAATTCTTACGAAAAGGAGCGAACTTCAAAGCCAGTTGGCAATTATTCTCCAGATCTTTGCTTAAAGAGTAAGAAAATAGCCTATACTGGCTGATCGCTAGCCGCTCCGAGTGATAATATCTTTCGTTCTCTACTACACACTCGTAAAAAGGAACTGATTTCTTTTCCTTTCCTTCTGCGTGTAGTTCTTCTGCAAGCGAAAATATGGTCGGCACATAGGACAAGTCCTCTGTCAGTCTCGATAAAACCTTCTGAATGAAGTCCTGTCTTCCTAACTCCACACAACGCAACAGAAACGGCTTAATCCGCTTCCAGTGCCCTTTTCCTTCGTAAAAGCATTCATCTATGTACAACTCATATAGCCAACCATCAGGATACCCCAGCGCCTGAGTAATCAGATCCATCTGTCGAACGGAGATCGGTTTGGGTGGGTTGCTGTTCAGCATGGCGCTGAATGTGCCGCGGTTAATACCGGAGATTTTACTAAAACTGCTAAAACTATAGCCCCTTTGCTTCAATTCTGTCTCTATCGTTGAGCGGATCGTAGGTGTATGTTCCATGTTCATCCCCCCTGTGTGGTCAGATAACAAGATAAATATTAGTTTAGGGAACCATTTGATTCATACCATAACGCACTTCTTCAAGTACTTTTTCATATTCTGCAAGTTGCTCATGTGTAATATGGCCTGTTAGTTTTTCGAATAACAGAGTTACTCCCTTAATGAATGTACTCTTCGTATTTAATTGAGAAGATACTCTGAGGCTTTTGATTATATTATCAATAGCTTCTGAATATCTGCCTATATTGAAAAAGTAACGCGCAAGTTCCAAATACAAGCGAGAATAATTCCATAAAAGAGTGCTTATTTGATAGTGTGAAGATTTTGAAACGAATTTCTTATAGTCACCAATTTCCTCAGAGAAAACATCTAGAATACTTTCTAAAGAGAAATTGTACTTATTTGCCGACTCTATAATAGTAATTAATCCATGAGAAATTTCTTGGGGATTTTGCTGTAAAAGCTCGACATAAGATGCTAAACTGCTGACCTCTCCAATTAAAACTTTTAAATTAAGAAGATTAGCCTTTGCCCACAATTGGAGTCTTTTCACCCCTTGCAGCCCATTTTCATCCAGACCCTCAAACCATGTTAAATCTTCATAATAGGGAATGAATTTTAAAGCCTCTTCATACAGTCCTTGATTCTCCAACGCATTTCCGTGCAATAAATACCCTAAACCATAGTATACGACTAGTGGCTTTTCAGTATCGAAGCTATCTAGTTGCCTGTTTTTTGAACGGTTATAAACCTGTTGATGATAGACACTTTTAGCCAGTGTACGGAGTTCTGTCGCATACTTTATTCCAGCCTCCCAATTACTTGCGTTGAAATAAACATTAGTTAACTTTAATAATCCATCCAACTGATAATTCTCTGGCAAACTTTTGCGGAACGAACTAAAAATAATAGCAGCCTGTAAGCTGCTTTCTAAATCTTCGGTAAGCGAGCAACAAAACAATCTGTATTGACTGATCGCTAGCCGCTCCGAGTGATAGTACCTTTCGTTTTCTACCACACACTCGTAAAAAGGAACTGATTCCTTTTCCTTTCCATCTGCGTGTAATTCTTCTGCAAGGTCAAATATGGTCAGCACATAGGACAAATCCTCTGTCAGCCTCGATAAAACCTTCTGAATGAAGTCGCGCTTCTTCAACTCCACACAACGCAACAGAAACGGCTTAATCCGTTTCCAGTGCCCTTTTCCTTCGTAAAAACATTCTTCTATGTACAGCTCATAAAGCCATCCCTCGGGATATCCCAATGCCTTGGTAATCAGGTCCATCTGCCGAACGGAGATCGGCTTGGGTGGGTTGCTGTTCAGCATGGCGCTGAATGTGCCGCGGTTAATACCGGAGATTTTACTAAAACTGCTAAAACTATAGCCCCTTTGCTTCAATTCTGTCTCTATCTTTGAGCGGATCGTAGGTGTATGTTCCATGTCAATCCCCCTCAATAAGTTTTGGGCATATCATAAGTGATATTTTATATGTAAACCCTATCCTTTAGGAAATTCATTTCAATACAAAATCACGTAAATAGTGAAATATATGGTCTATATAGTCACTTTAATTTATGATGCCTTAGAAAGAAGTCTTTTTTAAACGAATCCCATGATAATTGAAAAGTTGAATGAAGTACATAACGTTTAAATCCTTCATCCAGTATGAATTGAACCTGAAACAACAACTAATACTGCTCTGCAAGTGTGGGCGCACGATTCTGATCCTTTTCAAGAATATTAAGAGCTACTCGCAGTTCATCTGATCGCTCCGCTTCTACGCCCCATTCTTCTCTTGCCATATGTAATTGACTAGGGACTCTTTAGGTTCACCCAAGCGTAGTAGCAGCTCCTTTCGAACCGACTTGCCGCGCTCCAATAGCTTCTTATATATAACCTAACCACTTTTATTTGTACTCAGTACCCATACCGCTTCTTTAACGCTATACAACTCATATACCTGTATAAGCTCTTTAATGGATAAATCCTTTACTCTTCTCTCTCATTGGTCTTAGCTCGGTTCCCTGAAAAACAAAATAAAACGCTCCTGGGGAAATTGAGCTTCCGCAGGAGCGCGTATGGAGCTAATTACTTTTTCTTCTGAGATACTTGGATGCTGCTGCTGCAACAATCACAAATATCACTATGGAAAAATAAGGATATGAATCGGAGCTGCCAGCATTGTTAAAAGCTTTGATAAGCGCATACAATGCCACCAATCCAACGAGACCAACAACCAATTGGGCACTTCTTCGTGCTGGCTGCTTTGAACGCTTAAATATGAATAGAACAGCAGCAACGCCCAAAAGAGCATAAACCATCAGAAAAGCAGTGACATAAAAAATTGGGTTCATAATCACCTGCCCCTTCTTTTACAGTATATACAATATTATAGTAAAAGTAAGGTGTTTAGTGCAAATCTTAGTTGGAATTTACCGTGTAATACGGAGCTGGCAACCAATGTAGATTGAGCGTAGTACCGCGTGAACCGTTATAGTTGTCCAAGCTTGAAGCAACCAAGTCTGTTCCTAAAGATACTAATGCAGCTGCGGCACTGGCAGCCCAAGGTATAGGATTAGGACCCATAATACCACCTATTGCAGCAGCCAAACCTGAAACAGTCAAATATCCTTTAGATTGTTGCTTTAATGAATAGGAGAGTTGTTTGGTTTCGCTTTGTGACATCGTTATTGCTACTCCCCACCAATACGAGTTCGAGGAAGCATTAGGTGTGATTACGTTTTGCGGTTGAATAGGTGCTTGTCCAGACGGGACAATCGTTTGGTTTTCAACGTCTAATTTGGTTTGTCCACTTTTGAGAGATTCGTTGATGATCTGAACACCACTAGCAATATATTCGTAAGCCTCTTTAGAGACAGCATCCTTACCAGCTTCGTCAATGTAGAGCAGACCGTCCGCACCCGGTTTAATATATTTCTCCAAACCCTGGGCTGCTTCCAGATTCTTTTGCAATGTTGCCGTATCGAGATGTTGTAAAGTTACAATAGGAGATTGGCTTTGTTCTTGAAAAGAGTCATTTACACTTGAACTTGCAAAAATTGCACTCGGCGCGACAACAGCTCCTAACAAACTAAAAGATAAAGCGGTAGCAACCAGTCTATTCTTCTTCATAGATAATTCCTCCGATTCAAGATATTTTTTCAAACTCAGTAAAACCCATCCCCCAAACGACTACACTACAACCTGAACATCCACACATTTAAGTCATTAATTTATAGTAAATATTACGAGTTTTTTTTATATGCGAAAACAAGGATGAATTATTCAAAATTATTTTAGTTCAAAGGGCAGAGTATCCCCCACAAAGTGTTTAAAGCATGGCCATTCTATAGGATATAATGGTTCTTTTTTTACTTATTTCCACTTATCTTGCTGCTTATTTAGTATTTATTTTTATTGGAAGGATCACTCTCAAAAAATGTAGTAGTTTTTTTATATCTCCTCCCTTCCTAGTGGGGCCGCTATATTAGCACAAACAAGATCTTGCGTGGTGGGTTTTTCCGCCCTGGATCTGGAAATCCCCTTGGTTGTTCTTGCTTCATGTGTCAAAAAATACGAACTCCTTTCAAACAAGTGGTTTTAGCTCCTTTGTTAAAATGCGAGTTCCTTTTAGCAAGTTCCTTCATCCACTGAGCCAACTGCTTTAAATCATGCACGGTTATTCATCTTAAAAGCCTATCCTCCTTCCCACCAGCTCTAAAGAAATTATAATTCTTGATGTGTTACAAGAACGATAAAAATAAACAAATCATTTCTTTTTTTACAAAATAATCAATAAAAAAACCAATCCTGTAAGATTGGCCTAGTCTAATTGCATATGATCTTGAAGACTCTCCATAGAAACTGGTGGCTTAAACCAATTTCTTTGCTTGGATAATGAAAGATAATCAAGGGTGTCCTTTTGCCCTTTTAGTATTCTCCCACGTCTGTAATGGTAAATGGCGAGCTGATACATGTAACAATAATAATAGGTCATTTGTTTAGCATCCTCAGACTCCTGTAATCTCTTTATTCTCTCTGAGTATTTGTCAATAATAGAGTCTATATCAAAATTGTACTTATTAGCAGATTCTAGTATGGTTATGAGTCCAGAGCTTACTTCTCAGGGTGATTTTCGAGGAAAGCTATATACTCAGGAAGGATATTTCTATTACCCAATAATAAATCTAAAGTATACGAGTTGGCTTTAGCCCACAAACGGAATTGCTCTACATCTGCTTCACCTTCTAAATCAAGCCCTTTAAACCAGCTTAAATCTGCATAGCCCTCAAGCTCTGCCTTTGCCTCCTTAATATATCCTTTCTTTTGTAAAGCTGTTGAGACAGAAAGGAATCCATAACCGTAGTAAAATACCAAGTGCCTTTCTGCACGTGAGCAATGATCTGCTCTTCTTTTTTCCTTCCTTATTTGCCGATCCATATAGATTACATTAGCAAGTTTCTTTAATTCATGACCATACTTCTCTACCTCATCCCATTTGTGTAAGTAAAAATATATATTTGTGATCTTATGAATCGCCTCCAATTGATAACGCTCAGGAAGCAAATTACGATAAGGTGTAAATTCCAATACTAACTCAAGACTCTTTTCCAAATCAGACATTGCATAAGCTTTAAATCTTTTATATTGGCTTATAGCCAACCGCTCCGAATGACGATATTTTTCATTTTCGATTACACATTCATAAAAAGGGATCGCTTCCTTTTCTCTGCCTTCGGAATATAATTCTTCTGCAAGCTCAAATATGGTTGGAACATAGGACAAGTCCTCTGTTAGCCTCCACAATACCTTTTGAACGAAGTCCTGTCTTCCTAATTCCACACAACGCAACAGAAACGGCTTAATCCGTTTCCAGTGCCCTTTTCCTTCGTAAAAGCATTCATCTATGTACAACTCATACAGCCAGCCTTCCGGATACCCTAACGCCTTAGTAATCAAGTCCATCTGCCGAACGGAGATCGGCTTGGGCGGGTTGCTGTTCAGCATGGCGCTAAATGTGCCACGGTTAATACCGGAGATTTTACTAAAACTGCTAAAGCTATAGCCCCTTTGCTTCAATTCTGTCTCTATCTTTGAGCGGATCGTAGGTGTGTGTTCCATGTCAGTCCCCCTCAATTAGTTTTGGACATATCATAAGTGATATTTTATATGTAAACTCTATCCTTTAGGAAATTCATTTCAATACAAAATCACGTAAATAGTGAAATATATGGTCTATATAGTCACTTTAATTGATGATGCCTTAGAAAGAAGTCTTTTTTTTACGATTCCCGAAATATTTGGGGTTTGAAATACCTCCCTTTTCCAACATTCAAACTCTTCATTCATTACAAATTTTGATGATTTCATGGAAAAAGGGCTCTCTCGGATTCATTCAAGAGAGGAAATTAAGAGAATGGTAGTCCCGATTGTTACAATAGTCTTATTTATTTTCATCACTTGACCTTCTTTCATGTTTAATGAAAATTAACTCATACTATCCAAGAAGTAAGTATATATTTAGTTGTATTATTTTTTGCAACTACGACGACTATATGTTATGTTAACTGTAAATATTTGTTTGGAGGTATGGTCAATGAAATCATTTCGCTTTTGGTTGGTCCTAATCTCAATTTTAGTAATTATTGTAAACATTTCAGGATACGACGACTACAATATACTATTGGCTATTATTAGTCCGTTGGTTTGGATTTACGAATCATTTCGATTTGTACGAGAAGCAGATATTTCAATAGTAGTTGTATACTTGACTACACTAGGTTTCTGGTATCTTATTGGTTTGGTTTTGGATCGTCTAATAAAAAAAACAAGATAAATTTTTTCCAAAAAATGCAACACTACCTTATGTCCTTTGAGCATGAGGTACACAACAGGTCAGCCCCTCTATAAAACTATTTCAATACCTACGAACTCCTTTCAAACAAGTGGTTTTAGCTCCTTTGTTAAACTTTTAGCAAGTCCCTTCTGATAGTCGTCCCTTCATCCACTAAGCCAGTTGCTCTCAATCATACATGGTTATTCATCTTAAAAGCCTATCCTCCTTCCCACCAGCTCTAAAGAAATTGTAATTCTTGATGTGTTACAAGAACGATAAAAATAAACAAATCATTTCTTTTTTTTACAAAATAATCAATAAAAAGACCAATCCCTTAAGATTGGCCTAGTCTA
Organism: Paenibacillus sp. LT-B23; assembly: GCF_059417685.1. Taxonomy (NCBI): domain Bacteria; kingdom Bacillati; phylum Bacillota; class Bacilli; order Caryophanales; family Paenibacillaceae; genus Paenibacillus; species Paenibacillus sp. LT-B23. The sequence goes on along the minus strand of NZ_JBSQBM010000011.1, from coordinate 165,908 downwards.
ATTGCATATGATCTTGAAGACTCTCCATAGAAACTGGTGGCTTAGACCAAGAGAAGAACGTAATGCCCCCCTCTCTTGGCAAATAATCGGTTGATTCACATGTTGCCGTATAACGGACGCTTGTCTTAATTAGCTGTCGGTTCGCTTCCCCAAACAAGTACACCATTATGATACAACGTAGCTTTTGTATGATCAGCATATGAAGTTTGCGTGCCTTTATATGAGTAATCGTCACTTTCGTTATAATTCGACCAGTCTGTTTTATGAATTCGGGTTTGAATTTCGCCCGTGCTTCCTCCAGGTGCTAACACGCCTGCATTCGAGTTGAAGCTGACTTCCAAATAATAATCAGCGCCGGTTACAGCTTTATCCATTTTAACCAGCTTGCCATTCAGCTTCGAGCAGCTCAGCGCGGCATAGTCGCAGTTGAATGTCTGCGCGCGGTCGCCGTCGATCGTGTAGTAGTAGCGAATTTTCAACTCGTTGATCGGTACGGAGATTGTACCTTTGTTTAAAATTTGGAAATGCGGCTTCAAGTTATTGTCATTCACATTTGTATCCGCTGCGCGATACTGGAGCAACAGCCCCTTTGTCGGCTGCTGAGCATCCGCTTTCGGCGTTGCACTAGCCTTGTTCGAAACCGTTTGTCCTGCATCGTTCTTCGCTACGACTTGGTAGTAGTACGTCGTGTCTGCCGTTACGGCTGTGTCGGTGTAGCTGCTTCCGTATACATCGCTCGCTACTGTGGCGAACGCGTCGTTTTCATCCGTCGAACGCTTCACTTCATAGCTTGCCGCATTCGCCGATGCTGTCCAGCTCAGCGCTACTTTCGCCGTTTCGCCCGCTGCGTTCAGCGTGAAGCTGCCCGGTACTGACGGCTGCTCAGTAATACCATATGTTTTTAAGTTAGTCGGAAGCTTGTCGAGCGTAATGACGTTCGGATGATTATACACTTTTTTCAGATGCTCAAGACTGTTTTGTTTGCCATCTCTCAAGAAATCCCCATACCATGTAGCGAACCAGCTCCAATGGGCTTGATACGCCTTCATCAGATCAGGATCTGGGATAGGTCCGTTTTCGCTCATGGCAACTAACTTTTTGTCCTTGCCCAATGCAACAAGGTCTTCGTATTTTGCAATTTGCGGACTGTAGTCGCCTGCTTGCGGATAAGAGTCAAAGCTCAAAATATCCACATAGTCGTCTCCCGGATACCAATTGGGAGCAACAGAATTCCATACCCAAATCAGATTGTTCAATTTGTGCACATTAGTCAAACGGTCATGCATCAAAATATACAATTTTTTAACAGGCTCAGGACCTTTAGCGCCCCACCAGAACCATTTGCCTTCCGCTTCGTGCAAAGGACGAAACAGGACAGGAACTTTCGCATCCTGCAACTTCTTCAATTGCCCTGCAATCACATCGATGTCGCGAATAAGCAATTTATAATCTTCGGACTCTGGATTATTCATCGCATATTCTATATCGAATGTGGTCGAGTCGGCATAGAAGCCTCTCCACCATTCTTTTCCCGGCGTATCGATAAGATCTTTCGGCGCGTTCCAGTGCCATGCAAAGGTAACAATGCCCCCTTGCTTATCCCATTCAATCGCCTTTTCCGTCTCTGTGGAACTAAGACCGTGTTCCGCTCTGCTTGGCGAATAGTCAATCAGGTCAAGCGCCGCAATAGCCGGCTTTTTACCTACATTTGCTTGAAGCCAATCAATTTCGGGCATATCCTCTTGACCGGAGATCGTATTCTTGCCGTATTGATCAACCAGATAGTTCATCAATGCTCTTGCTTCTACTGTCGCGTTCGGATTGATGAGCGTTTTGGTTACCGCATGCGGTGGACGGTCAGCAGCAGGCTCCAGCTTGACGTAGTCGATATCGTACCAGCCCCAGCCCGTTTCAAAACCGATCGTATTTGCCCCTGCATTTAACAGAACCTTACCACCGGAAGTTTCTTTAAAATCAGCCGATTTCCAAAGTACCAGCTCGCCAGATGCTTTGCCGTTTAAAGAGAAATTCGTGCGTTTATCATCATAAGGAGAACGGTAGCCGATTGTAAGATTGTACAAGCCTGCCGTTGGAGCCTGAATCGTCATCGTCAGGGAATCCCCTGCATTGTGGAAATTAGTTACATAACCAGTACCGGAAAAGCCGGTTCCGCTGGATTCCACAGTTGTTCCCTTCAGTGTGCCGTCTTCGGCTTCATAGCGAACCGGGCCGTTTACAGGCGTCCGCGGAACCGCTTTCAAGACATTGGATTCGCTCGTTCCCGCATTTGTTTTTGCGGTTACTTTGTAATAGTAAGAAGTGCCGTTCGTTACGTTAGTATCCGTATAAGACGTTTCGATCAAGTTGGATGCTACAGCAGTAAAAGGACCGTTTTCATACGTTGCCCGCTGTACACTGTAACCCACAGCTCCACTGGAAGCGTCCCAAGACAAATCGACTTTCCCATCGCCAGCCTCAGCTCTCAGAGCAAAGCTTTCAGGACCTTCCCCAGGTGGCACAGACGTATCATTGCCAGCAGTCAACACGATGTGATAAGCCGTCAAAGGCGGTACTGTATAGGTAAAGCGGTTGCCTGAAATTTGCGTAATTGGCGCTGCTTTCTTAATTTGCGAGCTATTTTTGTCGAAGCCCCATACTTTACCGGAACCGTAAGTCGTCTCGCCGGAAAGATCAAATTGGGCGTCGAATGCGCTGTCCATGCTTTTATTCATGACAACGAGGTGCAGTTCTTTGTAGGATGCATCCGTTACGGAAGCATGCACCGAGCTATTGACAATATCCGACGTTTGCGCATTAACGCTGATATCACCGAAAGTAGAGCTTTTTCCGTCATAATTGCGGTAAAGCTTGTAAGCGGCACTAACGTAGTTGTTGGCACCATCCTTTAACTTCCAGTAATTTGCCATATAAACGTCGTTTTTGCCCAAGATGCCCAGCACATCGGTCATAGCGATACCGCCGGAAATATCATTTTCGCCGCCATAGCTATACTCGGTCAAAGCCAGCTTGGTTCCCGGGTAATACTTATCCACCGACTGCTTCAATCGAGGCAGTAAAGGCAAGAATTCGCTGTTCCATTGAGCGATCCAGCTATCTTCCTTGTAGGTCGGATCCCACAAAGTACGAGGCGCTTGCATTCTGGCTTTCTTCGTTTCATCGTTGCCTACCTCATTCGTAATTCGTATGCCTCCGCCCATCGCTTCAGGATACCAGTGTACATCGAAGACATCCAGCAATCTCTTGCCTTCGGCTTGCGAACTGAGGCGCATTTGATCCAGGTAATAGTCCACGAACCAACTGTAGTTGCCTTTTACAGAGTTCCAATCAGGTGCAGTTTGAAGATCTGTATAGGCGCCAAAACCGTAAAGAACCGGTCCAAAAATTTCCGCACCCGCGTCAACTGCTTTGACTGCTTTGGATAAACTTACCGACCGATCTACCAACTCTTTCGCTCCGACTTTTTCACCATGAATGCGCGGATGCGTATGCGACCAGAGAGCGGGTTCATTGTCGAGCGCATATCCTTTTACACCCGTCTTTGTTGAAGCAGCGCCGTATTTTTTCACTAAAAAGTTGACGAATTCATCCGCATAAACCTGATTGTCATTCAGATCAGGCTGCAGTTGAAACGGCGCATTTTTGGCGTTTACAACCTGATTCCAACGAGCGGAAGGAGCCTTTTCGCTTTCCTGCACACTTCCGTTTCCATCCTTGGCCACATAACCGGCCATCGGCAGCGTGACTAAAGAATAAGTGCCAAGCTTCAGCGATTGATCATGAAACGAAGTCGTCACCGCTCCCGGCTTTTCACATTCGGCTTTTGTCAGACCGCCATTGTTGCATAAATAGTTATCGCTGGATTGCTGCCAATCGCTTCCTGCATTGGACATGTTGTTTTCCCAGTTGTATCCGGTCATCCGATTGCCACCAAGTCGCCTGGCAGCCAGATTTTCATCGCCTGCCAAATCCTGATTCGTACCGTATATATAAGGACTAATAGGCTTACGATCCTTGGATGTATCGACTTTAATGGTAACGGTCTTTGCCGTTTGACCGTGAACTACAGTTGGAGCCGGTAGAGCCCCCCCTACTATAATCGTGCATGCCATGACGACAGGCAGCCATTTGGAACGTTTGGACAAAATACCACTACTACTATTTTTCGCCTTCATGCCGCTTTCCTCCTTTAAATTTGAAAAGAGCGGCACCCATACGAGTGCCGCTCCATCAGGCTTTAAGGCTCCTGACCCCAAACGAGTTTATCGTTCTGGTACAGCGTCACCTTACTCTAATCTGCAAATTAATTTTTTGTAGGATCGTAGGAGTATTCATCTGCCACATTGTAGTTCGTCCACTCGTTTTTGTTGAAACACGCTTGAATTTCGCCAGTCGAAGCTCCAAGTATCCGGTTGACTGCACTCTCCTCTCCGTCCGAAATCCAGCATTGGCCCGGATCTTCAAGTGTTGCAACAGCCGTATTCACACCGCACATGATGGGTTTGCCGTTTGCATCAAGGTAGTACCGTTATCGGCTTCTTGTTGATAAATGTGTAATAGTACAGCTCTGCTATACGTTCTACCGACCAAGCCTGCATATCGAACCATTTGTTGGACGGAATGTCCATATACATAGATTATTCCATATAGCCATATAGTAGAACATGAATTCGGAATAAACCTACACACATCTGAATTGCCTGAGGAAAAACAAGCTTGGGTATTTATCCATGGATTGCGATATTGGTGTAGAAGAATCACATTTTCCTTTATCAGTAGCAGCTATTTACTGGAGAGAAATGGAACGAAGGGCATGGAGAACGGGGATCCATATCAAACTATTTCTAGAGAAATTACAGAATGAAGAGCCCCCAGCATTTAAATCATGGTGGTGTAAGAATGCTGCATTGCCTTCCAATGCTTTTACGAATACTTAAACAGTTTTTCAATATTCTCATTATTCTTCTTCAATCTATTCAGAAACTCTTGTTGAATCACACCCATCTTTCCTACCGTACCTTGTCCTTTTGAATAAGCTTATAATAAATGCGTGCAGGCTCTGTCTCTCCAGTGGATAAAATGTATTCTGCTAAAGGTGCGCACAGCTTTTGAAGATAGAAGGAGTATAGCAGCTCCGCCGTGTCAAAATGAATTTTCAACACCTGTCTCATCAGTCCTTCAAATTTGGGATAATCCAGTTCCTCCGGGGTGATATCAAACGGGTATTCAGGAAAGGTTTTTTTCTGAATTTCGATAAATTGCTCCCTAAGCTTTGGTTGGTTGCCTGATCGCGCGGCTGAGAAATTCATCATAAAAAACGATATAAAATCTGTCTCACGATCACTTAATTCATAATACTCACACCAACGCATGAACATCAGCGGTTTTACCATATATAAATCTCCTTTAACAAAAGTTCAGATTTATCGTTGAATCGCACAAAATCTAACAGGTTCCAGCATATGTAATATATAGGTTAAGTCCCATTTTAAAATATGATTCCTTAAACAAATTTTGCATTTTAACATATCCCTATATCTCCAGAAAGAACTCTCCAGATCTACTTCATCCGAAGAGTTCTCCGTATCTACCTCAAACTCAAACCTTACTTGAGCTTATTGTCTCCGATTGGAATTTTCATTTCTAGTTCAGGCAGGTATGTTCTTTTCGAATTTCCTTGTTCATCGTATACAGGTTTGCCTCCCGGCTCGGTTACATTAAAATAGGGTTTAATGGTGATGAATTTCGGTGTTTTCTCAAAGGGAGCTACGAGGATTTGGTGAATACCTGTCCTTGTTTTAGTTCCAGGACGTCCTGAATCCCCATTAACCCATTGTTGTTCCTGCCCCTCATCATCCAAAACCGCATAGCCTAGTGTATTCATAGCCAGTCCATACCCGTATGCCTTACTCCCATACGTAGTCGGGCCAGAGCTTATGTAATGGGTCTTGGTCACGATCATGGTAGACATCGGTGTCATCTCTAATTTTTCCACAACCAAACGGGTAAAATTATTTGATTTTTCCATTCGAGGCGTGAGCACCAAGTTTTTAGAAGGAATCTTTTGCACAGGTAATTCAAGCTTAAAGGGCTGTTTTATTCCTGTAATTTGTATTTTTGCCGTTAGTTTAAATTGGTCAGGAAGCCCTTTGCCTGTCGAGTACATTCTCTCTAAATCACTATAATAAATGATGACGGAACCCGGAGTGCCTCCAGAGTTAGTAATTAGCGAAGGCCCATCAAATTGAAACGGTTTGCCATTGCACCATAATGTAATATCTTCAATTCGTTCATGCAGCGTTGTGCCCAAGTCCTCCCGGTTACTTTCCAGTGTCAAAGCCATACGCACACCGTCATAAGCAACTTGCGAGATATGGAGCTGGGTTCCGTTATGAGTGCTGCTGGCCGCCATTTTTGTTACAAGACCTGCTTCTTCGACCTTCTGAAGTCCCAAGTCACCCGCTCGCATAAATGCACTCCCGCCTGCCGTTGAAATTCCCCAGTTACCAGCCAATTGCAAGACACTGTTTACCAGTGGAACTTGCCACAACGATTTCGCTATCGTAGGAGAAACGAATGCAGAAGCTATAATTCCACTGCTCATTACAGTAACTAAAGAAGCTGTCAGGATGATTCTCTTAAATGCGTGGCGACGAGAGGTTGAATCCACAGAATTCGTATGTTGATAGACAAAACCCGTCTCAATCTGGCTATATACTGTTTCCAGCCGTTGACGCACATATGGGGTAATAACATGCTTATTGCGGGTTCTCTCTTTAGCTGTTTTCCATTCATTATCCAGATTAATATCTTCCATGGATCGGCGTTCCCCTTTCTCCTGGATTTGATAACTTGCGCAGCAGAGATTTCCGTGCACGATACAAACGCGTTTTAACCAGACTTTCTGAAATGTCCAATGCTTTTGAGATCTCCTTAATATTCAGATCATAAAAGTATCTCAAAGTAATGACGATCCGCATCGGTTCTTCCAACTGCTCTATTGCTTCATGCAATTCAATGTTTTCATACTCACCTGAAATACCCATTGGGTGTGAATACTCAGATACCGTAACAGAGCGAGAACGCTTTTTAGCTATTTTATTCGACTCGTTGATTACAATCCGATACATCCAGGTTTTAAAGAGACTTCCATCCCGTAATGTACCTAAAGACTTGTATGCCTTGAGTATTGCTTCTTGTAGAGCATCAGCACTATCTTGTTCATTTCGCAGGATAGAATGCGCCATCCCATACAGGTCGCTCTCCACTTCTCTAATGATGTTCACAAAAGCTCGTCTATCCCCGCCTTGCGCCTTTTTGACCTCATTCTCAATATTCAAAGGAGTCCTCCTTTCAAGTTTCCTATCTATTAGATCATTTGAAAGGGCAATGCGTTACAATTTTCTTCCAAAATGCTCAACAAAAAAGACCTTTTCAACATCTTAATGACGCTGACCAGGTCTTCTCATGGAATTCCGTATCTTCACATTCGTATCTATTCTAATCCTCTACATAGCTGACCGATTACAGGCTGCAAGTGAAAACATAGGCGGGCGGGACGTTGTAATGTACCTTTTTGATTTGGATGTCACCAAAGAAAGTACGAAAAAAATTGTGTTTTACCTTACTATATTGGAACGTAATAAATTTGCCCTCCTGGCCCAATACTTCAGCCGTTTGTCCCAAAATCAGGCTGGATAAAGCGGCTGGTAAACTGGTAAAAGGGAGTCCTGATACGACGTAATCCACTTTTGAGACATGATACTGTTTCATATACCGGGCTACATGCTCGGCCGATCCATGAATGACGTGTACTTGCTCCAAGTGTCCGTACTTGCTTAGCAATGTTTTGTAAAACGATTCATTGGCCTCAATCACTAGCAGTAGTGTATCCGGGCGCTTGTTCAAAATCAGTTCTTGCGTAAACACACCGGTACCTGCACCGTACTCAATGATGCACGATGCTTTGTCAAAAAAAATCGGTGTGGCAATTTGCTTGGCCAACTGTCTTGAGCTTGGTATGATAGCGCCTACGCTGCGTGGATGCCTGATGTACTCTCGAATAAAGTGAATCGCATTCATCTTTCCCTCTCCCTGCTTGACACACATAATAGGCATTCGGTTCATCAAGATATCGAATTACATATCCATTGTATCTCGATCAGAATAGTCATTTCAAGCAGGCTACTGTCTGAATATAAAAAGAGGACAGCCTTATTCAAATTTAGTCAAATAAAACTGCCCTCTTGCTGTACTCTTTATTTTTCTATCGTGTCCAAACTTGGACTCTCCGCCTTGGATGCCTGTCCACCTTTACGCTGCCGTGCGCCCAAGCGCATAGCCATAATCCGGTAGATCGAGGCAGGACGTATGGATACGGCCCAATTCGCGTCCGCATCCGGTGCAAGCACGACTCCCAACTGATGGTGATCACCATCGTACATGCCACGCTGCACAAACTTGCTCTCACCTTGAAGGTTGCGTACCTCCAGCTTGCAAAAAGCGGAGTTGATCCGCAAGGCTTGATGCAGCTCGTTACGACTGTTCACGACGACGCTGTTCACGCGGTAAATGGCCTCGCCGGGCAGAATGCCCATCGCCGTCGCCGGACTATCCGGCAGTACAGCCAGTACACGCAGCCCTTGCTCCGGATGAACAAACATAGGGTTGAGGCGGCTCTCCTCCATGTTGCCGTACCAGATCAGCGCCTCATGGGCCAAGAAGGAGAACAACGCTGCCACCAGCGTCAGCGGACTCCACCACGCCGCCAGCAGGCTTAGCAGGAGCAAGGCTACGCTGTAGAGAAGCAGGCGGTTAGACGTTAGCACCGCCTTCTGGCGTGGCAATTGGCCTAACGTCACGCTGCTGAAGCCCATTAGGACAGGCAAGGCTGCCAGCATATATCCGGATCCATCACCAAACAGCGGCGTCCACGGAAGCGTAAAACCTCCCTGAACAGGAACCAGAAGCAACAACGGAATGGGCCAGAGGTCTTCCATTCGATAGCCTCCGACCAGCCTTCCCCGCTTGCCCTCCACGAACAGTGGCGTTGCGGCTTTTCCTCCCTGCCAGCGAACCAACAGCGCCTCAGCCACATGCAGCACAGCAACCAGCACCAGCAACGCCGGAATATCCAATCCACGGATGGCTGCCACTGATACTCCAAGCGCTCCCACAGGCTGCCAGCCTTCTGCCACGTTCAAAGCAAACTGGGCTACACCCAGCAGGCCCACCGAATAGGCCAGGCACAGGTAACGCACGCGTACCAGCATAAGCAGCAATGTGGTCACCCACAGGCAAACGATAGAAGCCGAGGTCAGATGGACACTTACGAACATTCCCAGAGCGGACAGGGCCAGCCCCGCGATTAGACCACTCCAGACCACACGCCACGTCTCACCCGCCCAATTATGCAGCTTGGTATGAAAGAGCTTGCGCTCCAGCAGCATTTGCCGACGGTAGCCAAGCGCGACAATGAGTATCGAGATATAGTAAAACGGCTGCAAAAGCAGGTACAAGCAAGCATTTAGAACGCTCCATCCCCATTGTAAAGCCCATTCCAAGTTCATTCACACTCCTTATGCCCCTGGCCCGCTGTTTAGCGGATCACGTACATTTCATATCCATTTATTCTATATGAAATTGCCAACGTAGGGAAGACAATCCGGCAGACTGCAAATAAATCCCAAAATAAAAGGAGGCTGTTTCCAGCCCCCTTTGTTGTAGCCTTATTATTATTTCGCTGCGCTGGTCTTCATTTCCTTCCGAATCTCTTCAATCCCCTGCTTGAGTTGATTGTCATTTTTCGGATCACGGATTTTTTCGATCAGCTTGGCTTCCATCGCCGCCGCTGTCTTCGCATCAATCACACCGTTAGCCGTCAGCTTCGCCTGTTTTTGAAAAGCAATAACGGAGCTTTCCGTCACTTTATCAAAATAGCCGTCTTCGCGACCCGGCTTGTAGCCCAAGCCTTGCAGAATGATTTGCGCATTTTTCACATCGCCGCTATTCATATTGTATTTCAACGGCTTTTCCTTGTTGAGTGGCGCTGCTGTGAAGAATTCAGGCTGATCCACCGCAATATCCGGCTTAATGCCTTTTTTGTGAATCCACGTTCCATTTGGCGTGAGCCATTTGGCAATCGTGATTTTGAGCAGACTACCGTCGCCCATTTGCTTGTCATAGCTGGTTTGTACGGTACCTTTACCAAAGGAATTTTCCCCGATCAATACTGCGCCAGCCGATTGCTGGAGAGCTCCTGCCAGAATTTCGGACGCGCTTGCGCTACCTTTATTCATGAGCAGCGTCACCGGATATTTCTTGCTCGATCCTTTGGATTTCTCTTCTTCACGCTTCTGATTCTTGTCTTCCACCTGTACGATCGTTTTGCCAGCAGGTACAAATTGCTGTGCAATATCAATCACGACGGAAAGCACGCCGCCCGGGTTATTACGCACGTCGATGACGAGCCCTTTAAGTCCCCGTTTTTCCAGCTTCGCGAGTTCTTCTTTGAAACGATCTGCTGTATTTAAAGAGAACTGGGTAATCGTGATTACACCTACACCGCCGCTTTCCATATGAGCCGTCACGGTTTCCATATCAATGCTGTCACGGGTAATGGTGTATTCCAACGGATCAGGAGAGCCGCTACGCTGGATTTTGACCTTGGCCTGGCTGCCTTTAGGTCCACGTATTTTGGAAACAGCCTTGTTTAGATCCAATCCGTCTAGCGTTTCACCGTTAACGGACAAAATAATGTCCTTGGAGCGCAGCCCTGCCTTCTCGGCTGGTGAGCCTTTAATTGGCGTTACCACAACCACTTTTCCGTTTTCTGCTGCTACCTCGGCCCCGATTCCGGTAAAGGAGCCTTCAATGGACTGTTCAAACTGCTGTGCTGTTTCTTTACCCATGTAAGAGGAATATGGGTCGCCGAGCGATTCCATCATACCGTTGATGGCTCCGTCCACCAGCTTGGTACGGTCGACGTTCTGATAATATTGCCCCTGGATCAGATCCATCGCTGTCTCGATTTTACGGATATCACTTCTGGAGGTGGAACTGCTACCTGTCACACTCGCCAGCAGTCCTTCGCCCAGAGCGCTGTTTCCCACTGTCGTCGCTCCAGTATAAGCAAAAGTGAGCAGACTTCCGCCTAGCAGCCCGATCACCATCAAGAGTACCGCTGTACTTTTTTTCAACATCTAATCGTCCACCGCCTTCTCTTTATCTTGGTTCCTATCCTCACAACGCATAACCATCCACGCAGTATACGTCTAGCTTGTACGGAATATGTTAATTGTATCCTACTCCGTGTCTCAATGCACCTGTTCTGCACCGGGAATACAGCTATTAAAGCAAAGCCCTATTTACAACCGAATTGGTTACAAATAGGGCTTACCTTATCTACTATAAATAGTTCATCGGATTTACGGGTTTGTTATTCTCGCGCACCTCAAAATGACAGTGGGGTCCCGTGGAATTGCCCGTTGAACCTACTTCTGCAATTTTTTGACCGCGTTTCACAGTCTGTCCTGTACGCACCACCGTACCACCATTGCGAATATGTCCGTACAGGGTCCATAGCCCGTCTCCATGGTCAATCACAACCGTGTTTCCATAGCCACTCCACCATTCCGCAACAATGACAACTCCGTCTTCTGCTGCATGAATATCGGTTCCCTGCGGAGCCGCCATATCAATACCTGTGTGGCCTTTAAGCTTGCCGGTAATCGGATGTACCCGCATGCCAAAAGTAGATGAGAGTCGGTAATGGGATACAGGTAAAGCCAATGTGCCTGATCCGCCCGTATACGTACTGGCTGCCGCATGGCTGGAATTCGAGCCGGCGCCTGAAGAAGATGAAGCATATCGCTTGGCTTCAGCAGCACGTGCAGCCGCTCTAGCGCGTGCTGCTTTGGCAGCCTGCTCCGCTCTGAGCTTGTTTTTCTGCTGCACCAGACCCACACGTTTGTTAGCAAGGGCTACCAGCATATCATTTTGCTCTTCGCTGATTTCATCTGACTCAGCAATATCATGATCGTAATTGGCAATCAGTCTTTGCTTCTCTTTTTCCTTCGAATTCAGTTCTACTTTGGCGTCCTGCTTGAGCGCATACAGCTTCTTGGCATTTTTATATTCTGTGTCGAGCTGCTTCTTCTTGCTTACGACCAGAGCCTTGTCCTTTTTATGCTCGTCCAACAGGATCTGATCCTGCTCCACGATCGTTTTCAGGGAATCCACCCGGCTGAGGAAATCGCTAAAGCTGGCCGAAGACATAAGCACGTCCATATACGATACTGTTCCGTCCGTATACATCAAGCGCACACGGGTTTCCAGCATCTTTTCACGTGCCTGAATGCGGTCAATGGCTTCAGATAAATCTTTTTTGGTTGCACGCAGATTATCTTCGGTTTGATCAATCTGAACCGCTACACGAGTCAACTGGTCGCTAACGCTGTTAATCTGGTCGAGTACAATTTTCAGGTTTTGCACGGTTTTATTTTTGTAATGTTGGGCATACTGTTTATCTTGAGCCGCCTTTTCCTGCTGTTGCTTGGCAGATTGGGCCTGCTTTTCCAATTGATTCAGTTGCGAATTGATTTCATGCATGCTTTTGGCATATCCGTCAGAAGGCTGGATTAGCAATGCGGCTACCAGGGTAGCGGCCAACACAGATCCTGTTTTTTTCAACTTGCACTCCCCATCCTTTATCGCAAAATAACACCGGCTTCCCCGTTCTAAAGAATACCGACTGTGACGTCCACCAATGAATCTTTATACTTTCAAGAACTTGCGCATGGATAGGGTACTGCCTACAATCCCGACAAGCATCCCCAAAATGATAAGCAAGGCACTCAATTGAATCCAGACGCCCTGAAGCGGCATAAGCTTCAACATATTCAGTGCAATATCGCCTTGAACGGCTGTAAGCAAACGCTGATAACCAGCAAACAAAATACCTACCGTAATCACAGAACCCATCAGGCCAATAAGCGCACCTTCAATAAAAAACGGCCATCGTATAAAAAAGTTGGTCGCACCAACCAGTTTCATAATGCCAATCTCTCTGCGTCGTGCCAAAATGGTCACGCGGATCGTATTCGAAATCAGGAACATGGACATAAGTCCCAATCCAGCTACGAATACAAAGCCCACATTACGGATGAGCTTGGTAATGGTGAAGAGCGTCTCCACGGTACCTTTTCCGTAACGGACCTTTAAAATCGGTTTCTCCGGATGTATCGTGTTCAGTTTTTCAATCTTCTCAGCCACAAATGGGACCGTCGTCGGTTCAATGACCTCTACAACGATTTTGTCTGGAAGTGGATTGCTGTCCTTATCAAAACCCTCCAGCAGTTCCTTGCCGCTGTCTCCCAAATCTTTTCGCAGCTCCTCCAAGCCTTGAGCTTTGGTGATGAAGGTAGTTTTGCTAATTTCCGGCATCGCCGCAATTTCCTTTTGCAGCGTTTCACGCATGTTTTGTTCTACATTCAGCTCCAAAAATACATTAACCTCCACCTGGCTATCCGCCTGATCAGCCAAGGAGTTGACGTTAAGCACCAGCATAATAAACACACCCAGTATAAGCAGTGACACAACAATCGAGGTAACGGATGCCACGGACATCCAGCCATTGCGGAATATGTTTTTGAAGCCTTCCCGCAGATGACGCAAGAAGGTATTAAAAGTCATATCCGTACTCCCCTCTCACCTGATCCCTTACGATGTTGCCATTTTCGATGGCAATGACGCGTTTACGCATGGAGTTTACGATGTCCTTATTGTGTGTCGCCATAACAATGGTCGTGCCGCGAAAATTAATTTCGTCCAGCAACTGCATGATCTCCCATGATGTTTCGGGGTCCAGATTACCTGTGGGTTCATCGGCAATGATCACGGACGGATTGTTGACAATAGCCCGTGCAATAGCTACGCGCTGCTGCTCCCCACCGGAAAGCTGGGCAGGCTCGCGATTCATTTTCGTTTTCAAGCCAACCAATTCGAGCACTTCCGGCACCCGTTTGCGAATCAGCTTCTTGGGAGCCTCAATGACTTCCATCGCAAAAGCGACATTCTCATAGGCCGTCAAACGCGGCAAAAGCCGGAAATCCTGAAAAATGACTCCGATGTTGCGACGAACATAGGGAATTTTACGCTGCTTGAGCTTCCCGATATTAAATCCATTAACTGAAATTTGCCCCTTGGTCGGTACTTCTTCTCTATAAATAAGCTTCATAAAAGTCGATTTACCCGCCCCGGACGGGCCGACTACGTATACGAATTCATTACGGTCAATTTTGACCGATACTCCCTGAAGTGCGTGGGTTCCATTAGTATAGGTCTTCCACACATCCTGCATTTCAATCACTCGATCACTTCCCGCTGCTTAATCATATTACGTATAACTTAATATCCATTCGACATATTCCATGCATTTCCTTTAAAAAGTCCTGTATTTCATCATACCGTTTATCATTGTAACAAATTTGTTACCTAAATAGTACCGAAAGTTTTCTGCTTTTGGCACATATATATGAATATTATGGCACATGAACACGCTGCCAAGCTTACGAGACAGGAGACAGCCGCATTATGAAAAAAATTCATTTATCCTTTATCTGGATATGGACTGTAATTCTGGCGTTGGCCATGTTGTGGGGAGGACTGCATCTGTACGCCGACAGGCAAACGCTGCCGAAAGGCGTAACAGTCGGAGGAGTCAATGTGGGAACCATGAATAAAACAGCCGCGCTTCGACTGCTGGACACGAAGCTAAATGCATTGAAGCAACGCCCCCTGATCCTGACGGACAGCGACAGTAGCGCGCAGGATATCAAGCTTACGCTCGGGGAAGCGGGTATCCACTATGAAGCGAAGGCATTCCGTGATGCCGTGAACGCGCTCGGCTCGGAGCATCTTTGGACTCGCGCGCTGACGCGGTTTTCCTTTGGAAAAGAATGGACCATCACACCTTCCCGGCAAGAATCGGCCTTGCAGGCCAGGCTGGGAGCCGATTGGGAGGAACAACGATACGGCAAACCTGTCAATGCCACGCGCCAGATCGACGGGGACGATCAGGTTCGCTATATTCCGGGCCGCTCTGCCAGTCGCCTGGATTGGTCCAAACTGGGCGTAGCGCTCGATAAGGCGCTGCCCAAGGATTTTACTTCTTCCGGGGAGCCAGTGCGGGTGGAGTTGCCGTTTCGTCAACTAGAGCCGGAAATTTCGGTGGACGGTCTGCGAAGCGAAGGGATTGAGCGCAAAATCGTCCAGTTTTCCACGAGCCTCGGCAGCAGCTCGGAAGGACGTGTGTACAACGTCAATTCGGCGGCAAGCACCGTTGACGGTTTGATTCTCAAGCCGGGCGAGATATTCGATTACGGTCAAATCATTGCCAAAGCTGAGCGCACACACGGCTTTCGTGAAGCCCCGGTGATCGTGAACGGGCAGTTGGAATCGGGTATAGGCGGGGGGATTTGTCAGGTATCCAGCACTGTCTACAATGCGGCGCTGCGAGTCGGCCTGGACATTGTTGAGCGCCGCAACCATTCCTTACCGGTCAGCTATTTACCCAAAGGGCAGGATGCGACTTTTGCTACGGGGTCCATCAATTTCCGTTTCAAAAACAATACCGGCAAGCATCTGCTCCTTCGTGCTGCTGTCCAAAACCGGACGCTGACCGTCAAATTTTTCGGCACCTTCCCGTCCAATGTGTCCTATGAGCTGGAATCGAGTACGGTTCGTGTATTACCCATCCCAGAGAAGACAATTCGTAATGACTCACTTTCCCCCGGCTTCTATCAGGTGCTTCGGCAGGGCAAGGCGGGATACGTGGTGGAAACGTACCGAATGAAGATCGTGGATGGCAAGACCGTGGAACGCACCCGAATCAGCCGTGATACCTACCGTGCGCAGCAGCGCATTGTGGCTGTTCGCGGCGGGAGCGCATCACCTGAGCCACAGACACGCGAACAGCAGGAGCCTATTGTAGAAGATGGCATAAGTGAATAAACTTCGCATAGCAGCATAGCAAAAATCCCCCTTCGACTACCGCCTGGATGGGTACCAGCGGAGTTAAAGAGGGATTTTAGCATGACAGATTCAAAATTTCGATATCAAAATCATGAATTGCCGATATGAAGTGACAGGATGGCCTTACTCGCTGCGTTTGCCTGAAACAGAAATTTCTACAGGCGAACTTTCGTTACCGCCGGCATCCACAGCTTTGATAACCAGTCTAACAGTGGCTTTTTGAGTAAGCACGTTAATGCTGAACGTGCCGTCGTCCTTGGCTACTGCACTACCGATTGGCAAATCATTGGAATAGGCGGTTACTGTGGAACCTGCTTTAGCTGTCCCTGTGATCGTACCTTCGCCGTCATACACTTCGTTTACTTTAAGTGTATCGCTGGTAGCTACCGCATCAGTGTTTGTATCTGTAGTTGTATCGGTGCTTGTATCTGTTGTTGTGGAGCTGTCCGTAGTATCCGTAGTCGTATTAGTGCTGTTATTCGTTGTGCTGTCTGTGCTGGTACTGCTATCTTCTGTTTCGCTTCCAGAAGAAGTAGACGTGTTACCATACGTCGAATCCGTAACGTTACTGTATGTGGAATCTGTTACCGTTCCGCCAGGAGTCGATGTAAGATTATCAACCGCGCTCAGGTTGTAACCGGAAGCTGCATCCAGAATGGCAACCGCTTCTGCACGTGTCAGCGACTTCAATGGCTGGAATTTACCATCAGGATAACCATTGATAATTTTTTGCTCCGCAGCGGCTGCTACACTTTTCTTCGCCCATGATCCGATTTTGTCGGAGTCTATGAACTTGGTGACATCTGCCGCGTTACCTGCTGTCAGTCCAATGGCTTTGCCCACAATAGCCGCTGCTTCCTGACGTGTTACTTTCCCATTCGGTTTGAGCTTGTTATCTGCATAGCCGCTTATGTAACCTGCATTCACGGCATTTGTCAGTTCATTGTATGCCCAGTGCGAAGCTGGTACATCTGTGAATGTTCTGCTTCCATTACCGTTTACCTGAACACTGTCTGCATACGTTACGTCCGTAACGACCGGAGTATCCTGCGTGAACGTACCAAGACTGCGGTTCAAGAGAACGATAAATTCTGCACGCGTGATGGCCGCATCCGTTTTCACCGCACTGTCTAATTTTCCTGTAGCCGACCAACGTTGTACTTGGTCTCCTGCCCAATGACCGCTTGTATTCTGAGGAGCGGCTGCTGCTGCACTGAATGCGCTAAGAATAAGACCTGTGCTCAATACACCAGTAATCGTGTTTCTGAACTTATTTCCCATACTCTGAATTCCTCCTTTGATTGGCTTCACCATTCTTTTTTAAACACTTTACCAGAAATCAAACCCAAAAAACCCCCAAATCAAAAAAATCGTCCCATATAACCATAAACCGTCCTTATGTAGGATAAATGGGACTCAGGACTTAATGCCTAGTCATTTACTTGGATATGTATATTTGGACAGGCTACGGTATACTGAATAAATCATCAGTCGTATACTAGATCACTGTAATGAGGTCACAAAATCCCTAGTAAAAGAGGTTTTTCTATGGCTCTTATTCAATGTCAATTTTATTCAGAAATCCTTGGCTTGAACACATCCATGCATGTTATTCTCCCTCAGGAAACCCGTTCGCAGATAGGACTGGAGGGCAAGCAAGGAACCGGGCCACACCCTACACTGTATTTGCTGCACGGCCTGTCGGACGATGATTCGATCTGGTTACGCAGAACCTCCATTGAACGCTACGTTGCTTCACTGGGCATTGCTGTTGTAATGCCACAGGTACACCGGAGTTTTTATGCGGATATGGAGCAGGGAGGGGCATATGGAACCTTTATCAGTGAAGAACTGCCAGCTTTGGCACGCTCCTTCTTTCCCTTGTCCGCCAAGCGGGAAGACAATTTTGTTGCCGGTCTTTCCATGGGCGGGTACGGCGCCTTCAAACTGGCACTCCAGCATCCAGAGCGCTTTGCGGCCGCGGCCAGTCTCTCGGGGGTGATGGATTTACATGCAGCACGCATCGACCCTATACATAAAGCGATGAGTTCGGCGGAATGGAATCACATTTTTGGCCCAGATGAAATACGCGGAACAGATCATGACTTGCTGGAACTTCTACAACGTCATGCTACCTTGGGGACTTCGCTTCCCCGGCTCTACCAATGCTGCGGTACGGAAGATTTTCTGTATGAGGGAAACCAGACTTTTCGACAAGCATGCGTTACTGCCGGGATTCCACTGACCTACGAAGAGGGTCCAGGGACTCATGAATGGGGATACTGGGACGCGAAAATTCAGGATGTACTCGCTTGGCTGCCGCTCAAGGGGCAGTAAATAGGTGTAAAAAAATACCCGCAGCTTCCCTCGCCGTATCATGGCGAAGTGGTTAAGCTGTGGATATTCGTTATGAAGCGATATGCTAACCAATATTCATGGTCCTGCCACAGATCAAGGAGCTGTCGTCGTAGCCGTAGATGGAGATTCGGATTGTGACTTGGGAAGCACTTTGTACAAGCGCCATTCCCCGTTAAACTCGCGTTCGAGCTGAACCCAGGGTGCTCCTTTTTCATACAAATTCGGATACACCATGTTGATTTTACTTAATGGCATGCCCGACTTGATCTGGGGTACAAGAATATAATCCACATGACTTTCCTGCGGATAGCTTAATGCCCTGTTAAACGTATAATCACTTGTGATCAGGAAGCGCTTCGGGTACTGACTATACACGATCATGGTGTAAGCTGAGGCAGAATCGGTCATAATAGTCGACTTGGGCAAATGCTCATCCAGCCAGATCGCAATTTTCCGGTCCGATACCTGTCTCACATAGTTCACATTACCTGTTCGTGTGAGGAAGCTGTTCTCATCCGGCGCGATATCCGGGCGAGTCAGTGCATAGGAGAGTAATCCGGCGGTGAGCACCAGACTGACGGACACCAGACCAAAGGCCGCCCGCCGCGCTCTACCCTGGAGCTGACTCAGCTCATACGGCAGCCAGGCGACGGTAATCGGAAATACATACATAAAATAGCGAAACCATCCATATGAAGATTGCTTCATCATGAGTAAAAATTGCAAACCCGGCACAGACAGGAACAACAACAAAATAATCAGCGTTCCCCACCGCAACAACCGCCCGCTTATCAGGCGAATGAACAGAATAGCGAACAACGGCACAGAATACCAGAGAGTTTTGGAAGCGATAAATTTCAAAGCAACCAATGGATGATTAAAGATTTCCACGAATTTATCATCATTTAGCAGCTCTGCCGATTGCGCGGTGTTGGAATACTCCGAATTGAGGAAATAAAAGGCGTTTCCCATAATGAGGTAGTTAAAGAAAATCCACAACAGACCGGAAAAGACAACAGGCAGCAGGAGAAGCAGCCAGGTCGCCTCGACCTTATGTAGCTTTTCCCGAAAAGGCAGCTCACGTCTGCCCATGTTCCGGTGAAGAAACAGAATGGCTACGACCACACCGCCTGCCATCGCCACCCCCAGAGGGACTGCTTCATATCGAGTCCAGAACGCCATGGCAAGCGCTAATCCGGATACGATCAGACTCGCCGTCATGCGGTCCTTGAGCCACAGCGCAAATTCAATCACTGTCATCATAATAAAATATATGTATAGCGAATCGCTCAGCCCGTTGGCACCGAATAGTAAAATAAACGGATTCAGCGCATAGAGCAGCGCCAGTACCAAGCTCATTCCCGAGCCAAGCCCTGTTCTGACACCTGCTCGATACAGCAGCACACCTGTCAAAGCAGCAAGGGTAGCGCTCATAATGACAGCCGCCAATCCGTAGGATGCTAATGCTGGAAATAACGGATATAGCAGTAATATCACCATTTCCAAAAGACTGGGCAACGGATTCCAGATGAATCCGATGGCACCCAAATGCGGATCACGGCTATACAGCACATAAAATGCATTGGCTACGCGACTGAGCGCGTCTGTATGCATATATCCCAGAACGTAGCTGAAATAGATGCCTGCGGACAGCTCAAGCGCAAGTATAAACACAAACAGACCTATAACCATCCATCTGTTTGCAGACCATTTGCGAAAGGACATTCCTCTCGTTCCCCCTCAAACTTGTTGTAGCAATACGGTTGGAATCCTAATTCCCCCCTACAGCCGGATCAACCCAACCGCGACTACTCTGCTGCCTGAAATACAATTATCATGGCTCTATATCATGTTCCACTTTATACAACCGCCACTGTCCACTAAAATCACGTATCAAGGAAGCCCACGGAGCGCCCTTTTCAAACAGATTGGGATAGCTTCGGTTTACCTGATCCAGCGGAACCCCTTCCACCATGCGCGTTACCAGAACATAATCCACCTTGGAAGCAGGCAGATCCGTTAAGGATTTTCCAAAATCATAGTCGCTCGTAATCATAAATTTCTTTGGAATCTTGCTGCTCAAAATGATTGGATAAGCCGCATAGGAATCTGTCAAAATGAGAGACGAACTATAATGCTCATCCAGCCACGGCGCAATTTTTCGTTCAATTAATTGCCGATCATAGCTTTCATTTCCACTATGCGTCAGGTAGCTGTGTTCATCTGCCGCAATAGCGGGATTGCTGAGCGCATAGGACAACAAGCCTGCTGTAATCAGCATCCCGGCTGTCACCATCGACACTCCGACTCCCCGCATTTTCCCCTTCATTAAACTCAGCTCATATGGCACCCAGGCGATCGTAATCGGGAACACGTACATAAAGTACCGAAACCAGCCGAAAGAAGACTGCTTGAGCATCAGCAATAATTGAAGACCGGGTACGGATAGGAAGATTGCCAGCAGTGTTAATGTGCTCCAACTGAACAGACGCTTGTCCAATAAACGTACGAGCAAAATTGCAATCAGAGGTGCCGCATACCATGAAGTACGTTGCCCGATAAATTGCAGCATCAGCGCAGGATGGGCAAACATCGCCGCAAAACGCTGATCCTCCAGCAAAGCCGCCGATTGGGTGGCATTGGAATATTCCGAACGTAAAAAATAGAGCGGGTCGCCCATAATAATCCAGTTAAAAAAGATCCAGAGCAGACCGGAAAAGATGATCGGCAGCAATAACAACAGCCAGGTCGCTTCCACCTTGTACAGACGCTCACTGATGGATAATTCCTTTGTATTCGTGTCTTTGGCGATGCGCCGCCGATGTAGAAAAAGAACCGTCAGCATTACCCCCAAAGCCATCCCCATACCGAGCGGAACCGCTTCATAGCGCACCCAGAAGGCCAAAGCGAGCGCAAAGCCTGACACAATCAAGTGTGCCGCCTTGCGATCCTTCAACCACATACAGAATCGGGTCACCGTCAGAAGAATAAAGAAGATATACGGCGAATCGCTCAGCCCGTTGAAGCCGAACAAAAACATGAACGGATTCAGCGAAAATAACAGCGCAATCAGCAGACTGATTCCACCATGAAGCCCCAGTTGTTTCCCGGTTCTGTACAATAGCGCCGCACTGGCCCCTGCGAACACGCTGCTCACAATCACGGCAGCCAGTCCATGAGAAGCGAGCACTGGAAATAACGGATAGAACAACAGCACGATCAGCTCCATCAGGCTGGGCAACGGATTCCATACAAACCCGATAGCCCCCAGATGAGGGTCACGGCTGTATAGCACATAAAAGGCGTTAGCGACCCGGCTGAGCGCATCAGTGTGCATATAGCCGAGATGCCAGGCAAAATAAATGCCCACCGCCAATTCAAGCGCAGTAACGCAAGCGAACAAAGTTAACATTTTTCCGTGTTTTCTCAAAATCATGAAGTCTCTTTCTGACGCTGTTGTGGAACAGAGAAGATCCAATAGCGATTCCAGATATAATTATGAACGGGCACAATGATGGTGGTCAGTACCTCACCAATCAGATACGACCAGCCGATCCAATGAATGGTTGCGTACATAAGACCTGCATTCAAGAGCAGGCCACAGGAGCAAACCAACAAATATTTAAGAAACTGGGTGCGACTCCCCTCCCCGGTAGGCTCGAATGTCCAGTTCCGGTTCAGCACATACGACACCAGCAGCGTGACTACGAATCCGATCGTAGTAGCCATTACCGCAGGCACCCTGAACATTTCCACCAGCAGTACAAGTACACCGACATGGATACCTGTACCCAGCAGCCCCACTATGCCATATTTAATGATTGGATACTTTAGATATGAACGTCTGATCATGTTGATTAAACTCCCTGTCCACCCACAATCGGTCAGCGTTCGCTCGTTTGTCTGCAATTAGATAACGAGGTCTGGCTTTGACTTCGTGATATATGGCGGCGATATATTCTCCTACCACTCCGATGGACAGCATCAATACACTGCCGATAATCAAGAGCAGCAAAATAACAGTTGTAAAACCGGTCACAGCGGTACCCGTTAATTTGTGCGCCAAGGTTTGAATTCCCAATATAACTGAAATCAGCATAAAAATGAGTCCCATTAAACTTACTACCCGCAACGGCACGGTTGAAAACGAAACTATTGCTTCCGCTGCCAGCCGAACCAGCCCCAACGGACTCCAGCGACTGGGGCCCTCCTCCCGCGGAGCCACCCGGAACGAAATCTGGGTTTTACGGAAACCAAGCCAAGCCGTCATCCCGCGAAAAAACGGAATCCGCTCAGGCATCGCCATCCAGGCATCCACCACCCGGCGGTCCAGCAGCTTATAATCCGAAGCATCTTTGAGGTTAAAGCCTGTCAGACGATTCAAGGTCGCGTAGAACAATGAAGCCCCAAGCTTTTTGCCCACCGACTCTTCTCCACGGAATTCCTTCACACATTCGACCAGATCGTAACCCTCATCCTGCCATAAACGCACCATTTCCCCAATCATCTCAGGAGGATGCTGCAAATCTCCGTCCATGACGATGATGGCATCGCCGGAGGCATTTTCCAAACCAGCGCACAGCGCCAGCTCCTTGCCGAAGTTCCGGCTCAGCCGAAGTGCGAGCAGAGAAGGCATACGGCGGGACAATTCAGACAGCTTGAGCCACGTATCATCTTTGGAACCGTCATCTATGACAATCAGCTCATAACGTGAAGTGACGACAGACAGCACCCCATCAATCACCTTGAGGGAACGCTCCAGATGCGAGCTTTCATTGTACATGGGAATGACAACGGATAAAAAAGGTGTTTTTGTCTCCATTCTTGCTCCTTCTTTCTTCATATTCAGGAGGACTGTACCGGGGCATCATCCAAGTCGTGCATATCGGTCAGACCATGCGTCGTCTTCTCCCAATAGAACGGCTTGGTAATGAGCTGCCAAGCTGCTTTCACCGCAGCTATACTCATAAGTACCCAATATAACGGCGAGAGTAGCCCATATTTGACCATCGCGTATGAAAATGTACGTTCACCGCGCTCTTCCAGTTCCCCGATGACCCAATACATTCCGGCCACATTACTGAATACGAACAAAAAATTACCGATATAAAATTCCGCGCTCGCCAGGTAATACACATAACCCGGGAACAACTTGGGAATAAAGGCCATTTCCCAGCCAAACCATAAAATCAGCAATCCCCAAAAGATCGGATTCAGCAAAGGTAGCATCGGTGTCGCCAAAATCATCACCTGAAAGCCGAAAAAGCCTTTCCAGCCCACCTCACGCACCAGCTTCACCGGATTGCGCATATGAACCAGCCATGTCTGCATGTATCCCTTGATCCAGCGTGACCGCTGACGAATCCAGTTCCCTACGCGACTGTTCGCTTCCTCCCATGTACGGGAATCGACAATGGCGGTTTTGTAACCGCCTTTATACAGACGTATACCCAGATCGGCATCCTCGGTTACATTGTAGGGGTCCCACGCATTGATATCTTTGAGTACGGATACCCGAAAATGATTGGATGTTCCGCCCAAAGGAATAGGCGTATCTAACTGCATAATACCCGGCAGCAGCAGTTCGAACCACATACTGTATTCCTGCGTGAACCAGCGGGTCAGCAAATTTTGCGTACTGTTAAAATAGTTGAGCTTCGCTTGAATACACGCATAATGCTCAGGGAGCGAGTCGAACGCCGCAATGACCTTTTTAAGCTGGTCGGAGTCTGGACGATCCTCGGCATCATAAATAACCACAAATTCGCCGCGCGCCCGAATAAGTCCGTAGTTACACGCCTTCGGCTTGGTCTTGGGCAAGCCGTCAGGAACGACCAGTGTCGTATAATAGGCGGGCAGCTTCATTTCACGAAGCAGCTCAATGGTCTCAATATCGTCCTCTTCAATCAGCAGCCGCACATCCAGCTTGGATTTTGGATAATCAAGCTGCTCCAAATTCCGCAACAGCATTGGAAGCACGCCCGCCTCCTTGTACATTGGTACGAGAATCGTATAGATCGGCAGCTTTTTCTCATCCATGGCGTCGACCTCTTCCTTCGTGAAGCGAAGCTGCGCCCCACGCCGGGAACCGAGATAAATAATACCAAATTTAAATAGTGTCATGGCAAAATAAAACAGCTGAATCAGCATATTGATGATCAGCACCGTATTCCAGCTGTTCCAGAAAAGACCGAGCAGCGTAATCACGCCCATCGCCGCGAACACCCACAGTTGTCCCTTCGTAAAGGTCGTGCGCGCCGAATTATGCGGCTCTTTTTCCAACAATCCGGTCGTGCTCTCCTGCATCATTTCTTCACCGTAGATCTTACCCCAGAGCTGCTCCATCTCTTCCTTGGTCGCCAGCACCTGCTCCACCGGCATGCCGAGGATTTCCTCCAGCTTCAAGCGCCGCTCTTCCGGCAACGGGTCACTGACCGCCACAATATAGCGGTTCATATATTCATGAATGACGACCACGCCGTAAGCCATGGCCACCTGCTCGGGTAACTTATAGGCTGCATCCAGTGCCAGCTCTTCACCAATACGGCCGATCCGGTTCTGTGTAGCAATCGCGCGGTACAAATCCGCAGGCTCCAGCATTTGCAATGACAGCAAAATATCGCCGAGCAGCCCGCCGCTCTTCGCTTGGAACTCCAGTGCGCGCTCTAGCTGCTCTGGTGAAATATAGCCGGAACGTACCAGCATGTCGCCCAGTCGCTCTTTGGATTCATCACCGTCCACCTGTTCCTGTAGCTGCTCGGCGGTAATGAAGCCCATCTCTACCAAAATGTCACCCAGCCTGCCACCATAACGCTTCTGGTTTCGGATGGCGTCCGTCAGCTGATCGCGGGTAATCATGCCGTTGTCCACCAATTGGTCTCCCAGGCGAGCCTTGCCGTTCCGTCCGTTCTGTATTCCCGTGGCGGCCTCTCCGCCTGCGGAACCAGGAGCGCTGAAGACTACTCCCAAGGCGGCTCCTGCCGCAGCCTGTTCCTGTTGACCGCTAGCATATTGGACTTGCGCCTCCTGCGCTTGTCCATCCTGTACACTCTCATCCAGCAACTGCTCCACCGCTGCTGTCGTATCCACTGCGCTCTGTAACGCCTGGATACGCAGTTCCGTATCCTGGAGCCGCCGCTCCAGTTCCTCAATATGAAAATCCAGCTTGTACAGCACCGGGGCCTGCTCCGTCCGCTGTGCCTCCAGCTGCTGCTCCAGTCGTGCGATCTGCTGACGCTCTTCTTTTATTCTTCTCTTGGTTTGGGGAATTGAAACTCCCCCCATCTGCCACCTCAGCCTGTCACCCATGGATTCCCGCCCTTTCAATCCAACGCCGCTCTTCTGCGAGCGCATCCGCAAGCAGCTGCTTCAACTCCGCGTCCCGTTGCTTCTTCCGTTCCAGCGCCGCGTGGAAAAGCTCCCGTTCCTCGCGCAGCAACTTCTCTGCCTGTATCCGCTCTTCGTGTAATGAAGACACCAGCTGATCAGCGTCAGAAGCGTGATAACCGATCCATGCGCTCTTTAACTGTCGCGCCGTTCTTTTGCTTCTCATAATACCTCCCTGAACCGTCCCGACTCTGCCTCTTGCCCTGTCCCTGCATCCATAGTCTTACGTCTTCCTGAAAAGCAGGGCATTCTCTTATTCTCATTTAAACCCTTCGTTTACATATTGATGCAAGTCTTCTGGTCAAGAGAGACCCGTAAAAACCTGACATTTATTCATTTGATACCAGTTATGTCCTGATGAATTGGTAATCCAATTAAAAACTTAGTGCTATTCTACCATAATCATAGTAGGAGTAGGTATACAATAATGTAAATTCTAGAAACTTTCACACTAATGCATACATAGGTATATAGAACTATTTTATAATTTTTGTGATTGCACCTGTCCAGGAAATCTTACGCAATCTATCATTGTTCAGATCACCATTAAAGCCAAATACACGCCACATACCTTAAAAAGCACAAAAGGCACCCCGAACGGTGCCCTTGCTGTCTTGATATCCTGCTATATGTGCTAAACTATCAAATTCTACTCAACGTCCCGCTACTGTGCAGAGAATAATGTTTCTTTTAGCTGATTAGTTACTCCGTTTATGCCCTTCAAACCATGTAGACGTGCTGCTCAGTAGCTGTTCACTGCGTCCGATGGCTGCCTGTACCTGTCCGGTTGCAGTTCCGCCGTATACATTCCGGGCATTTACCACCGCTTCCGGTTGAAGCACTTCATAGATGCGGTCGTCGAACAAATCGGAAAACTGCTGGAATTCCTCCAGTGTCAGATCAAGCAAATACTTACCATGCTGGATACAATACAGTACCGTTTTGCCGATGACCTCATGCGCCTGACGGAACGGAAGTCCTTTGCCGACGAGGAAGTCTGCAATATCCGTCGCATTCGAGAAGTCCTGATTGACCGCTTGACGCATGCGATCCTTGTTCACCTTCATCGTCGCGATCATCGGCGCGAACAATTGCAAAGCCCCTTCCAGCGTAGCGACAGTATCGAACATGCCTTCCTTGTCCTCCTGCATATCCTTGTTGTACGCCAGCGGCAAGGATTTCAATACGGTCAGCAGTCCAACAAGATTGCCATAGACGCGTCCGGTTTTACCACGTACCAGCTCAGGTACGTCCGGGTTTTTCTTCTGCGGCATAATGCTGCTGCCTGTGCAAAAAGCATCATCCAGCTCAACAAAGCCAAACTCCGTGCTGCTCCACAGTACCAGTTCTTCGCTTAGACGCGACAAATGTGTCATGATCAGCGAAGCTCCAGCCAGAAACTCTACGATAAAGTCCCGGTCGCTAACGGCATCCAGACTATTTTCATAAACTCCGTCAAAACCCAATTGCTCTGCTACAAAATGACGATCTATCGGAAAAGTGGTTCCGGCCAAAGCTCCAGCGCCGAGCGGCAATACGTTAATCCGCTTGTAGCTGTCTTTGAGGCGGTCAATGTCACGCTCCAGCATAGACACATAAGCCAGCAAATGATGCGCGAACAAAATAGGCTGCGCCCGCTGCAAGTGCGTATATCCGGGTACAATCGTATCCAGATTATCCTTCGCCTGCCCGATCAATGCGGCTTGCACATCATGCAGCATACCGACCAGCGCCACTACACGTCCGCGCAAATACAAGTGCATATCCGTTGCCACCTGGTCATTACGGCTACGCCCGGTGTGCAGCTTTCCGCCAACCGGACCAATCGCTTCGATCAAATTCTTTTCGATATTCATATGAATATCCTCGTCGGAAACCGAAAATTCAATCTCCCCACGACGGATACGTTCCAATACCGTGTGTAGTCCTTCCTTAATCGTGTCTGCATCAGCCTGCGGAATAATGCCGCATTTGCCCAGCATGGCCACATGAGCCAAACTGCCCTGAATATCTTCTTCCGCCAACGCCTGATCAAATCCGATGGAAGCCGTATATTCCTCTACCAGCTTGTTGGTCTGCTTCGTAAAACGTCCGCCCCATAACTTACTCATTTTTTGCAAGATCCCCTCTCTGCAATACAAGCCGCCCTCGTCACTTGGACAAGGACGGCCCGCATCCCGTACATTTTTAGGTTAACTCATTTATTTATTATTTTTGGCTACTCCCGCATTGACCTTCAAACGCAAGGCATTCAAGCGGATAAAGCCAGTTGCATCCCCTTGGTCGTAGGCTTGTGTCGGGTCGGCTTCCATTGTCGCAATATCCGGGTTGTACAAGCTGACCGGACTTTTGACACCTGCGCCAATAATATTGCCTTTGTACAGCTTCACGCGCACGGTACCACTGACATTCTTTTGGCTCTCATGAACCAGTGCTTGCAAAGCCACACGCTCCGGTGCGAACCAGAAACCGTTGTAGACCAGCGTAGCATAACGAGTAATCAGACTGTCGCGCAGATTCATGACCTCGCGATCCATCGTGATGGACTCCATTTTGCGATGAGCTGTGAATAGGATCGTGCCGCCCGGCGTCTCATAGACTCCTCGGCTCTTCATGCCGACAAAACGGTTTTCCACCATGTCCACACGTCCAATGCCATGCTTGCCGCCCAGCTCATTCAGCTTTTCCATAACCTGCAACGGGTTTAGCTGCTCTCCGTTCAATGCAACACAGTTTCCCGCTTCAAACTCCAACTCCAAATATTCCGCTTCATCAGGAGCATCCTCAGGTGCATTGCTGAGCAAGAACATTTCTTTATTTTCAGGAGCGCTCGGATCAAACCAAGGGTCCTCCAGCACGCCGCTTTCATAACTAATATGCAGCAGATTACGGTCCATGGAGTATGGCTTGGCCGCAGAAGCGGTTACCGGAATGTCATGTTTCTCCGCATAGGCAATCATTTCTGCCCGGCCCGGGAACTGATTGCGGAACTCTTCCAGCCGCCAAGGTGCGATCACCTTGATATCCGGCGTCAACGCCGCCGCGTTCAGCTCGAAGCGCACCTGATCGTTGCCTTTGCCTGTTGCGCCGTGAGCGATAGCTGTTGCACCCTCTGCAATCGCAATATCCACCATCCGTTTAGCGATCAATGGACGTGCAATACTCGTTCCGAGTAAATATTGTCCTTCATACAAAGCACCCGCCTGAAACATCGGATAAATAAAATCCTTGGCGAATTCATCACGCAGATCATCAATATACACTTTGGAGGCTCCAGTAGCGAGTGCTTTTTCCTCCAAACCGTCCAGTTCTTCCTTCTGTCCGATATCTGCGGTAAACGCTATAATTTCAGCGTCATAGGTTTCTTTAAGCCATTTCAAAATGACCGACGTATCCAGACCGCCGGAATATGCGAGTACGATTTTTTCTTTTGCCATGATTG
Source organism: Paenibacillus sp. LT-B23 (assembly GCF_059417685.1). NCBI lineage: Bacteria > Bacillati > Bacillota > Bacilli > Caryophanales > Paenibacillaceae > Paenibacillus > Paenibacillus sp. LT-B23. The sequence continues at coordinate 136,672 of NZ_JBSQBM010000011.1, read as the reverse complement.
AAGTCCTCCCCAAATGCTTCTAGCCACTATCTTTCATTCACATCTGCATCTAAATCTACAGATCATCTTCCACAAATGCAATCTTTCTAACGATAAAACATAACTTCTTTATCCCATCAAAGCAACCATCAATGCTTTTTGGGCATGCAGACGGTTCTCAGCCTCATCAAAAATCACTGAATTCGGTCCGTCTATTACACCTGCGCTCACTTCTTCGCCACGATGCGCAGGCAGACAGTGCAGGAACAGATAATCCGGCTTCGCCAGCTTAACCAGCTCCTCATTCACCTGGAAGTTGGCAAAAGCAAGCTCCCGCTCCTTCTGCTCCTCCTCAAAGCCCATGCTCGCCCATACATCCGTGTAGATTGCATCTGCATCCTTTACTGCTTCTTGCGGACTTGGGGTAATCACAATCTCACTGCCGGTTTGCTTGGCAATCTCGCGGGAAGCGGCCACAACACTCGGATCAGGCTCATATCCAACAGGACTTGCAATCGATACATGCACGCCAAGCTTCGCTCCACCAATCAACAGGGAATGTGCCATATTGTTGCCGTCCCCGATGTAGGCCAATTTAAGCCCTTTAAGCTTTCCCTTTTGCTCATACAAGGTCTGATAGTCAGCCAGCACCTGACACGGATGGGCCAAATCGCTCAAGCCGTTGATCACAGGAACAGATGCATAACGCGCCAATTCTACAACATTATCGTGCCCGAAGGTACGGATCATAATGCCATCCAGATAGCGAGACATCACCTGCGCCATATCGCTAATAGGCTCACCGCGTCCTAGTTGAATGTCGTTTTTACTAAGAAAAAGGGCATGCCCGCCCAATTGAAACATGCCGACTTCAAAAGATACCCGCGTACGTGTAGAGGATTTTTCAAAAATCAGTCCGATCGTTTTCCCCTTCAGCGGCTGATAGGTTTCTCCATTTTTATGCTTGCGCTTGATTTCGATGGCGAGATCAATTAAATATTGAATTTCTTCGGTCGAGTAGTCATCCAACTCCAGAAAATCCCGCCCTTTTAGATTGATTTGCTGCAATGCCCCGCCCTGGCTCATGCTATCGTCTCCTTTTACACTCTAATCTAGGTAGTTTAACCACCTAAGCAATGTACTCCTGAATCAACTCAGTAATAAGTGCTACAGCCTGATCTATTTCGTCCTTCGTTACATACAGGTTAGGCAACAGGCGAATCACGTTAGGACCTGCGGTAATGAACAGAATGCCTTTCTTTTGTCCTGCCAAAACAAGGTTCGCCACAGGCTCAGCACACTCGATACCCACCATCAGACCTTTTCCACGGATATCCTTCACAAAAGGAATCTCTCCAAGCTGCTTTTGCAAGCTTTGGAACAAATACTCGCCCAGCTCAGCCGCACGTTCTGGAAGTTTTTCGTCAATAATCGTTTCAATGGTGGCCTGAACCGCTGCCATAGCAAGCGGAGTACCGCCAAAGGTAGAGCCATGGCTACCCGCTGTGAACGCTTCGCGCAAGTACCCTTTGCCCAGCATCGCGCCAACGGAAAAACCACTGCCCAAGCCCTTTGCCAATGTAAAGATATCCGGCTCTATGCCGTAGTGCTCAAAGGAAAACAGCTTGCCTGTACGTCCCATGCCCGTCTGTACCTCATCAATGATCAAAAGCAATCCATGCTCATCGCACAGCTTTGTAATCACGTCTACAAAAGCAGGTTCGACCGGATACATTCCGCCTTCTGCCTGCACCATTTCCAGCATGATCGCGGCCGTATTCTCGCTGATCGCCGCTTCGAGCGCAGCTTGATCATGAAGCGGAACGCTTTTGAACCCGACTGGAAGCGGTAAAAAGCCTTCTTTTACTTTATCCTGACCCGTAGCGGTCAAGGTTGCTAGCGTCCGTCCGTGGAAGGATTGCGTGAACGTAATGATCTCGTAGCGTCCCGTCTGCTTCACCTTCTGGTGATAACGACGCGCCAGCTTGATCGCAGCTTCATTAGCTTCCGCTCCGCTGTTGCAGAAAAACACGGCGTCTGCGCTGCTATTGGCAGTCAGCAAAGCGGCGGCCCGTTCCTGTCCCGGAATATGAAACAGATTGGATACATGCCATAGTTCATCAATCTGCTTTTTCAAGCGTTCAGCTACAGCCTGTGGCGCATGTCCAAGATTGGTAACAGCAATGCCTGACATGAAATCCAGATAACGCTTGCCCTGATCATCCCACAGCCAGCTTCCTTGTCCTTTGACCAGTGTAAGCGGGTATCTTGCATAGGTTGGAAAAAGAGAGCTGTCTGTCTGTACTGCTGCCTTTTCGGTTTGTGCTCCAACAACGACTCCGTCCCTACCCGGCGTTTCGATGCTCACCAGCGTATTTAGTTCCTTACTCATTATGTTCACGCTCCTTTTGTTCGTTTGGTTCTATAGGATTTCGTTATATGTTTGCAATTACTGCATGCGCACGATGCGCGTTCCAATGGCTTCTCCGCCCAGCACACGGCTTAATACCTGCGGTTCGCTGCCGTTCACAATGACAACTTCCTTCACCTTGCCGTGGATACAGGCAATAGCGGCTCTCACCTTAGGAATCATGCCGCCGTATATTTCACCTGTACTGATCATATCCTCAATCTCCTGTACGGTGATGGATTCCAGCACCTTCTTCTCTCCGCCGATCTTCTTCAATATGCCTGGTACATCCGTAACGACGATCATCCGGCTAACGCCAATATGGGATGCCACCGCACCCGCCGCTGTATCTGCGTTAATATTGTAGCGCTGACCGGATCTATCAATCCCGATAGGCGCAATAACGGGCATATAGTTCATATCCAGCACACCTGTAATAATGGAAGCCTGAACAGACGTTACTTCTCCGACCCAGCCGACCTCTGCGGCATTCGACACAGGTTTTGCCTCGATTAAATAGCCATCACTGCCCGACAAACCGAGCGCTCGACCTCCGTGCATTCCGATCCTGCGTACAATCTGCTTGTTAATGCTGCCCGCCAGCACCATTTCCACGACATCCAGCACAGGCTCGGTCGTTTTGCGCAATCCGTTGATGAATTCCGTTTCGATGCCCAGCTTCGCCAAATTGTCTGAGATTGCAGGGCCGCCGCCATGTACAATAACAGGTTGAAGACCTTCTGACTGCAAGCGAACCAGATCGTCAAAGAAGGAATCAGGCAACGCAGCCAGCGTACTTCCTCCGCATTTCATCACAAAATTACGACGCGCCAATCCCGCATGATTGGCTTGATCCGCGTTTTCCACTGCCGATTGCATATAATCTCCCCTTTTCTCCTCTGCACAGTCCGTGCCATTTTACAATAATGCCAGAATTACATCCGTGTTTATTCCGTTGTCTATGTCCGATATGCAGCGTTAATCCGCACGTAATCGTAAGTTAAGTCACAGCCCCAAGCTGTGGCGGTTCCGGTTCCGTGATGCAAATCCACAATAATCCGCACCGTATCTCCCCGAAGGTAGGAGAGCGCCTCATCTTCATCAAAAGCGACTGGGCTGGACGCGCTCAGCACAACAATATCACCCAAGCGGATGTCTACCGTATCTGGATTGACCGGCTCTCCGGCCCGCCCGACAGCGGCAATAATCCGGCCCCAGTTCGCATCAGCACCAAAAACGGCCGACTTCACCAGACTGGACCCGATCACTGTCTTCGCTATCGCTTGAGCAGATGCATCGCTTACCGCGCCGCTCACGGACACCTCTACCAGCTTCGTAGCGCCTTCCCCATCACGGGCAATTGCCTTCGCCAGCTCACGGCAGATATAGGTGAACGCCTCGGCAAAAGCAGTCCAATCGGGATGTCCTGCGTGCAGCTCACGGTTACCCGCCAGCCCGCTTGCCATTGCGATCAGCATATCGTTCGTGCTCGTATCGCCATCTACCGTAATCATATTAAAGCTGGTATCGGTTGCCTGCTTCAATAGCTGATGAAGTGTAGTCTGCTCAATTGCAGCATCACAGGTCATAAAAGCCAGCATCGTCGCCATGTTCGGATGAATCATGCCTGAGCCCTTCGCCGCCCCGGCGATGTGTACGGTCACACCATCCACTTCAACCGACACGCATGCTTCCTTTTTAACCAAGTCCGTCGTCAAAATGGCTTGCGTAAATTGCTCCGCTCCGTCGTTTCCCCCGTTCACACGGCCAGGTAATGCGGATATGCCGCCAAGCACACGGTCCATTTTCAAATGCTCGCCAATCACGCCCGTTGATGCAACGGCTACATTGCTCTCCGCAACACCCAGCTCACGAGCCGCAGCCGAGCGCATAGCGTAGGCATCCTGCTCTCCTTGCTGTCCAGTACAGGCATTGGCGTTCCCGCTGTTCACCACGACCGCTTGCAGCCGACCATCCACGAGACCTTCGCGAGTCACTTTGAGCGGTGCAGCCTGAAATACATTGGTGGTGTATACCGCAGCGGCTGTCGCCTCTACCTCACAGCGAATCGCGCCGATATCGTTGCGGTCGGTATTTTTAAGTCCGCAGTGCAATCCTCCGGCTGTAAAGCCGCGCGGGGTTACGATATTCCCCCCGTTTACTACTGTAAACCCTGATTTGCCCATAATTGTGTGCCCTCGTCCGCAACGCTTTCTATAAGTAACGGTTCTATTTGCGAATCCATTCCCGCCCGCTTACGTTTCCCGTTTCCATGTTGCGGCTGCTTGCTGCTTACGGATATACCGGTATGAAGCCCAGTCCGAGGTTCTCCTCCCATCCCATCATCAAGTTTAAGTTCTGAATCGCCTGTCCGGCAGCACCCTTCACGACATTATCAATGACCGAAATAATCGTAAGGCGCCCGGTCCGTGCATCTGCTGCAAAACCGATATCACAGTAATTGGAGCCAAATACTTCCTTCGTTGCTGGCCATATACCTTCACCGCGCACACGGACAAAAGGATGGTCTTTATAATAATCCCGGTATAGCCCGATGAGATCCTGATCTGTATGTTCACCCTTTAACGTGGCATAAATCGTGCTCATAATTCCTCGGGTCATCGGAACCAGTTGCGTCGTAAACGTAATCGTAACGTCCTCACTTGCAATATCGCCCAATACCTGTTCGATCTCAGGGATATGTTGGTGCTTGTTAATCTTGTAGGCTTTAAAATTCTCGTTCATCTCCGCATAATGCGAAACGAGACTTGTTCCCCGGCCGGAGCCAGATACCCCGGATTTGGCATCTACAATCAGCGTCCGGTGGTCGATCCAACCTGCCTTCAGCGCAGGGATAATTCCCAGCAAGGTAGCCGTTGGGTAGCAACCCGGATTAGAAATAAAAGAGACGCCAGCAAGCTTTTCTGCATACACCTCACTGAGTCCGTATACAGCTTGCTTGAGATATTCGGGTGAAGCCGCAGGCTTTTTATACCATGCTTCGTACGTTTCTCCGCTTTGCAGTCTGAAATCCCCGGAGAGGTCGATGACCTTCAATCCGGCATCTAGAAGCTGCGGCACCAGCTTGGTGCTGACACCAGAAGGTGTAGCTGTGAAAACCAGATCGGCCTTGGCAGCAATCTCTTGGACATCAACACCGTCCAAATCCTGAACCACAATGTCCGTCAGATGTGGAAACCCGTCACTGATCGGAACACCCGCGCTGGACGAAGAAATAACAGATACAATCTCTACCTGCGGATGATGAACCAAAAAACGAATGAGCTCCACCCCGCCATATCCGGTGGAACCGACAATTGCCACTTTTAGCTTGCTGCTCACAGATCTTCCTCCATTCCGTTCCTATGAAATATGTATTATTATACGACTCTATTCATATAAATACAACATACTCATGTAAAGTTATTCACCCAAATTTGAAATGATTTTCTCATGCATTAGTATTCATTAAGATTATCCATTGGCTACACTTGATGTCGAGGTTCCTATCAGAGCCTGTATAAATACAAAAAGGGAAACCACGTTTTGCAAAAACGGAGTTCCCCTTATTTATTAGCTAAAACCATGCCTCCCGACAAGTCATCCTGTTTTTAGCCTTCCTTCTTAAAACCTTCACCCAATACTTCACGCGTATTACTAATGATCACAAAAGCATCCGGATCTACTAGGCGAACAAGCGTTTTGAGACGAGTCACCTCATTTTGGCCTACCACAACCATTAGCACAGGACGTTCTTCGTTCGTATAACCGCCTCGCCCTGCCAGCTCCGTCAATCCCCGATCCAAGTCCTGTAAAATAGCCTGTGTGATCTTTTCCTTCTGATTGGATATAATATAGGCCACTTTGGAGTAGCTTAACCCCATTTCCACCGCATCAATGACCTTGCCCGTTACAAACAAACCAATCAGTGCATACAGCGCCCGTTCCGGCGATAGAGCAAAACCAGCCAGTGTGATGACCGTACCATCCATGAGCATGACGCAGAGTGATAGGCTGAGGCCGGAATATTTTTGAATGATCTGCGCCAAAATAGCCAGCCCACCCGTCGAGCCTCTGCCCCGGAACACGGTGCCCAATCCCAATCCTACTCCAATTCCACCATACAGCGAAGCCAACAGCGGATTCGTTGTCGGAACTGCCCAATCCTTAGTTACGTACACAAATAACGGCAGCATGATACTCCCTAGCAGGGAACGCAAACCGTATTTCTTTCCTAACAGCAGCACTCCCGCTATAAATAACGGAATATTCATTCCCCACTGCGTATAAGCTGGTTCCAAACCAAATAGGTCCTCGCCCAAAATAGATAAACCCGACACACCCCCGGATGCAATTCGGTTGGGAAGCAGGAACATATTGAAGGTCAGCGCCGTAATGAAGGAGCCGAGCACAATGAGCAGAATATCCATCACATTGCGAGCGGGGCCGCTGGCGGCAATCAGAGGCTTACGGCGTCTTCGTCGAGCAGCGGGGAGATTCATTTGGGACATCTTTCGTATTCTCCTTTAATTTAAAAATACCGTGTACACAAAAATTCCTACAGTCCGCAGGCACTTGGCCTACGGGACTGTAGGAAAACGTACAGGCTATTATTCTGCGTCCAGCTTGATCTGACTCCGCAGGTAACCGTCGATGAACGGGTCCAGATCGCCATCCATGACAGCCCCTACGTTGCCTGTTTCTACACTGGTACGGTGATCCTTCACCATACTGTATGGGTGGAACACGTAAGAACGAATTTGGCTGCCCCATGCAATATCGGACTGTTCCCCACGGATTTCGTCCAATTGTTGCCGTTGCTCTTCAATTTTGCGCTCGTACAGCTTGGAACGAAGCATCGTCATAGCCTGCTCACGGTTCTTGATCTGGGAGCGCTCATTTTGACAAGTTACAACAATGCCGGAAGGAAGATGCGTAATCCGAACTGCTGAGTCGGTCGTATTAATATGCTGACCGCCTGCACCGCTGGCCCGGTAGGTATCAATTTTAAGATCCTCTGTCCGGATTTCAACGTCCACATCATCCGCAATTTCCGGCACGACATCGCAGGATACGAACGACGTATGCCGACGACCCGAAGAATCAAATGGAGAAATGCGAACGAGACGATGCACGCCTTTTTCTGCTTTGAGGTAGCCGTAAGCATTATAGCCCTTGATCAGCAACGTTACACTTTTGATCCCTGCTTCATCACCCGCAAGGTAATCCAGCGTTTCTACCTTAAAGCCGCGTTTTTCTGCCCAGCGTGTATACATCCGTAGTAGCATTTGACCCCAGTCCTGCGACTCGGTTCCGCCTGCCCCCGGATGCAACTCCAAAATAGCATTAAGCTTGTCATATGGCTGATTTAAAAGCAATTGCAATTCAAACTCCTGAAGCTTGCTTAGCAAAGACCTGATACTGTTTTCAATTTCTCCAGCCAGTGTTTCGTCGCCTTCCTCATCAGCCAGTTCAGCCATCATCCCCGCATCCTCATATTCCTGACGGAGCTGTTCATAGCTGTCTACAGAAGACTTAACCGCGTTCATTTCCGCGATCACGGCTTGGGCTTTATCGTTATCATCCCAAAAATCAGGCGCAGCCATCTTTTCCTCAAAGTTTGCGATCATTTCCTGTTTGAGATCTAAGTCAAAGAGACCCCCTAAGGTTTGTTAGTTTCTTGCCTATTTCTCTTAAATCATGCTTTACATTTGGATCGATCATTATGTCATTCTCCTTTTGGCGATGGGTTAAGGGTTTAAAAATGTTATGAGTACGGCTGGGTGAGGAGACGCTACGCGAATGATTTGATCTTATGATCGCTGTTGCAGTGAGATGCCCTTGATTGAAATAATACATTCAAAGGTGGGCATCTCACTGCAAAGGCGAACGCTGACGCTTCTCCAGATTCAAATCCTTCGCTTCGCTGCCGACCGCCGTAAAGTCAAACGGCTTTTAAATAACCGGCTCTGGTATGTGAGCCGAGTCAAGAGCTGAATTCACTGATAAACAAGCAAGGACCTGCTTGTTTATCATAATTGTTTAAAAAGAACTGGGAGCAATATGGCCATCATCAATACTCAACCTTACCTTCCCACAGAAGAGCTAGGTTGAAAACATCGGCGTCGACCCCCTGTATGGCACAAAATGGCCGACGGTCAGTTGGATAAACTGCCGCCTGCCATTATATGCATTACAGGAAATGAATGCTTCCCTAAATCCGTCCTTCAATCCGTTATTTTCTTCGCGGACGCGAAGGAGCGGATTTCTTTTTAGGAGCAGCAGGTTCGCCACTCGTCGAAATTTTGTCTTCGTCGATAACGGCCTGACGCTCTTGGTTGGATTCAATTTGCGCCTTCATGATGTAAGTCGCTACTTCCTCCTGGATGCTGGCGATCATGGCATGGAACATTTCAAAACCTTCAAACTGGTATTCACGCAATGGATCGGTACCACCATAAGCACGCAAGTGAATACCTTGACGCAGCTGATCCATAGCATCGATATGATCCATCCATTTGCTATCCACTGCACGCAATACGATAACTTTCTCGAACTCGCGTACCATGTCTTCGCCAATCGTCTCTTCACGTCTGTGGTATCTTTCGGTAACTTTCTCGAAGATCAGTTCAACGATCTCTTCTTTTTCTTTACCCCACAGGTCATCACGGCTGATTGCATTTTCATCAAGCAGATTGTTATTCACATATTCCGCCACTTCTTCAAGTTCCCAATTTTCAGGAATGTCATCGCCGCAATGAGCTTCAACTACACGCTCAATGACAGGCTTGATCATGTCGAACACAACTTCTTTAATGTTCTCGGATTCCAGCACTTCACGACGCTGTTTGTAAATAATAGTACGCTGCTGATTCATCACGTCATCATACTGAAGAACGACTTTACGCTGGTCAAAGTTGTTGCCCTCAACGCGTTTTTGCGCCGATTCGATAGCACGTGTAATCATACGACTCTCGATTGGTTGGTCTTCCTCGAAGCCCAAGCGCTCCATCATATTGAGAACGTTGTCCGCACCAAAACGCTTCATCAACTCATCGCCCAGCGATAAGTAAAACTGTGTAGACCCCGGATCACCTTGGCGTCCTGCACGGCCACGAAGCTGATTATCAATACGACGTGATTCATGACGCTCTGTACCGATGATGTGTAAACCGCCAATACCCGATACGCCTTCACCCAACACGATGTCTGTACCCCGCCCTGCCATGTTCGTGGCAATGGTTACTGAACCCGCTTCACCTGCGCGGGAAATGATTTCAGCTTCCTCGGCATGATACTTGGCGTTAAGCACTTTATGCCGGACGCCTTTGCGTTTCAGCATTTCTGAAAGAAGCTCCGAATTTTCAATAGAAATCGTACCTACCAATATCGGCTGGTTGTTTTTGTGGCGCTCCACAATTTCATCCACTACCGCATGGAATTTACCTTTTACGCTCTTGTATACTACGTCAGGCATATCCACACGCTGATTTGCCCGGTTCGTAGGGATCTGGAGAACTTCCAGACCATATATTTTTTTGAATTCTTCTTCTTCTGTTTTAGCTGTACCCGTCATACCCGCCAATTTGCGATACATACGGAAATAGTTTTGGAAAGTAATCGTCGCCAGCGTCATGCTCTCGTTCTGTACAACGATGTTTTCCTTCGCTTCAATCGCCTGATGCAAACCATCGCTGTAGCGACGTCCGGCCATCAGACGGCCTGTGAACTCATCGACAATCAGAACTTCGCCGTCAGCTACGACATAATCCACATCCAGACGCATAATAGCGTTAGCCTTCAAGGCCTGTACGATGTGGTGATTGATTGTCACACTTTCCTGATCGTACAGGTTCTCCAGTCCGAAGAAATTCTCAGCTTTGGATACACCATTCTCGGTCAAAGCAACCGACTTCACCTTGATATCCAAGGTGTAATCTTCTTCAACATTCAGACTCTTCACAAAACGGTCAGCCGCAAAATACAACTCCGTGGATTTCTGAGCTTGTCCTGAAATAATCAATGGTGTACGAGCTTCATCGACGAGAATCGAATCCACTTCATCAATGATACAGAAGTACAACGGACGTTGTACCATCTGTTCTTTATAAAGCACCATGTTGTCACGCAGGTAATCGAATCCAAACTCATTGTTCGTGCCGTATGTGATGTCGCAGGCATATGCCGCTTGCTTTTCTCCATGACCCAGACCGGCCAAATTCAGCCCAACCGACATGCCCAGGAAGTTATAGATTTGCCCCATTTCTCCGCTGTCACGTTGCGCCAAATAGTCATTGACCGTAACCACGTGCACACCTTTACCCAACAGTGCATTCAAATAAACCGGCAGTGTTCCCACCAGTGTTTTACCCTCGCCAGTTTTCATTTCGGCAATTCTACCTTCATGCAGCGCAATACCACCAAGCATCTGCACGTCATAATGACGTTTGCCCAGTACCCGTTTGGAAGCCTCACGAACGGTTGCGAAAGCTTCCGGCAAAATCTCTTCCGCCGTCGTTCCCTGCTCAATCCGGGCTTTAAACTCCGCCGTTTTCGCTTGCAGCTCCTCATCCGATAGCTTCTCGAAATCCGGCTCTAATTTATTAATCAGCTCAACCGTCTTCATTAAACGCTTGACGTCACGTTCGTTTGTATCTCCAAAAATTTTCTTTACAATTCCTAACATGGTTTACCCCTTTCACGCAAAACAATTAATAGAATCAATTTCACAATAAGAAAGGGTCCATGATGAAATTGATCCCGATATGTTTGACAGGCCCGGCTATACCAGCCCATCGTGCGATGTTCTTTGCATAAATTGTAACAGTTTGTAGGACATGCCGCAACAAAAGCCGCTCCCTGATTTGCATCTGGTTAAAGATACCCAAACAATTGACGTATGAAATACACATTTGGTTGCGCTCTTTTGCATTAAAATTACATTTCATTTTCAAAAAAACATATAAAAGAGCCCTACCCCGCCAGGTTCGCAAGGATAAGGCTCGTCGTTATTTTCATTCTTCCCAATCTCCAATGAAGCATGCTTTCAATCAGGAACCCTCTATTCATTTTAAAACATGACAAGTTCCTGTCTTACAGATTATTCCCGTTCGATCAGGCCGTATTTACCATCATTGCGCTTGTAAACCACGCTGACTTCTTCGTTATCAATATTGGCAAATACAAAGAAATTATGTCCAACCATGTTCATTTGAAGAATGGCCTCTTCCACATCCATTGGTTTCAATAAGAAACGCTTGGTGCGGACGACTTCCAGCTCATCCAATTCTGCATCTTCAGCAACAGCCACGCCACCTGCCGTATCTTCAACAAAAAGGGTCTTCAAACTGCCTTCCTGACGGAATTTACGGTTCAGCTTGGTTTTATGCTTGCGGATCTGCCGCTCAAGCTTGTCTACCACGGCATCAATAGACGCATACATGTCGTCGCTTTCGTCTTCGGCACGGAGTACAAGCCCCGGCAAAGGAATGGTTACTTCTACAGTGTGCAAATCTCTGGTTGTGCTTAACGTTACACTTCCGTCAGACGTCGGGGGTGCATCGAAATACTTCTCAAGTCTGCTGAATTTCTTATCAACGTAGTCCTTCAAAGCGTCGGTAACCTCGATCTGTTGACCTCGTACTGTTAAGTTCATAGGGCACGCCTCCTTTGCCCCTTCAGTATAGCACATATGTTAACGCCAAGTAAAAAAACACCCAACATTTCGGAGCTATTTTACAAAAATCTTCTTTTTTCGATAAAACCCTTGGCGGCTACCTCATCTTTTGAAAAAGATCATGTTTTAAAGAGACCTGCATACACATGTGAATAATGAACACATATAAAAATAGTTGATCTGCTGCATCGTGACATTTTATGTATTCCCAGCTTTACGCTCAACTACTTTAACGAAAGAGGAGGGAGGCTTTTCACACTGAATCCGATGCAGGCCTGTGGTGCATGCACGACTTAGTTACCATGCGTGGCAATTTTATACGAAAGGATTATTACGTCCAGCCTAGCTGGCTCTTCCCAAACGACGATCCTCCAAACAGCGAATATTGGAAGAGATAGAAAGTAGGAAGCTAATCCATGGCTTTTATTCAGCGTTATGAAACGAACCAGACGGGGGCTGTTACCTTTATAGGGAATACGCTCGGACTGGCCCGTTCCGCTTCGGTAGGAGTACCAGGAAATGTAACCAGCATTGGCGCTTTCATCACAACCAATACAGCCTCTCGTTTTGGCACATATCCATTGGGCACAACCTCTACAATTACAAGTAACTCATCAACAGCATTTCTTGTGCTTCCTGCGGGCAGTACGGTGCTGTATGCTGAGCTTATTTGGGGAGGTAGTTATGCCAACGGCAGCACCAATGTGTTGTCCAGCGCCAACAATCCGGTCACATTTCAAACCCCCGCCTTGTCCACTACCATCAGCCCTGAATCTGCAACCTCGGTCAATGTAACCAGTCTCAGCACCTATGTGAGAACGGCGAATGTGACCAATCTGGTCATTCAAGGCGGCGCAGGGGCATATACGGTCGGAAATGTAACAGGCACCATCACGGTTCCAGATTCGACCAACACGAACCATGCGGGCTGGACGCTGGCTGTGGTGTACAATAACCCGTCTCTGCCCTTCCGCAATCTGTCGCTGCGCGTAGGTGGTGAAGGGGTGAGTAGCGCCACAGGCGCCGTTAACGTTGTGGTGAGCGGCTTTGCCACGCCTGTACAGGGGACCTTGCGCGGCAGGGCACTGATTAGCGCCCAAGAGGGTGATGTAGACATCACTGGAGACCGTGCGCTGTTCGGACCTACCACAGCCAGTTTGACGGCGCTGTCGGGGCCCAACAATTTTTCAACTAACTTTTTCGCTTCCCAAATTAACGGGGATGACGGCACATTGGTCACGACGGGGACATTCGGTACAACCAATGCCGTGAATGGGGCACCCGGAACGCAGGTCACGGGTGGACGGCAGGGTTGGGACATTACTAACGTAGATATTTCCTCCACGCTGCTTAACAGCCAAACCAGCGGTGTCCTCCAACTGACAACAAATGGCGATATTTACACAGTAAATGCCAATGCAATTCAGATTGATATCAACGCCCCGCTGGTAACCCTGACCAAAACAGCCAGCGCCACAGGCTCGGTTATCGGCGATACACTTACGTATACAATCAACATATCGAATACTGGCCTGGTTAGCGCCTCCAGCACAGTGCTCACCGATACCATCCCGGTCGGGGCCACCTTCGTAGCCGGCAGCGTTGTCGTCGCAGGTACGGCCCAGCCGACAGCCAATCCCGCAACAGGGATTACCGTAGGTACGGTGGCTCCTGCTTCGACCGTGACCATTACGTTCCGAGCAACAGTCACTTCATTGCCAGCAAACACTCAACTGGGCAATCAGGCATCGGCAGCCTTCTCCTTCCAGACCGTGCCTGGCGGGCCTGTCATTTCCGGTAGCGTCCCGTCCAACACAGCGAGCACACCGATCTACCAGCCTGTTATCGGGATTGTTAAAAGTGGCCACACAACGGCCGCTACGGTTGGAGATACGATTACGTATACGTTCCAAGTCTCCAACACGGGCAGCATTGCTGCAAATCTCAGCTTTTCGGAGAGCATTCCCGCCGGATCATCCTTCATACCAGGCAGCGTGACCATTGGCGGTTCTTCCGTACCTGCCGCCAATCCCGCCACAGGCTTCTCAGTAGGAACGATCAATACGGGGGCTACTATACCGGTCACCTTCCAGACCCTCGTCAATTCCGTTCCCGCCTCCGGAAGCTTGACCGATCAGGCAACGTACACATATACCTTTACACCGCCTGACGGGCGTGTATTGAACGGAAGCGGTACATCCAACACCCTCACCATACCTGTATCCTCACCGAATGTAACTGTGACAAAAGCTTCTTTACTGGCGGCTGCCGCAGTCGGTGAAACCGTTCAGTTTACGATAACCGCTACGAACAACGGAATAGCCAATGTGACCAATGTAGTGGCTACTGATCCGTTACCTGCTGGAGTTGCCTTCGTAACTGGCAGCGTCACCGTGAACGGTACGGCATCGGCGTCTGCTACACCCGTCAGCGGCATTCCGATTGGCACTTTGGCTCCGGGTGCATCGGTTACCGTGGTGTTTCGGGCAGCTATTAACTCATTACCGTCTCCTGCACAGATCAACAACCGTGCAATCGTCAGCTTCACTTCCGGTGCCTTTACAGGATCATCCCTGTCTAATCTGGTGACCATTCCTGTCGTTATTGCAGCTCCGACGATTACCAAAAGCGCAAGCTCCAACCGTGCCAGCGTAGGCGGCACAATCACTTACTCATTTCTGATTGCCAATACAGGAACTGCTGTATTAACCACAACCTTGACGGAAACTGTTCCAGCAGGCTCTACCTTTATTCCGGGAAGTGTCATTGTCGGAGGGTCCTCAGTGCCGGGGGCCAATCCCAATACGGGAATTTCGGTCGGCACTGTAAATCCCGGTGCACAGATCACCGTCTCGTTCCGTACTACTGTTGATTCCATACCATCCGGAGGGGGATTGAACGATCAGGGGCTGCTCCAATACACGTATCAGTTGCAAGACGGAAGAACCTTGTCTGGCTCGCTGCTATCCAATATCGTCTCCGTATCCATCTCCTTGCCCAGCGTAGCGGTGACAAAATCTTCCGGATTCACATCCGTTAGTGTAGGTGAAACGCTGACCTACAGCGTGACCGCTACAAACAACGGAATTGACCCGATCACCAGCACCGTGATTACCGATCCACTTCCCGGCAGCGTGTCCTTTGTTCCCGGCAGCGTGACGGTTAGCGGCTCGCCTGTGAGTGCTGCTGACCCCAGAAATGGCATTCCAGTCGGCACGATTGGGGCAGGTGCATCTGTTCAGGTAGCCTACGCTGTGCTGGTCAATGCCGTCCCGGCTGTACAGCCGCTGCAAAATACAGCCAGGGTCAGCTTTACGAGCGGCGCTTTTACTGGAACATCCCAGACGAATACCGTTTCTGTGTCGGTTTATCAGCCTCGCATCAGTGTGACCAAATCCGCCAATACAACTGCTGCTACAATAGGCGACACAATTCTTTACACATTGTTGGTAACGAACAGTGGCAACTATAATGCTTCTGCGACGCTGACAGATTCTATTCCTGTCGGATCGACATTTATGGAAAACAGTGTGGTTATCAATGGCGTCAGTCATCCTGGAGCCAGTCCGGCAGCTGGTATTTTCATTGGAACCGTGTCGCCGCAAAGTCCTATCACACTGACATTTCAAACGGTGGTCACCTCTCTTCCGTCACCGTCCCAGCTAACAGATCAGGCGACCGCCGCTATTTCTTTCACTTTGCCTGACGGCCGGGTACGAACAGATAGTGCATCGTCCAACGTGTTATCCATTCCTGTGTCTGCGCCAAATGTATCCATATCAAAGACTGCAAACCGCTCCACTGCCATTCCGGGTGATTCGGTGCTGTACACCCTGACCGTACTCAACAACGGAATCGAGGCAGTGAACAATATAGTAGTTTCCGATCCTATCCCGGCTGGCTCCAAATTCACTGTGGGTAGCGTAACGCTCAATGGCTCAGCCGTTGTCAGCGGAGATCCGTCTGTGGGAATTGCAATCGGCAGCATTGCCCCAGGAGGAGGCGCTACAATCACCTTCAGAGCGGTGGTATCCTCTCCATTGCCGATTCCGCCGCAGCTCACCAATCAAGCGCGTGTCAGCTACACCAGCGGCGCTTTTTCAGGTGTATCTGTGTCCAATGTGGTGACGGTGACCGCAAATGCTCCAGTGCTAACCGTGAGCAAAACCGCCGGGCCTGTACGGGCAACGGTTGGTGATATCGTAACGTATTCCGTGGCAGTAGAAAACAGCGGTAATATTGCTGCTGCTGCCACTTTGACAGACAATATTCCCGCAGGCTCAACACTGGTACCGAACAGCGTGGTCGTCAACGGTGCTCCTGTTCCGGGTGCCAGTCCCGCAACAGGTCTGTCTATTGGCTCCATCGCACCCGGAGCCGTGGTTCAAACAACTTTTCAGGTGGTGATTACTTCCGTGCCTTTGCCTCCCCAACTCACCGACCAGGCGAATATCAGCTTTTCCTTTCAACCGCCGGATGGCCGGATTGTCAACGGCAATGTTTCGTCCAATACTGTCACGATTCCCGTATCGTCGCCGAATGTACAGGTTACCAAAAACGCCTCGGCGGCTGATGCTGTTCCCGGTGATACGATAACCTACTCCATTACAGCTACGAATAGCGGAATTGAAACGGTCACTGATGTTCGCGTAACAGATACGATTTCAGCAGGCTCTACTTTTATTTCTGGCTCCGTAACAGTCAATGGAACGACACTAGCTTCAGCCAGTCCCCTAACAGGGATTCCGGTCGGTTCACTGGCTGCCGGAGTATCTACGACTGTCACCTTTTCCGTATCTGTCAACAGTCTGCCTCAACCGCCGCAACTGAGCGATCAGGCTTCCGTTTCTTTTACCAGCGGCACACTGAATTTCACATCACTCTCCAACACAGTCACCGTTCCCGTTTACCAACCGATTATCAGCCTTGTTAAAACCTCTGGTACGAGTCAAGCGACTGTGGGCGATACGGTGGTTTATACTTTGACTGCGCAAAATACAGGCAATTTAGCGGCAACTGCCACCTTCACCGACGTCATACCGTCAGGCTCCTCATTTGTACCCAACAGCGTCACTGTAAACGGTCTGCCCGTTGCCGGAGCTGCGCCCCAAGCGGGTGTAGCGGTCGGAAGCATTGCTGCGGGTGCATCTGTCTCCCTTACTTTCCAGGTTGTCATTAACTCTGTTCCTGTCAGCTTGGGCTTGTTAAATCAAGGCTCGGCTACATTTACCTTCCAACCGCCTGACGGTCGGACACTGAACGGAAGTGTTCAATCGAATGCGGTGTTTATTCCGGTATCCAATCCGAATGTCGCCGTGACCAAAACGGTCAATCAAACCTCCGTCGCTTTCGGTGATACTATTACGTATACGATTACTGCAACGAACAACGACATTACACCCGTGACAGGGACCGTTTTTATCGACCCGATTGCCGACGGCACTACTTTTATACCTAACTCCGTACAGGTAGGCGGTGTAACGATACCGGGGGCCAACATCGCTTCAGGAGTCTCTGTAGGCTCGATCCCTGCATCCGGCTCTGTAACCGTCACCTTTCAGTCTACCGTAACGTCACTGCCTGCCTCAGGCGTGTCAACAGATCAGGCGATCGTCTCCTTCAACTCCGGGGCATTCGCAGGGCAATCTGTCTCTAATCCGGTCAATTTGCCTGTCTTGCAGCCGATTTTGAACGTGACCAATACCATTAGCGCGGACCGTGCAACCGTTGGGAATACACTGGCTTTTGTCATTACTGTAACCAACACGGGAAACGCCCCTGCACAAACGGTTGTGCTGGATCTGTTGTCCAGCTCGCTCAGCCTGAATCAAAACAGCGTATTGGTTAACGGCTCCCCCCTCCCCGGAGCAGACCCGATTACGGGGGTGAATATCGGGAGCGTTGGACCTGGCGCTACGGTGACGGTCTCGTTTAGTGCCGTGGTTATATCTGTACCGCCCGGTTCTATACTGACCAATCAGGCAAGTGTGAACTATACATTCCAATTGCCGGATGGACGAACGTTGACCGGAAGCGGCTCGGCCTTACCCGTGTCCATTCCGATCTCGTCGCCTAACGTCACCGTCACCAAGGCGGCTAATGTTGCCGACGCTGTCGTGGGTGATTCGGTTCCTTACGTCATTACTGTCTTCAATAATGGACTTGATCCCGTTACTAGCGTCATCGCTACCGATACAATCCCTGTCGGAACTGCGTTTGTGCCTGGCAGCGTTACAATCAATGGTGTACCTGTTGTTTCCGCAAATCCGCAAAACGGCATTCCTGTAGGGACCCTCGGTCCTAGCGGTGGCGCTACAATTCGCTTTTTGCTTAATGTACAGTCTCTGCCGACACCTGCTGTCATTACCAATGAAGCAACCGTCAGCTTCACCTCAGGTGTCTTTAATGGTTTTTCCGTATCTAGTCCCGTTACTATCCCTGTGTATCAACCGATCGTCACGGTAGCCAAAAGCGCAGGAACGGGAAAGGCGACGGTTGGGGATACCGTAACCTACACGCTTTCAGTTACTAACGGTGGAAATATCGGTGTAGATACCGTGCTTAGTGATCCGATTCCAGCCGGATCAGCCTTTATTCCCAACAGCGTGGTTATTAATGGCACAGCAGCCCCTGGCTCTGACCCAACGGTCGGAGTTGCACTGGGTATTATAGGAGGGAACACAACCGTTACCCTGACATTTCAGGTAGTCATTACCTCGCTACCCGCATCAGGTACATTAGTCAATCAGGCAACCGCTGCGTTCAGCTACCAACCACCGGATGGTCGTGTGCTGAGCGGAAGTGTGGCATCTCCATCTGTGACTGTCTCCGTCTCTTCGCCAGATGTGGATGTGGTCAAAACGACCTCCGCTACAGATGCCGTGGTGGGGGATACGATTACGTATACCGTGATTGCTACAAATAACGGGATCAGCCCAGTCGTCAATGCCGTCGTCTCTGATCCACTGCCGCCCGGGACCAGCTTTGTCTCTGGTAGCGTAACCGTGAATGGAGCGCCTGTGCCTGCTGCCTCACCAAGCTCAGGTATCCCTGTAGGCACCATTGCGGTAGGCGGCTCAGCAGCAGTCACTTTCCAGGTTTCTGTCGTCAGTCTGCCTCAGCCGCCGCAAATTACCAATCAGGCTACCGTCAGCTTCACTTCAGGCGTTCTGACCTCGTCTTCGCAGTCCGATCCTGTCACCTTGCCAGTTTATCAGCCTATCATCAGCCTGACCAAGACCGTTAATACGGTCAACACGCAAATCGGATCGACGCTGGTCTACACACTGACGCTTGCCAATACGGGAAATATCGCTGTTATTCCTGTGCTGTCGGATAACATTCCCGCAGGCTCAGAGCTACTGCCTAACAGTGTCGTCGTTAATGGCGTCCTTGTACCGGGAGCCTCACCAGTTGCAGGAATCACACTTGGTTCCCTTGCTCCTTCGGGGAGTATCGTGGTGAGCTTCCAAACTGTCGTTTCGTCCCTGCCTAACCCGCCGGTACTGACCGATCAAGGGCAAGCGAACTTTACTTACTCACCGCCTGATGGCAGAGTTCTAAGTGGTTCCGTCACATCAAATACGGTCAATGTCACTGTATCCGCTCCTAATATTCAGGTAGCCAAAACGTCCAGTCTCACAGCCGCTGTAGTCGGAGATACGATCAGGTATACACTGAGCATCACCAACAGCGGTGTGGATACAGTCACAGATACCGTGGTAACCGATACGATTCCGTCTGGTACCTCCTTTGTTCCGGGTAGTGTTCTTATCGACGGAGTAGCCTTCCCTAATGCTTCGCCAGTTGCAGGAATTGCCATTGGAAACGTCGCGCCTGGAAATACATTTATCGTCAGTTTCCAGACTTCCGTCCAAACCTTGCCGCAGCCACCCCTACTCACAGATATCGCGGCTGTCACGTTTACCAGTGGACCGTTCACCGGAACTGCCTTTTCCGTCCCGCTCATCGTGCCTGTGTTCCAGCCGTTGATTGCACTTACCAAAACATCCAGCACCCTTAACGCATCCGTCGGTGACACACTAACCTACATGATTACAGCCGTGAATAACGGAAACATTGCAGCAGCCCTTACGATCAGCGATAACATTCCTGCCGGATCATCTTTTCTTGCCAACAGTGTCAGTATTGCAGGCAGTCCGCAGCCCGGATTATCCATTGAAACAGGCGTTCCAATTGGCTCCATATTGCCAGGCGGAACTGTATCTGTGACTTTCCAAACCATTATCAACTCGCTGCCTAACCCACAGGTGTTGATCGACCAGGCATCTGGAACGTTCACGTTTCAGCCGCCGGATGGCAGAACCATATCTGGATCAGCCGTCTCCAACTCACTCAGCATCTCCGTATCCTCACCAGATGTCAGCATCGTCAAAGGTACAGCGGCTACAGATGCCATTGTCGGAGACATCATCACCTATACACTAGCTGTCTCCAATAATGGGATTAGCACAGCCAATAACGTTGTCGTTTCAGATATGATTGCAGCAGGAAGCTCCTTTGTAAATGGCAGTGTGACCGTAGGCGGAACCTCCTTCCCTAGTGGAAATCCGGGATTTGGTATTGCTATCGGTTCATTCGCTCCTGGAGCCGTTACGACCGTCACGTTCCAGGTTCAAGTTAATTCCTTGCCTACACCGACACAACTATCCAACCAGGCTTCAGTCAGCTTTACAAGCGGCATTTTCACTGGCAGCTCTACATCCAATATCGTGACCATTCCAGTGTTCCAACCGATCCTGACAGCAGCCAAAACAAGCAGTACCAACAATGCTACGATAGGAGACGTCATTACCTACACCATCGTTGTAACCAACACCGGGAACATCGCAGCCTCGACCACTGTAACCGACAATATTCCGGACGGCTCCGTTTTCCTGCCAAACACCGTGTCGATTAACGGCATTGCCGCTCCCGGCGCAAGTCCGGTTTCTGGCATCCCGACTCCAGCCGTATTCCCAGGCCAATCGGCGACCATTACTTTCCAAGTGCTGGTATCTTCCATCCCTGTAACTGTACTGCTGGTGGATCAGGCCGAGGTAGACTATCGCTTTAGTGCTCCAGACGGACGGAAAGCGGGAGGTTTCCATTTATCCAACATCGTCGAGGTCGCCGTTTCACCGCTGAACATCACATTAAGCAAAAGCGTAAGCTCACCTTTCGCCACTGCTGGAGATACCTTGACTTATGAACTCGTTATCCTTAATGAGGACGGGGACACTGTGCAAAACGCTCGTTTGCTGGACGCTTTACCAGAAGGCATCGAATTTGTTACAGGTTCCGTTACAATCAATGGGACAACAGTCGCAGGAAGCAATCCCGAAAATGGTATTTCTTTGCCGCCGCTAGGGCCGAAAACGACGACGGTGGTTTCCTTTGAAGCCCATATCGCGGCAACAGGACAACCGGGACCACGTACGAATCAGGCCCGCTTGCTGCTTACAGAGGGAGAAGAAGCGAGTGCGATCCTGTCCAATGCTGTAACCATTGCCGTACTCCAGCCTGTTCTGAAGCTCACCAAATCTGCCGATACAGACAGTGTGCTGCCAGGACAGAGTATCGTTTATACCATCACCGCAGAAAACACTGGAAACATCGGTGCCTTCGGATTGCTAAGTGACTCACTGCCGCCGGAGCTCTCTTTTGTACCTGATTCCGTCTCGGTGAACGGAGTTGCTCAGTATGGTGTCAGTCCGGGGCAAAGCATCGCCCTCGGTACAATCGCGCCGGGAGAAAAGGCTACTGCCGTCTTCTCTGCTCTCGTACTCCGGGCCTCCGAATCAGGCACACTCGTGAATGAAGCTTCATTGGCCTACTCCTACCAATTGCCGGATGGACGCAGTTTACATTTGGAAACTGTCTCTTCCCCTGTCACAGTGAAGGCAACCCGATCTGTAGAAGGAGACTTATCAGCCGTGTTAAGCACAACAGTATCTGCTGTCGTATTGGGCGATGCGGTGCCTTACCAGTTAGCTCTTGCGAACGGCGAGGCCTCGGTTAGTACCGATGTGGTGTTAGCCGATTATGTACCTGCTGGAACCGTCATTAATCCAGACAGCTTAAGAGTTAATGATTCACCTGCCTTGATCAAACCAGGGGAACCATTATTCATCGGCAGCCTTCAACCGGGGCAAAAAGTGAATGTATCCTACACCGTGAACGTTCAGTCACTGCCTGCCGGAGGCCGTCTAAACAATAGCGTGCAGCTCCGGTATGCTGATAGCAACGGTACGAGCGAGGTCACCAGCAACATCGTGACTGTAGCCGTCTTTGACCCGCAGCTTGATGTAAGTATCTCCACAGAAAATGCTGAGGCCGTAGCAGGAGATCCCCTTACCTACACAGTGCAGCTTAACAACTTTGGCAACGTAACTACCGAAGTTACCCTGCAAAACTTTATTCCTGATGGAACTCTGTTCGTTCCCGGCACCATTCAGTTGAACGGTCAATCCTTGTTGGGGACCGATCCTGCTGTTGGTGTTGGTCTCGGATCTGCGGAACCCGGGCAGTCCTTAACGCTGACTTATCAAGTGACCGTAGCCGAAACACCTCCATCCGGCTACATCGTCAATCAGGCTATGCTTGCCTATTCGTTCACACTACCTGGAGGAAGATCCGTATCGGGCTCTCTGGCCACAAATGCCATCAACACTCCAGTCGTATATCCACTGCTTGAATTAGCCAAAAATGTGAATACCGCCGATGCCTCCGTAGGCGATACGCTCACATTTACCGTACAAATCACGAACAAAGGCGGTATCCCGGCGCTATATCCATTGTTCACAGACCCATTGCCGCAAGGACTGATTTACGTACCTAACAGCCTGACGATCCAGGAGGAAGCTCAGTCAGGCGCTAATCCGGGCACAGGAACCAATCTTCCGGATATTGCTCCAGGTGAGACTGTCATCCTTACGCTACAAGCCCAAATCCGCGAAGCACCCGTGGATGGAACCTTCAGCAACCAAGCCACCGTCGCGTATACCTCACGTCGTAGCGGAGGTGAAACAGTTCAAGAGACTGCTCAATCCAACACCGTCGGCGTGACCGTCATCGCAGCTATTCCTAAACTCACACTTAGCTCCAGCGCTCTACGTGTCGGGCAGGAAGATACCTTGTCCTTTACCGTCAACGTGGAAAACATCGGCAACACTCCGCTGGAGGAGCTATTACTCACTGCACCATTCGCAGCCGAAGATTTCCTTTTACTGCGAACGGTCACTGTGAACTCTGTGCCACTTCCATATCCTAAACTGCTCCAAGGTATCCCGTTGGGCCGACTTGATCCAGACCATAAGGCCGTCATCGTCTTTTCCTTGGACATTGAATCCGCACTTCGTGCTTATCTAATCGCTCAAGTCATCCTGCGCTATCAATTCCGCTATCCAAACGGACGCGTAGAGAAGCAGTCTGCTTCCTCCAACACCATTTTTGTGGAGATGGCTGACTTCGACGGTTCTGTAGAGTAACTTTTCACCGTGCTGTGTATCGCCTAGCTCCTTACCATCGTGTAAGGGGCTTTTTTATGTTTTTATGTACATTTGCTCATCTAGAAAACATAAAAAAGCCCTGGAATATATTCCAGGGCAGTTGCTAGCGCGTTATCCATTACTAACCATCTTACCAATTATGTAGGTCGGCTATGCCGCGGATGATTATAATTTGGTTACGTTAGCGGCTTGTGGTCCACGTGCGCCTTCGACAATGTCGAACTCCACGTCTTGTCCTTCTTCAAGTGTTTTGAAGCCTTCTGTTTGAATTGCGGAAAAATGAACGAATACGTCGCCGCCATCAGCAGTTTCAATGAAACCATAACCTTTTTCTGCGTTAAACCATTTTACTTTACCTTGCATGCACTAACATTCCCTTCGTCATCAAATGAAGTGAAGCTCTCGCCCACATTTCCGACTATACCACCCAAAGTTATCCATTGTCAATTGGAATTGATAATGTTTTCATTCATAGTTATTCCAATTTTTATTTGAAAAGCACTCTATTCATATAGATTGTCATGGTATAATAGACAAAAGAGCCTACTATATTCATATAGTAAACTCTTTGTGAGCGTTCGAAACTCATAAAGTAAATTTAATTATTTTTTTGTTGCATCCCGTTTCACTTAATTATCGGGGATCTCCAGCCATATCAATAAAATTCAAACGTCTTGGAGTAGTTCTGCTGTTGGTTTCAACGAAAGAGGAACCTAATTTCGCCCTAAACGATCTGGCGTTGGATCTATGAACGAACCTTGATCAGCACCCTCATCACAGAAGAGAGCACTGTCATCCTCTGGGGAAGCAAGGAAAATTCGTCTGCACATCTTCTTTCGACCCTCTCGTCCAATAATACCAACTTTCCATTTTTTGAATTCTATAACCACACTTTATATATAAATTCATTGCATTATAATTTCTACCTTGTGTCGAAACCACTAGTTGATCAATTGGCCTGGATTCAAGAAACACTTTTAACTCTGTTAGTAACTTCGTGCCTATTCCATGGCTTTGATGCTTTAGATCGACTCCCAAAAGACCAATCCTTGCTTTTCTGTCGTTTAAATTTTCTTTAATTGTTACGAATCCAATAATCTCTCCATCCATCTTAAGAACAAGGCAATAATCATCAAATGAACCTAGAATAGACTTTTCCACCCACAACTTATATAATTTATCTACCTTTTCTACATCAAAAATATGCTGATAACAAGAATATCTACTATCTTTAAATAATCCTGTCAGCTTTTTTTGTAATAAAGGAAAGTCATGCTCCGTGGCAAATACAAGGGAACTTTCATTTTGTGCATTACTACCTATTCTAGTCTCAAATGTTACTTTAATATCAGTCATATGAAAATTTTCATTTTCCAGAAATTGAATAGTGGTTATATCATCAATTTTACAAAGCGCTTGTATAAAGTCCAATTGATTCTTTTCTATAAAATGTTGAAGATATGAGCTTGTAACTGGGGAAGTAGTTGATACTTCGGCCATATTCATAGCAAAAAAAATAGAATCCCAATGCAAAAGCCTCAGCATTCTAGACCCCTCCGACTAATGAAGAACTATTCTGTAGAAAGAAATTATAAATACAGTCTACAATCCGATTTATATCAGACTCATCAATATTAAAATAGAGAGGTAATCTAATTAAACGTTCGCTCTCTCTAGTTGTGTAAACATCCCTACCAGTAAATGAACTATGTTTTAACCCTGCCTCGGAGCTATGAAGCGGTACATAATGAAAAACAGCCATAATTTCATGTCTTCTCAAAAAATTTAATAGTTCAGTCCTTATTTCTAAATCTCTAACTTTAATATAAAATATATGAGCATTATGAGCATTGCCCAGAGGTATACAAGGTATGTCGATTAATTTTTCTTCACTCAGAGGTTTTAATCTATTAAAATATAAATTCCAGCTAGCCAATCTATTTTTTGTAATCATCTCCGCGGCTTCAAGTTGTGCCATTAAAAAGGCAGTATTCAGTTCACTAGGGAGGTAGGAAGAACCTATGTTAACCCAAGTATACTTATCTACCTGACCTCTAAAAAATTTGGATCTGTTTGTCCCTTTCTCACGTATTATTTCAGCCTTCTCCACAAATCGGTCATCATTGACTAACAAAGCACCACCTTCCCCACAATGTACATTTTTGGTTTCGTGAAAGCTGATACAT
Source organism: Paenibacillus sp. LT-B23 (assembly GCF_059417685.1). Lineage (NCBI taxonomy): Bacteria > Bacillati > Bacillota > Bacilli > Caryophanales > Paenibacillaceae > Paenibacillus > Paenibacillus sp. LT-B23. The sequence continues at coordinate 110,911 of NZ_JBSQBM010000011.1, read as the reverse complement.
CCTAAATGACCAATAGTCCCAAGTTTTCTCCCTTTATATTCACTAAGAATTCCTTGTGCTGCATCCTCTACAACTACCAAATTGTATCTATTCGCCAAATCTAATATTTTATCCATATCGCAAGCTACTCCAGCATAATGCACTGGGACAATTGCTTTTGTTTTATCTGTGATCGCATCTTCTATAAGATCTTCATCAATATTCATAGTATCTGGTCGGATATCCACGAACACAATCTTAGCTCCTCTTAAAACAAAGGCATTAGCAGTGGATACAAATGTATAAGATGGCATGATAATTTCATCACCCTGTTGGATATCCAAGAGAATAGCAGCCATCTCCAGAGCATGTGTGCAAGAAGTCGTTATTAGTGTTTTTTTCACATTAAAAGTTCTATCAAACCAATTTGCACATAACCACGTAAATTCTCCATCACCCGAAAGATGTCCACTAGAAAATGACTCTTTGATATACTCTCCTTCTTTACCTACGATTGCCGGTACATTGAAATTTATCATTATCATCTCTCATTTCAGCAAATTATGTGGTGAAGCCCATGCAGCTTAATAAAAGTGGGGTGACTTAGTCATAGTCTCTATAATTTCTCTCATAACCTTCTCACTGTCAAAGATTTCATTTGCCCTGTTTATTGCTACAGACCTTTCGCGTTCCCTGAATACAGGATTCCCCCAATTTTTTATAAATGTATTCACATCATCAAAACTGTTAATATGATAGTACTCTCCTGCCGTGTGAGCAACATCTCCAAAGGCATATGTAAAAACGGGTAGCCCTTGTCTTAAAGCAATGGCTGCAGAAGTACCACCTCCAGATCGAACTGTGTTTAAATACGCGTCACACACTTCATAAACTGCAGCTAAGTCCTTTTGAGTTCCGACATGAACAGATTGTTTATCAAGAGTAATGTATCGATTCAATATTTTTTTATAATTTTTAAGATCACCTATAAACATAATGCGGACATGATCATTACGTTTCAATAGATCGTCTAGTTCTGTTAAAAAGGAATCATCTAGCTCCGTATCAAGGCGATTACCTACTATGGCCAATACAAAATTATCCTCCCCTAACCCCCAATGCTCTCTATGCATTTTAGTCTGCGGAGGCGTATATTTATAAGTAAACACACTTTCGATAACGGATTCTCTAGACCTGTTCAATTCTTCTAGCGTGTTCAAATCTGCTGTGTTTATTTTTCTGGGCAAAATTGAAAATGTGCTTTCGGAGATGGGAAGATCATAAGCTAATGGCAGAGTGATAACAGGCACAAAATTAGAAAATAGGTCGGCGCTTACATTTGAGCCTGAGACAGATAAAACAAAGAGTGGCTTTAAATGCCGTATCGTTTTGATTAGCTTCGTTATTTGGCCACCTTCTGGCATTTCTTTTTCGCATTGGAAGAATGGAATCTTTGAATCTTCATACATTAACCCCTCAGTTTGATTGTACTCCTCAACATAGTTAGATTGGACAGCATTAAAATAAGGCGTAACTATAGAGCGTGGCATGTCAGCGGTATTGATGAGATAAATATTTTTTTTGAGATTAATTAAAGCTTTGCAATGATCTAGCGCTACTTGTGTTGGACTATGTGTTATAGAAAGTATCTGTCCAGCTACAACAACTACAACATCTTTGTTTCGTTCTTCATAAGGAATCCAATTCTCTTCGTTAGCGATTTGGTTATTAAAATACTCAAAATATTTCCGATATATCTTTCTCAGTCTGTTAGTGTTTTTCTCCGTTTTCAATTTAGGAGTAATAAAAAGACAACTTGTAATTTGCCAGTAAATAAAATGAAGCACATCTATCCTTTCTTCTTTTTCCATAGATTCAAAAATATCATTCAAAAAACTCTGATCCTTTGTGCAGCTAAGCAAAAATGACGTTAAATATAGTCCCCAATTCTTATAATCTGATATCATTTGTTCGATTTCAGTTACTATCACTTGACGACTATTTGAATTTATACTTTCAAAGTTTCCGTTTAATTTGGTTAGTTCATGATCCAGTAATTTGTATACTTCCACATTTGATAATTTATCGTTCGATAGTATTTTTTTTATTTCAAGCGTTACCTCGGAATAGCTCATCAGGAACCCCTTTTCTTTTTATAATTAGGAGTTACAGAGGAAACCGCATTTAGCCAGACAGTCCCCTTGCCTCTCCTTTCATGCCCAAAAAGCAACTCTTATTTGGATAAAAAACACAAGGAACAAACACAGTAGTTCGTTCCCATTCACATCCTACAGATTACAAATACGATGATGTCCCTAGAGGAGGTATACGTATACAGTCTATTCTGTCCATCCAAAACTCTCTGTTGTCAGAAATCGCCCCTTCTCTTGTACTAAAAGCACCAACAAATCCATTCTGTACTAGAACAGGAGTTAGTTGGTCCAACATTAACTTTTGGTTAACTCCACCGCCAAAAGCAGGCGTATACCAGATCGGGTTTATGCCTAAAACACTCTTCATCCAATCTTTACAAGGACCGATTTCAATATCATAAAATTCCTGTGGATCGCCATTGTACGGAATATGATTATGAGCATGCACACCTATAGTCATTCCTGCCTGGCTCATTTCGACTATTTCTTCTGTATTTATATAAAAATCATTTATAAATTTTTGCTTGTCGGGAAACAAGGACTGAAAAATAGAGTCGAGAAAGGCAGTTGCTTCCGTAACAGATAATTTAAAATTAAGCATAAATTTATTGTATCTGCGGAGTTTCTTCTGTTCATACTTATAGATTTGACTTTCTTCTTCCACACCGCTCGTATCATACGTCCCACTCAGTAATTCCCACAACTCTTCATCGGATTTGAAAGAGAGCACCGTGTGTACCAAATGAACTAATGGAACGTTACCTGTGATATGTGGACCAGACATGATCGTAAAATATGCAGGAATTCCTTTTCTTTTCAAGATGTCATAAGCAACCGTATATTGATCCTTGGTACCATCATCAAACGTTAATATACACCATGGTTGTGAATTATACTTATCAATTTCATCTAATGAGATAATCTTATGAGTCTTACTAATTAAATCAAGCTGCACTTCAAAATCATGGGGATGCATGGGAACAATCCCATCCCATCCCTTTTTCTCGCGTACATAGTGATACATCGCAGCAATATTACCCATTATCAATTCCATCCTTTAGGAAGTGGCCAGATGTTAGGACGATCCATATCTCCGTCAGTTTTAACAAGATATATATTATTCACTTCCATATTTTGAAAACCATCTTCATTACTTTTCATTTTCCATACAAAATTAATGGGATTAACACGATAACGAAAAGGCTGAAACAGACCTGCAAGTCCACATTCCTCTGGAGTGTAGTCTATATTTTGTTTTTTAAACCCAATATATTCTAGGACATGTTCTAAACGATTTGAACTTAACTGATAATCTGCAGCAACGCACCCTTGGCTTCGGGCCCATGATAAAACTCCGCATACCATCTCAATCAGGCCATGATCTAATGCCCCTTCCCAGACATCAGCATTAGCCGGAATGATTTCTATAATCCTTAACACTTTTGTACCGTGGACACTCTCTTCGGGAGCATATACTCGATCTAGACGTGCAACTACAATCCCTTCAACAGCAGGATCACCAAAAAACAAATACTTATAGCCCGCACTTTTTATATATCTCCATTCCCAAAAGGAGGCGCTACGATACTGCGAAAGTGAAAAACGGCGTTGTATACTTTTAATGTACAATTGCTCCAACTTTTCACCAGTGATATTGGGTACAGGACTGTATGAATGTATCAATCTTTCCTCAACATCCGATAACCATTGCTCAATACCTGCTTGATCAACCGGGTCCTTTAGTAAATTCACATAACCGTTCACGTCGAGCGGGATGACATAACGGTTCAAATGATCTGAATAGGAATACCCCATACGCTCATACATAGGTACCACTTGAAAATTACAACCTAAGGTCAAGCACACCGAATTGTACTTTTCAGCTTCTTTCATAAGCATAATACCCAAGCCACTGTTTCTATACTTCTCTGATACAATCCACATGGCGAAACTGATACCTTTATATTGTTCTCCGTTAGAACTATACTCACCAGGAATGACCCCAAGGAATCCCTCAATACAACCATTGTCGATCAGCAGTAAACTTTCCGATAAACCATTCTCGTCAATCCGATACTGCCAATCAAACAATTCTTTATTATAGATAGCATGCTCTGGGGACCAATTAATTCTCATAAACGCAAGCAGCGACTCATAATCAGAATCTTTATATTTTACAATTTCCAATAGCTTTTCTCCCTCCTTTTCATGCGTTATATTTTTCTACATAACATTTTGAAGAAATTATTAATTATGAATATTATTCAAAATATGCAAAATGCTTTGCACAGAATCTATATTAGCTATTTCATCAATGGGAATAGACACATTAAAATTAGCTTCAAGTTCCATCACTAAATTCAATTGATTGAGCGAATCCCAATTTTCAAAGTCACTTTTTACAGATTCCAACGTCACTTTTTCGACAGGCACATTCATAATTTTAGATATTATCGATTGAACCGACTCAAATTTATTCAAAAAGAGCACTCCTTAAGTAAGATATGATGAGGTAGAAATATCTCTCCTAGATTTAAATCATTGTTTTTAGATACATCCCTATACTTCTTTGAAATAAAGTCATAAAAAGGTTTATTCTTTTCTGTCTTTACATACGTAGCCTTAATATTATGAGCTAAAAAATGCTTGGCAACTAAATAAAGCATTGCTTCCTCAATCCCCTTGCCCATGACACGACAACTCATAATAAAATCATGGATCTCAGCCTGACCTCCATCATTACATGAAACCGAAATCAGTCCTGTATAACCTGCATTCCCAAATTTGTCTTCCACTTCAAATAAGATTGCATGATTATTCGGCAGCTCACTCCAGGACCAATACTCTTCAATCGTAAACCTGCGGGTTGCCATGTTAAACTGATTCGTTTTATTGATTAGTTGGACAGCCCTCGTTAACAATAATTTATCTAATTTATGTGGAGTCACCTTAATTTCAAGTGAATGAAGCCATTCTTCCAATGAGCCTACGTTTAACTTTATCGACTCCCGTTCTTGTTCCTGTTTGAACCAGTCTGTTCGTTTACGATCCTCCAACGTTATAGCAGGAGTCTCAAAACAATCCAATCGGCTAATAAAAACAGGATACTGGGTAAAATCAACCGGTAGGTCAGGTACATAAATCTCAGGAAGAGCCTGCTTTATACGATCCCTCTCAGATGGATTATCATCCAGAAACACAACAGATTGCAGACCCAGATTAAGTTCCTTTACAATTTCAACAACATTGGCAGCTTTGTCGTTCCAGTTGATTCTAATTGAAGAAAAATCCTTTCTTCTCAGTATCATATCCGGGTGCTGTTCTATCATTTCTAATGCTACCGATTCACTGTTTTTACTGCAAATAGCCAGAATAATACCTCGGCTACTTAATCTGTGCAATTCTTGCTGAAAAAGTTTGAAGCTCTCACCAACTGGATCTATCCCTCCCAGTTTGATGTTGTCAATGCCATCGTCACCAATCACGCCACCCCAGAGCGTATTATCCAGATCACAGATAATTAGCTTTTTACTTTGTCCGTATAGACCTCTAATGACTGATTTAAGCTCATTAGATACAAAGAGAAAAAAATCACGAGAGAACGGAATTTTTCCAAGTGCATACATTTTAGCATCGTAGCTTTTTTGCTGGATTGCTGCATACCAATAGGAAGAATCAAGAATAATAACATGATCATGTTTTTGTAGTCGCTCTGAAAGACGTAAATTCATTTGCATAAGCACATTACTTAATCCTACATTATGCTTTAATGTCATTGATTGTATCCAACGGTAATGGGGGGGAAGCGACCACGACACCACAAACATATGTTTGACTTTCTTCTCTGCCCCGATAATAAGCTCGCAAAATTGATCAACTTCGTTAAGGACATCACCGATATTAAATTCCTTATAATCCATCAGTTTATTAAACGAAGGAATTACTTTCTCAGGGCTTGTCCATAAAAGCAACATATCCTTTTTCTCCGACCATACAGAGTGTTCAGAATCCATAAGAACCTGATTTACTTGATTATAAGGGGCCTCAGTCACCTCTAACATGAAATCTGCAAAAGATCCCTCTAGAAAACGAACCATTGGATTTAGATTTGAATCAGAGAGGATTAATAGTTTGTTTTTTTTCATTTTATTGTCATCCCCCATAAATCAATGCTCAACTTACTTCATAATGGCGACACTACCACATAAGTCACTTATAGGCGTATACTTAACACCATGTTCTCTACAATACTCTCTAACTGCCTGTTTTACACCGTGGAATCGAGTACTATTATAGTCATGGATTATAATGTATCCTCCAGCTGACAACTTAGGATAGAAAAATTTCAATCCTTCAAGAATAGGTTGATATAAATCAACATCGAGACTAACAAATGCAAAAGTTTCATTCACATCACTTGCTGATTCTGGAAAATAACCTTTTTTTACAATACAATTTTCTTTATACATCATCTTATTCAGCACTAAGTCCACATCTGAATTGCAAAACTCCCCTGCAACCGAGTCTGAAAAATCCCCTTTATTTTCGTTATCAATATCCTTTTGGTCAAAACCGCTAAAGGTATCGAATAAATATAGGTGACGATCAGGAAATGCCTGGTTAATATATTTGGAGAACTCCCCCTTGAACACACCCAGCTCTGCTACACTTCCCTTTACCCCACACTCATTTATTTCATCAGCAATTTGCCGCAATAGAGCCAGCCTAGTATCAAATTTCAAACTCATATAATAGTCGATAATTTTTTCCTTTTCAATTGATAGCTCTTCAACGAGCTGCTTATACACTGATTCTCCATGGATATTTGCAATAATTACATAATCGAATTCAAGCTTACAGATTTCATTAGGAGCAACGACCGATTTGGACAAAAATTTCGCGCCTTGTTTAGATACATCGTTGTCTGCAAATGCGATAACCTCAAATTCATCACTTAATAGATAATGAACACGAAGTCCTCCGTCACCTGCACCAAAAATAACTACCTTTGCTTTATCAATCAAATTCTACACCTCTCCCGAATTAAGCATCATAAATATAAGGATTTAATAAATATTCCTTTTTATGCAAAACATGGTATGCTAATTGCGTTCAATGTTATATTCATCGAAAAAAAGCCTTCATTTGATTAATAACAAAACTCTGCTCATCAACCGACATATTTGTTCCAGAGGGTAAACAAACTCCTTTTTCAAATAGTATTTGGCTAATATCCACACCACTTTCATGAGTGAAATATACGGCGTCCTTAAAGAGTGGCTGTAGATGAAGCGGCTTCCAGACTGGACGGGATTCAATGTTATCTTTGCCTAGATATCCTATTAAATCACTAACACTACTGCCTAAGATTTCAGGATCTATTGTCATTGTTGTCAACCATCGAGTAGACTTGCCAAAGCTTTTTTCCGGCATAAATTGTATTCCATCAATTCCTGATAGCTCATATCTGTACTTTTCAAAGACTTCTCGTTTCTGTTGAATGCGCTCATCCAACACACTAAGCTGTCCTCTTCCTATGCCAGCCAAAACATTACTCAGACGATAATTAAAGCCAAGATCCTCATGCTGATAATGTATTGCCTTTTCCCTAGCCTGCGTTGCATAATGCCGTGCTCTGCTCAGAGCTTCTATATCATCTGAAACCAGCATGCCTCCGCCAGAAGTGGTAATAATCTTATTTCCATTAAATGAAAGAATACCGAATTTCCCAAGCGTTCCACTCATTTGCTTGCCGTAAGTTGCCCCGAGCGATTCTGCAGCATCTTCTACAATCGGCACCTCGTAATGATCACATATCGTTTTTAACCGATTGTAGTCTGCACTCTGTCCGTACAAATTGACTATAACTACAGCTTTAGGTTTCTTTCCCTTATCTGCATAAGTCTTCAATGCTCGCTCTAGTGCCTCAGGGGACATATTCCAACTGTCCGGTTCTGAATCGATAAAGACAGGAATCGCACCTTGATACAAGATCGGATTAGCACTAGCAACAAAGGTAAGAGAAGAACAAAAAACAACATCATCCTTTTCCACTCCAAGCAGTATCAAAGACAAGTGAATCGCCGCCGTTCCGGAGCTTAGGGCAACAGCACCCCCACATCCTAAGTAACTTGACACCTCTGCTTCAAAACCGTCTACATTTTTGCCCAGTGGAGCAATCCAATTGGTTTCAAAAGCCTCTGTGATATATTGTTGTTCAAGCCCGCCCATGTGCGGCGAAGATAAATAAATTCTGTCTCGGTTGGACATTTCGTTTCATCCCTTATCGTTATCGGTTTTGATTACTCTGGCTGGACAACCCACAGCTATGACATTCCCTGGTAAATCATGGATGACACACGAACCGGCACCGACGAGAGTATTACCCCCTACACGGATACCTGGTATGAGACTTGCACCTATTCCGATATGAGCACAGCGTCCGATCTGAACTCCGCCTGCCATATGTACGCCTGGGGAAATGTGTGCGAAGTCTTCTATTCGACAATCGTGATCTATAGTAGCTGCTGTATTAACAATGACGTGCTCGCCAACATACGCGTCGGCGTTAATCACTGAATTAGGCATAATAACTGAGCCCTCTCCAATGAATGCGCTCGGTGCGACTACAGCGCTCGGGTGAACAGCAGTTCCAAATTGGGCTGTTACTGCTTTTAATTGACTCACAATTTTTATTCTTATTGTATTGTCTCCGATTGCTACAATGAACAGCGCTCCGGGATACTGAGATAATAGTTTGTCAACCTGATTAATGTCCCCCAAGACCGGCAACCCGTTCCATTCTTCTTCTTTACAAAAGTCATCAAGAACTCCAATGATTTTTTCACCACAAGATCGTAAAATATCAACTATGACCTTGGCATGTCCTCCTGTTCCAAAAACGATATAGCTCAAGGCCGACCCTCCTTAATAGGTAATTGTCTTTTGAATAAGCTGCTCTGACTTGGATGTTCGTTTCAATATATCCACGATATGAGAGCTTGTGTTATCTCTACTGTATATATTGTCAGACGCTTCAACAATTTGCTGGAAAGGTTCAGACATTGCATACTCCAATGCAGACATCAGTTCGATCTCATCGGCTTTAATATCTATTGTGTTTGCAGAGCGCTCCCTACCTGTCTGACGGGTCCCAATGTTAATGACTGGAACATGAAAGGAAGCAGCCTCGATAATCCCCGAAGAGGAATTTCCAATGAATACTTTTGCATTTTTCAACATTGTCAGATAATCAAGTTGCTCAAAACTGGTTACAAGATGCATCTCACCTCTTGCAGCAAAACGATTATATACATCAACGATAGCATCAGCTCCAGCATCCGAATTAGGCATCACACAAATAACCTCATTCTCTCCAGTCAAAAGAACTTCTAGCATCTTGCCAAGCTTGCTCATATCCGCCTCTTCCGTGGTGACAGGATGGTAAGCAAATAACACATAATCGTTATCTATATCCAGATCGTATTTACGTTTTGTTTCCTCTAGATCAGGCAAGGATGTATTCATCATCGTTTCAATTCTCGGAGCACCGACTACATGGATTCTCCATGGTTCTTCCCCGAGCCGGATTAGACGCTCTCTGCTTCCATTTGTCGCCACGAAATGAATGTGAGCCAACTTACTGATCGCATGCCGAACAGACTCATCAATCGTGCCGGATACTTCGCCACCATGTAAATGAACCAGCGGAATGTTCATGTGAGAGGACACAATCGCGGCTGCAAGCATTTCTCCCCGATCTCCCAGAACAACGACGAAATCTGGCTCCAAAGCTTCTATGGATTGCGTCATGCCCATGATTGCTATTCCGATAGAGCGAGACATATTGGCATGAGTTGACCCTTGCAGCAGACAGTCTACCTTAGCAGATACACGAAATCCGTCCTTATGAATAGCGTCCAATGTATATCCGTACTGTGGGGATAAATGCATTCCTGTCACCAAAAGATGGAGCTCCAGAGCATGTTCATCCTCAATAGCCCGCAAAACCGGGTAATATATCCCATAATCAGCTCGTGTTCCGGTAATCACCAATACTTTTTTCATTGCACATCATCCCATGATAACAAACTATCTTCATGTACATCCTTTAAAAGCTGCTTACCAACCAAGTCATCAAAATATTTAGGCTCTATTCCACTGCCTGGGCGCTTGATGACCAGATCTTCTTGAGTTAATAACTGGCCCGCCTTTTTCGATGTCGCCATCACAATACTTTTTCTTGCAACGGCTCTGGTGCTTTTCTCGGAGGGCATACATCTTTTAATACCATCCCCTAGAGCCTGCTCCACATTTCGAATCGCAAGAACCATCTTTGAAAAGTCAGCTGGCTCCAGTGAAGCCTTATGGTCAGGACCCGGAAGGGTCCGATCCAATGTAAAATGCTTTTCAATAATTCTCGCTCCTAATGCTGAAGCTGCTATAGCGATCTCAATCCCAGCCGTATGATCTGAGTAACCTGTGACCTTATTAAAGGCTGTAGATATTGTCTTCATAGCTAGCAGATTCACATCTTCTAAAGGCGCCGGATAGTCAGAAGTGCAGTGTAGTAATAGTACTTCACTTTTTTTAAATGCTTGTAACGACTCTCCAATTTCATCTAAATTAGACATCCCGGTCGATAGGATAATCGGACGCCCATAACTATCAAGCTTCTGAAGAAAGGGGATATTGTTCATATCTCCTGATCCAACCTTGAATGCGTCAATATGAATTGAATTCAGAAACTCAGCACTTTCTTCGTCAAAGGGGGTGGAAAGGAAATCTATCCCTTTATCCTCACAGTACTTTTTCAAAAGAACAAAATCCTCAAAGCTTAATTCCAGCTGTTTTAACATGTCCAGTTGGCTCTCGGTGGAGTTGGTATTTTCTGTCTGGTAATCAGCCTTTTGGGCATACTTGGTTACCAGTTTTTCGCTTTTAAAGGTCTGGAATTTCACCGCATCGGCACCGCATAAGATCGCTTGGTCAATACATTCGAAAGCGAGATTCAATGATCCGTTATGGTTTACACCCACCTCCGCAATAATGTAGATGGAATGGCTCCCCTTATTGGATAAGAAATTCTGCATGTTATATACTCCCTCCTTACTGCGAGGATTCCTTGTGGTTGGATTCTCTCCAAAAAAACTCTGCCATTTTTAAATCAAACTCGTCATCTATGTCAACAGATCGCTCTCCGGGCATAATGTAGCCACAATTATTAGGTCCTACCAGAGTGCCACTGTTCATCAACAGATCTCTTTTTACGATATAGATGGCTCCATTTAGAACATACAATTCCTTTAGATCCTGCCTCCTCAAATGCTCCCTTTCATCTTTCAGGTAGGACGTAAGCTGTCCGTTATCTATTTCCCTTAGTAGATAGGGTTGTACCCCGGACAAGGTGACACTTTGAAGGGAATCAGCCTGATTACTCGAAAATATTGTATACGCCTCTTCAATATCCATAGCATTTCGCAATGGAGATGTGGGCTGCAGCAGCATAATAACATCAAAAAACTGATCCAGTGTCTGTTCATAAAATTCAACAGCATGCTTGAATACATCAATGCTTTTAGCCTCATCGGTAGCCAGCTCAGCAGGCCTTATAAATGGAACTGCTGCGCCAGCTTGACCTGACACACAAGCAATTTCTGCACTATCCGTTGTAACTACAACTTCGTCCACACAGCTACTGTTCAGCGCTGCCTCAATACTATATTGAATGAGCGGTTTATCATGTAACAATCTAATGTTCTTACCAGGTAAACCCTTTGATCCACCGCGCGCAGGAATAATCGCCAAACATTTATGATTGCTCATCATACAATACCTTTTGTAAAGCCCAATCCGTTCTGTTCAATCAGTTCCCGAATGGCTGTCTGGAAGATCTGCGGTGCAGTCTTCGAAGAATACTCTTGAGGAATCGCCTTTTGAAAACCTTCATATTCCTGCTCTGCTGTATGAAATGACGAAGGGATAATATACATTTGTCCATTCTCCAGTGCTCTTTCAGATTCCTCAAGTGACATTAGTTCTTCATACAGCTTTTCTCCCGGCCGTATTCCAGACTCGATGACTTCACCCGAATAGATATTGCCAGTTGCCTGTTCAAACGAATCAATCAAACATTGGGCCAAGTCTGTGATTTTAAGAATCGGCATTTTAAGTACAAATACTTCTCCGCCTTGTGAATGATGCGCTGCATCTATTACCAGTTGAGCTGCTTGAGGAATAGACATCATAAATCTAGTCATCTCTGCATGTGTGACAGTCACCGGAATTCCCTTAGCAATCTGATCCCGGAATAACGGAATAACAGACCCCCTTGAGCCCATAACATTCCCAAAGCGGACACATGAGAAGACGGTACGTTTGCTACCTTTATACAAGTTGGCCGCTGAAATCAAACGTTCTGATAGTAACTTTGTAGCACCCATTGTATTCGTTGGATTTACCACTTTATCTGTGCTGATGGCTACCACTTTTTCTACATCATGCTCAATAGCAGCCTCTATTAAATTTTGTACACCTATGACATTCGTTTTCACTGCCTCCATGGGGTTGTACTCGCATGCAGGCACATGTTTAAGAGCAGCGGCATGAAAAATGTAATCTACATCCTCCATGGCATAGCTGAGCCTCTGCTTGTCCCTGATATCGCCAATCAGATAACGGACATTCGTATATTCTTTTAATTCCTGCTGTAGATCAAACTGCTTGCTCTCATCTCTACTAAAAATCCGCAGAGCTTTTGGATTATAGGACAAAATATTACGTACAATTTCGCTTCCAATTGAGCCTGTGCCGCCCGTAACCAGTACAATCTTGTTGGTAAACATAATGACCTCCGGAGTGTAAAACGATTAATTTATATATCTTTATGGACCAATGGATCGCTATCTGTTTTTTTATCTAAACGGCGAATCGATTCTGAAAACATTTCTTCAAGTATTGGGATTTGTGCTGTGATATCCTCTAGCAGCTTACCCAGATGCTCATAGATTAGATCAGACTTACGAGTCAACTGATGTTCTGTCACAATCACTGGGAGCACCTGATCAAAACGCGCAATTTCGATAGGCATAATGGACTCAAATATAGGTGAGAACCAATCCCTGTTGGCAATCAACCCCCACATTTGCTCTATAGACTCCACCATACTTTGAGCCTTTGCTGGTTTAGTCCGGCTAAATTCGCGTATTTTTTTCATCAGCTTATGAATTGCTGCAATCTCAGAACGTACATTGGATAGATCTCCGAGTGTCGCTATCAGCTTATCTCTGACATCCAGCACCTTATTTATATCAGCAGCAATATTTATTTTATTTATCAAATCGGCAATTGCATCATGATCAACAGATTCTGATGCTAACAATTTATACATCTCTTCCATCGGTTCGTATGGGGCTCCCTCAATCACTGCACCATTGCGAGTTGAATTGATAAATTTAATCCTTGGAAGTGCCTTAATCAGATTTTCGAGTCCATTCTTCATCAGGGAGAAACTTTCGTCTGTAGTATTGTATGTCCCCTTTACATTTAGCACTTTTTTAGGTGCTCCCTGCACTATCTTATCTGTAGTTTCGGCTGCAAAATGTTCAATTCCATCTGCGTAGAATTTGTTATCAGGGAACGACAAATCCTGACCTGCAAGTATGATCCGTTTAGCCCCTAGATATGCCGCTGCTTGAATAGCCGTTCCTGCAACCGTTTCTGTAGGGGATATAAAGAGTTCCTCTTTACTGAGTCCAAAGAAATATTGTGATACAGCATCACTTTTCATAATACTATGGATTTTCCCTGCACAGTTCTGATCAGAGATTTCATAATAGGAGGAGGAAGTAAACAATAAAGGCTGCTCTCTCGTTTCAGAGGAAGCAAAGATTTTCTTATTGACTGAATGGCCATCCATTATTACAGCAAGGTGAGGCTGTATTCCATGCTTTATTAATGCCTGAATGCTAGAGCCTGCTGAAATAATCAGTGCGTGAGGTCGTAATTTTTTCAGCCATTCGATATCTTCCTGTAAAGATGGGCCTGATGATACAACAATCACCGTTGCACCCTCAAAAGCGTGAAAAAGCCGCTCAATGGAAGGAGTGTATAGTACATCAGATAGATGATATAGAAAATTTCGAGTCCATTCTTCTCGAAAACGATGCTCTGTATGTTTATCTATCATAAAGCTCTGACGGTACTCCTGAAATTTCCCCTTTACTTCACGTAGCATACTCATATCATCAGTTAGATACTTACGCAGCGCAATAAACACTAAATCTTCCATCATGTAACTACTCAGCATATGAAACATCATATCGAGCTGAGAATCACCAACGGCTAGCCAGTACAAATTGGGATGCCCCAGCAAAAGACTGAGGTCATACTCCGTCACAGCCTTCCGAAAAAGCCGCTCATCCGGCTCGTATACAAACAGCCAGTGATTCGGGTACAATTCGAGGAGATCAACAATGCTGAGTCCCCTTTGAAAACCATATACAAAAATAACTTTCCCGTTTCCAATAGCCCCTTCAACAGCATTAAGCCAAGCGATATCCCTTTCAAAGGGCTCAGTAAACAAAGGTATAGATAAGTCATCATTCGGCAAACTATTTATTTGGGTTGCAACATGAGGAAACCTCTGCTCTAGAATTGTATGGTTTATTTGTAGTTGAGACAAGGTAATACCACCGTTTCGCATTAATATTTGTTAATTAGTATATCGGATTTACTCTTAATGGAATGAAGCTTTTCACAAAAAATACCCCCATTCTTAAATCGAATGGGGTACGCTCCATAATGCATTTTTATTTGCGATGATCAATAAACAAACTGTCTACAGAATAAGCTTGCTGGTATGCATGCTGCTGCACACGAATGGCTCCACGTTTCTCCATCCAGTGACCTGCTTCATCCTTAAGTGCATGCATACGCTGTAAAATTACCGAATCGTGACTTAGTATATCACGAATTTTCTGCTTATTATTTTCCGTTATCCACGGCTGAAAGGACTGCATCTGTTCTACAATGCGCTGCCTTTGATCTGCAAACTGTTCAAACTCTTCCTCACTTAAATTCATAAGGTTAGATAACACTGCTTCTGTCCTATGTTGCAGTTCTTCAAGGAGTACTTGCATATTAGGATCCGCCATTACACACTACCAACTACACCAGGCATTTTCATGGCTTCCAACCAAGCTTCCCTTAGGTCAGTCAAATGTTCCAGCACCTCTTGTGCCGGAGCGGCTATTTTGTGAACATTCGCCTCGATCAGCTCATGCAGCATATATTCATACACTCGCAATAAGTCATGGGATATTGGATACTCAAAATTCAATGCAGATATCAACTCGTGTACAATAGCTTGCGCTTTACACAAATTATTATTTGCTTTCTCGTTATCCCTATTCTCTATCCCCTCAATCCCCGCACGAACGAAACGAATAGCCCCATCGTACAGCATAATCAGCAGTTTAGGCTTGGATGCAGTTTGCGCTTGAGTCTGCCGATATTTCTGATAGGGTGTATGGATCAATTGTAAAACCTCCTTTATGACAACATGCTTGTAAGACTCGAAGATGTATTATTATACTTGCTTATTGCCGTTTCCATCGCGGTGAATTTTTTGTAATAGTTAGTTTCTTTCATCGTTAGACGGCTGGTCATGTCACTAATTCGACGGTCCAGACTCGTTAATCGCTCTCCCATTGTGCTCGTAGAAAGAAATGAAGCAGTTAGATCCTTACTTACTATTGAAGTACCGGCTGTATCAGCCATACTTTTCAGTGAAGTATTCGAAATCTTTTTAAGCTTAGCAATAACACCATCTTGCTGTGTGTATTTATTAGTTAGTGCGGTACTCGGATCCTGTTTACCAAAAAAATTCGTGATAATATCTGGATCTTTTTCAACCGCCGCACGCAATTTGTCTGCATCCAAAATTAGCTTGCCCTTCGTATCATACGTCCCCGTAGTGATTCCAAGCTCAGACATCATTAAAGGCTTATTCTTACCATTTGCATCAACTCTGCCGATATCTACACCTTGAATCATGGCATTACGCATTTCAGATAATGTATCCTGCAGGATAGGATCGTTTCTAAGCATGCCACTCTTGGCCTTGGTTGTCCAGAGCTTGACTTCATCATCGCTCATACCGGCTTTTTGTTCCGTCGTAAGCGGAGCGTATTTTTTAAATCTCTCCTCACTAACCTTGCCATTGAGTGTAGCAAGAACATCATTATATGCATCGACAAAGCTTTGAATATTTTCCACAATCTTATCGGTATCTTTGGTTGCTTCGATCCTTGTCGCAGCACCACCGGCTGCCTTCAGCGTAATATCAATGCCATTAATGGTAAAATTATTGGATGACTTTTTGACTTCAAGTCCATTTACCTTTAGCACAGCATCGGTTCCGTTCGTTGAAGACAGTTTAAACTCACTATTAATTTGAGCATCGATATTGAATGCTTGGGAACCGGTGGTTTTACTTGTTAATGACAAACCAGATTTGGCATCATACAGAGCAGTTACTCCAGCCTTACTGTTATCATTAATTTTTTTGACAAACGATTCAATGGTTTCGTTTGCATCCACATCAATGGTGGCCCCACCAACCTGAACCGTACGAGCTGCCCCGTCGGCAAATGCAAGCTCAGTGCTTGCCTTTACCGACCATGAGCTGTCTGAGACAGATCTTGCGGCAGTAGCGAGATTTGTTACCGAGATATCCAATACTCCACTGGCAGACGATGAAGCCGATGCAGTCAACGCATCGCTATTTCCCGTTACTGTTACTTTCTGCGGATTCATTGAAGCAGTGCGGCTTAATGTCGTCAGTTTATCTTGTAGAAATGAAACAATTTTAGTGCTGGACTCACGATAGTTTTCTCGTTTCCATTCCATTAGCTGCTTTTGTTGATTCAGCTTATCGAGCGGTACACGCTCAGCAGTCATCAGCTTTTTGACCACTGCATCAATATCCAGGCCTGAGCCGCCTGAGAGACCACTTATTCTAGTTACCATAATTGTATATCCCCCTATACTTTTTTATCGATAATGATCCCTGCAATTTCCATCATTCTAGCGGCTATGTCCAAAATTTTCTCAGGAGGCACCTCACGAATCAGATCGCCAGTTTCCTTGTTCATCACTTTTATCATGATTGCATGTGTCTTTTCATGCACAGAGATCTCAAATGTCTTCTGTGGGCCTTGAATAGCATCAATTGCTTTCTGTAGTTCCAAAACTGCTTCCTCATGTGTCGGCTGTTTCTGCGCTGTACCACCTATATTGGTTGTTTGGACAGCATCTTGTATGGCAGAATAATTTGTTTCGGCATCTGAAGGGGCTCCACGTTGTATTCCTGCTGATGGCTGAATCGGCAACAGATTTCCAGTGCTAGAGGGGATCATCGAGTCCATAGAATAACCTCCATTCATAGTTTTAGACACAATAAAACCGTTCTGTATTTGAAATGCCAATACATTATATATCGGTAAATGAGTGCAATTATTTACGAAAAAACTAAAATAAAAGCAAAAAAAGATCCTGCGAAAGGCAGGATCTTTTTTTGTAATTGCTGTCGTTTAAAATTAACGCAACAACGACAGTACGCCTTGTGGCGCGGAGTTCGCTTGTGACAGCATGGATTGGGAAGCTTGCAGCAAGATGTTGTTTTTGGACAGAGTAACCATTTCTTTTGCCATGTCAGTATCACGAATACGGGATTCGGAAGCTGTCAGGTTTTCTACAGTTGTGCCCAAGTTGTTGGAAGTGTATTCCATACGGTTTTGCATAGCACCCAAGTTCGCACGTTGCTTAGCAACCGCTTCAATTGCAGCTGTTGTAGCAGACAATTTAACTCCAGAAGTAAGGCCACGGAAACCAGCGGAGCTGATACCTTTAACAGTGAGAACGAACACGTTATCATCAGCTTGGATTTTAACGCTTCCACCGGAAATTGCAATACCGTTGAATTTAGTGTTGGACAGGATTGCATCAATTTGACCGCCCAATTGACCAAGCTCAGCTTTGATGTTGGACTTATCGCCAGCGCTGTAAGTATCATTGAGTTGTTGAACGCCCAGTTCTTTCATACGAGTCAGCATGGAGGATACTTCGTTCATTGCACCCTCAGCTGTTTGTGCGAAAGAGATACCATCTTGAACGTTACGTTGAGCTTGTTCCAAACCACGGATTTGACCGCGCATTTTTTCGGAAATGGAGAGACCAGCAGCATCGTCAGCTGCACGGTTGATGCGCAGACCTGAAGACAATTTTTCCATGTTTTTGCTTGCTGCCGTGTTGTTCAATTGCATGTTACGGTGTGTATTTAATGCAGGTAAGTTGTGATTGATAATCATTTTAAATTTCCTCCCTGAAATGGTTTGATTCCCACATCCTTGTGGTATAAGCGTCTTCACAGGTCGGCCGCCCTGAAGAATTACCGCTCTAAAATATATATCGACCCTACGACTAGAATTGTTTATAGCATTTCGATTTTTTTTGAAATATTTCTTAGTAGTTTACGACTTGGTTATTTCGATTTAAAACCAACATTTTATACATGATGACTTTATCCAAGTCCGACCTGTCCACACCTATCCTTAACCCATCAAACTTTCGAACTCACCCAAGTGGAGATTTTCGATATTACGATAAACGGTTATTGTTCCAGATAATTAAGCATAAAATCTAGTCAAACAAAGACCGACACTTTACTTGGTCACCTTCCTCAATGTATGTGCACCTCTAAGATTAGCGAATCAGGACTTTCTCTCTTCCATCTCCAACATTGCACTTTGAATGGCATTGGAATCCATAACTGCACATTGATTATTTTGCTGAATAGCCTCAAAAACTTCTTTTCGATAGATATCAATATCCTTAGGAGCAGAAATACCAATTTTCACATTATCCCCTTCAACGGAAAGAACAGTAATGACGATATCATTCTGAATCACAATGGATTCACCCTTTTTACGCGTCAATACGAGCATCAGGACTCACCGCCTTTGTCGGGCTCTATTCCATTCCATAATGGATGCTTAATTGTATACTTCGTATTCTGCAAAATAACTTGCTTCCCCGTTTGCTGTTCAATATTAAAAATTAAAGGTGCCAGCAAATTAACCGTCGTTTTGGATTGATCGCTGTTCCATGTGCAGATACATCGTACTGCTATCTGTTCTTGACTGGTGATTCCAATATCCTCAAGAGCATCATCAGATAGCTCAAATTCATAATCTTCAAAAAAATCAAAGGGATTTACGGTAATAAAAATAGTAGCAGGTTGCTCTACTGCACTGAAAAGACTAAATAATTCATTATGCTCCTGTAGTTGAAATTCCCGAAGTTGTTCAAAGCCTGGTATTCCTTTTGGAAACACATAAAGGACGGTGTTCGTATCTTGGTTTTCTTCTTCTATTTTCTGTTTTGGGGTCATCAGTAACTCCTCCTATAAATAGTAACAAAAAAGCTACGGACCACTCGTCCATAGCTTCAAGTAACAATGTCAAAGATAAAAATCAACTCATAAAGTCCATCAGAGATGGCTGCATGATCTTGGCAGATGATTTCAAGGCAGCCTCATAGATAGTTTGGGCAGATGTAGCTTGAATCATCAGACTAGCAACGTCTGCATCCTCTGTTTTGGCTTGAAGTGTCGTCAAATTCAAATTACGATCATCTAAACGGGCTTGTACCAATTCAACCCGGTTCGTGCGTGCACCTACTTCAGACAAACTTGTTTGCATTTTGGTAAAACGGGATTCAATGCTTGAAAGTTGACTTGATATTGCTGTACTATTCCCACTGGTTAATGCGGTGGATAATGCATCCATGACCTTAAAAACATTATCTGCATCTGTCGATTTCCCGAAAAAATCGCCGCCTGACGTATTTACCCGAAATGCATCTTGATCCCCGATCGCATAACTAACTGCACCTTGATCCGGATTAACCTGATCATAACTCGTGACCGTAGCCGATAGCTGATACGGTGCCTGATCATAATTTTGCCCATTGAAAACATACTTCCCACGAAGCTGACTGTTACCAATATTCATCATTTGCTCTTTTAGTTGGTCAACTTCCAGCTTAATCGAATCCAGGGCGGATTGAGGAAGTGTTTCACTTGAAGCCTGAACTGTCAGCTCTTTAAGCCGCTTCATTACATCGCTGGCCTGTTGCATAGTAGTATCAGTAAAATTCAACCAGCTAACTGCTGCGTCTGAATTGGTTTTGTATTGCTCATTAGAAGCTAGCTCAGCTCTGTAACGTAGTGCATAGGTTACTCCTACAGGGTCGTCTGAGGGCTTATTCAGCTTACGACCTGTAGAAATCTGGTTCTCCATTTTGCCCATGTTATTGTTATTCCGATTCAGGTTACTGAGCAGTTGCATATTGGTCATCCCTGAGGTTACTCGAATTGGCATAACTTACTCCACCTTCTCATTATACTAGAGACCTACGCGGCCTGTACCATTAATCAGCTTGTCCAACAGTTGGTCAAATGTAGTCATGAACCGGGAGGCTGCACTATAGGCATGCTGAAATTTAATCATATTGGACATCTCTTCATCCAATGACACCCCACTGACCGACTGACGATTCATGTCCACTTGCTCGGTCAATAGCTGTGCATTTTGCGATTGGCGCTCTGCCTCCTGAGTTTGAACACCTAATTGTCCTACAATTGAGCTGAAAAAGTCATCTACCGTGGTAGACTGGGCTTGAGTGGTATTAAAGCCAAACTTCACATTTTTCAGGTTCGCCATAGCCAACGCCAAAGCATTGTTACCTACAGTTACCTTCTCGTTCGCCGTACCCGTTCCATCTACCCGCAAAGAGCTGGAAATTTTATTGGGATCATCTTGAATATCCTTATTCAGCGTAATATTACCTGCTGTAATGGCAGCCCCATCTTTGGAGGTGAAGAACGCCCCACCTTTTTGCGGTGTCGTGCCACTAAGCGTGTATCCTAGCTGGTGAAGGCCATTAATCCCTTGTACGGTTACTTTTAAATCAGCCGTCAAGGTTCTATTGTTATTCGCATTTGAGTAAGTGACTGCTGTATTATTGGCACCCGAATTCAGTACCGTTCCCTCGGGTAGAACCGTACCTGCGGGTAAAGTAATTTCAATATTGCCATTTGCCAACGTATTAGCCAACTGGTCCATCTGACTCTTGTAATCCGATACATATTTATCCCGGGATAGAATCATACCGTATACTTCGCCACCGGTTAATGTCCCTCCCTGATATGCAGCCTCAAGGCCAGCCGCCGTAACAGCAGTTACCTCTGTACCCGCAACAGCTACTTGTCCAGCCACCGTTACCTGATAGCCGTTATCCAACTGAGTTACCTGCACATTCGCAAGTTTGGACAACTTATCAATCGCATAATCCCGCTGATCCCGTAAATCATTCGGGTTATCCCCAATTTGCTCCAACTTATAGATATTACCATTCAAATCCGCTACAGACTGCAATAATGAGTTCATCTCAGTTGTTTTTAATGTGACGTTACTAGTCAAATCAGAACTGAGTGCATCCAACTGTTTGCTAGCCTGATTCAAAGCATCTGTCAGAGCAAGCGTAGTCTCTTTTACAATTTTGCGATTCGTAACATCCTGAGGATCTTGGCTCAGATCGGACCATGCATCCCAAAAGTTATCCATGACCTTGCGGATCCCCGTATCCGAGGGTTCGTTCATAATGGTCTCAAGCTTGTTCAGCGTATCATAACGGATATCCCAGCCACCTTGAGAAGAACTTTCGTTACGGTACTGGTCATCCAGAAATGTCTGACGAACACGCTCAATAGCGGTGAATTCAACCCCTGTGCCCATCTGACCTCTTACAACAGAACGGTTCAAACCATACGCCTCCATAGATTCAGAGGCTTTCATACTTACCACTTGTCTGGAATAACCAGCTGTGTTGGCATTGGAAATATTGTGTCCGGTTGTGTTTAGTGCTGCCGTTTGCGTATTTAAGCTTCTTCTCGCTGTTTCTATACCATGAAATGTTGAGACCATGTTTTCCTCCTTCTATTAGGCGCGTGTATCAAATAGGCCCGCCGTCACAGTTGATATACTTTTATCAGCCGGGCGCTGGTAAGTCGCTTCCGATTCCGCATAATATGACATACTCTCAATGGAAAAATCGATATAGGAAATCGCCTGCTGTATAAGCTGTTGATTCAATTCATTTAGTTTCTTCAATTCCTGAAGGGTATCCGCCAAATTTTTTTGAATTTGAAGGAGGCGCTGCTTGTCATTTACATCAAACACGAGACGTGACAATTCCGTAATATTGAGATTCAACTTGGACTTAATACCACGTTCCTGCAAAAATTCATATGCTGCCTGCATACGTCGTTCATCCAGCTGCTCAATATTTCTGGAAAGCTTCGATTCCTGATTCATTACTAAAATGAGCTGATCTACCTTATTGGATATCAGCGCTTCTTTTTTTTGAGTTCCTAATGCAATCAACTGCTCGTGAGCCTCTCTAAGCTGCTCTAACACATCAATCAAACGCTCTAAAGGCATATTCCTTCACCTAGCTTTCAGAAGATTGCTTGAAGTAAGGTAACAGCTTCTCTGCAATTTTGTCAGCATCCACACGGTAAGTTCCAGAAGCTACTTGCTGCTTAAGCTCCTGAATCTTTTTAACGCGGTCTGCGTCACTGCTGCGGTTCAGCATTTCCATCGCTTCCGGGGAAATCGAGACCTCGTCCTTGCGGCGGGATTTCTTTTGTTCCTCCTGGCGTCCTGCTTCAATATTTCGTTGATATGGGTTAATGGCTCCGATGCGGTTGGTCTCGTTAATTTTCATAACTTCCACCTTCCTTATTTATTTAAAATGGTCAGAATGTATCAGACGACATAGCGTCGAACATGGTTCGTATTATGTCTTACTTCTTTATTTTGTGCATGTTTGCTAAAAATAAAAAAACCGATAAGCTCTATAAAGATTATCGGCGGTATTTGAAACTTTTTGAATAGCTGAATACGTTTTTAATTCCCCTGTACTACTTTCCACGAAGTTTATCAATCGCGCTGTAGGTACCTGAGCCCATATTATTACTTTGATCCTGATTACTACTTTCGCGTACAGCCTGATGCAGGTCTTTGGTCAGGCGTGTTCGACAAGAATCGCACATATGCCCTTCCCGTATGGGTGTTCCACATACCTCGCAAGGATACGTCATATTGGGAGCATTAGCAATGGAAATACGTCCCTCACGTATAAAGGTCGTAATTTGCTTCACGGATATCCCGGTAGCCTCCGAAAGCTCATGCATATGAATCCCCTTATTTTCACGTATATATTTGACGCACTGTTCATATTCAATCTCAATTTCTTTAATACAGTTCTGACAGATTCCCCTGACATTCATAATAAACAGCTTTCCACAGCGAGGACAGTTATCCAAGTTCATGCTCTGCAGCGCCCCTTTCCTGTTTCCGGTCTCGTATTAGTGTATCCTTACATTACCTTATACCTAAGAGCCTCGTCTAGCGAATATTTTAAAAAAAGAGTGATAGATTTTACACAATTGCACATTTTGTACGATATCATAATAAAGGTACAGAATTCTAATGTACTCTGTATTAGGAAACGCAACAAGAAAACCAAGCATTTAAATCCCACACCAGCTAATGGGCCATAACCTAACATTAAAATTTTTCTTACATCTATATATAATGATATGCAAATCGTATGTAACCTAAGGAGGAAAATGATCTCTCCCAGATCAATCTAATGCATGTGTCTATTTATCGTCATACAACACTCAGGTTTTTAGATTAAAATAAAATAAGCGCCATTCCGGTTATTTCGGGAATAGCGCCTCACTATAATTAAAATAGCTGTATATGATTATAAATGGAGTAAATATACGAATCAAGATGAGGGAAAAACCGGGCGAAACAATCCTCAGAAGAATTCATGCTCACCTGTGCCCCGAATGCCACCAAGTAACTGCTACAAATCCGGGGGAACGGCGCCCATACGAATGCTCCGCACATGGAGTGTGGGTATTCATTATATCAATGCGACTAACATCATCCCAGCTTAAAATCTATCTGAAGATAAGTGTAGACGCACCATTGAAAATTTGCAGTCCAAAAAAACAAGCTATTCCACAAATAATTATTCAAAAAAGCATTGTTTTAATAGAGGCCTTCCCGTATACTGTAGTCAAACACTTGGTTTAATAAAAACATTTTATTATGAATTTATAATGAATTATTTATTAGTGTTTGATTGCGGAACTTGCAGTTCTTGGCCTACTTTAATCAGGTTGTTGATTTTAAGCAGTTCCTCAACAGTTACACCGTATTTTTCAGCAATGGAAGTCAGCGTATCGCCATCTTGAACACTTACTGTGATTGTATTTACAGTAGCTGGTGTTACAGTCGTATTCGCTGGTGTTGTAGTTGTTGCTTGATTATTGTTCTCAGTAGCTGGTTGAACCGGTGTTGTAGCATTTTCAGTTCCAAAGAGTCTAGCTTCCAGTGCTTTCTGTGCTGCTTCTTGTTGTTCAATGATCAGTTGTAGTTCTGCCTGATCCTTGTTGTTATCCGAGTTAGACTTTGCGGATACTTGACCTGTAGCAAGTGGACTCAACAGAGATACTGCACCTAAACTAACTGCCAACATGCTAGATACTACTACTTTTTTCATTACGTTTTTCATGATTTTTTCTCTCCTCTTTTTTAAGTCAAATTTTAATTAACTGCTTTACTACTGAGCGAGACACTCCCAATGTCCGCTCTGTTGTCGTTAGCTAATCATTTATTACCAAACCATGTTAGCTATCAACAGATAGAAATTGTACTCCTATTTTCCAAATAAATCAACCTCTAAATTAAAATGTTCTGTTTTCATCCCTCACTTCCTTACTTTTTGTTTGTGTCTATATTTTTATTATATACCTCTCTCTATCTCGTTGTCAAATCTTGCTTATTGTGCGGTTTAAAAGGCTTCCCTGCTCTAGCATTCGAGTTTTTCTCGGAACGTTATGAACTTTTTTTCCTAGTTTCAAACCAAAACTCTCGTAAAGGTACATAAAATTCGGGCTTATGACCTTGCCAAAGTCAGGCAAAAAATGGTCATATGTATTCCCTCTTCGGATGCCTTTTTCCTTAAAACACGCGCACACGCTTGTAAAGTGCTGCCTGTCGTATAAATATCGTCCACCAGCCAAACAGTAACGCATTTCTGATTCTCCATTTTAGTTTGAGACTCAGCGTTTAAAATAAAGTGCTTAATTAACTCCGTCATACCTGACACAACAGAGAACGCATTGTACATCGTATCTGTGCGTTCTTTTTTTGTTTTGAAGCTTTGTTTGCCAGTATCTTGTGGACGAGAAAGTAAAGGTAAAAAGGGCAGTTTATTCCGCCTGGCAAGCTCCTCTGCCAAAATTTGGGCCTGATTGAAACCTCGCTCTGTCAATCGTGTCTCGCTTACCGGAACACATGTCACCAAATTCACGCTCCGCAGAGCCTGATTGAAACTAAAATATTCCCGACCAGCAAACTCATGCCTCATAGCCTGATAAGCCCAATGCATCATCTCGCCGAGCAGAGGACCGTACTTTTCATTTCCGCGATATTTAAACTGCCCAATCCATTCTCTCATAATAGGCGTATAGCTAGTCGCACTCCGATTACACACATAGTAGCGTGCTTCCCGGTCAGGCCTTACACAATCAGGACAAAATGTCGGGCGTCCACAATGAACACATCGAATGTTGTGAATCCAAGGAATTTGAGCCGAACAAGAAGTACAAATCCCGGGAAACTTGGAAAAACCCCCAGTGTGAATTCCACAAGCGATACATGTCTCTGACTGACGCTGAAGTAGCCAATTCAAAAAAAGTTGGGTTCTGCGCATCGTTTTCATACAGAATGCACCTTTCTTGGTAGTTTACGTGTCAATATTGCATCAGGTTTCACATTTCAAAAAAAACTTTTTTTATTTTGTGCATTTAATGTTTCACCTCCTGTAGATAGCCCTTTTTTCGCGCTAGTGTATTCATGCGCTTAATTTGTCTAATCGCCCTCTTTTGGCCGCGTGTCCATTGGGGAGATGTGAAAACGACGCTTCCACACGGATCATCCTTCGACCTTCCTGCTCGACCAGCCATTTGTACCAGAGAGGCTTCATCAAAAAGGCTGCTATCCGCGTCCAGTACATACACATCACTCCGCGGAACCGTCACACCGCGCTCCAAAATAGTGGTTGTGACCAGTACACGTATTTCAGTTGCTCGAAAGGAACGTACCTTAGCGCTTCGTTCTTCATCCTGGGATGAAGTGCCCGCAATTGGGATATCAGGCAAGCGTCTGATCAACAATTCTACTAGAGATTGAATATGTGAGATTCGTGTCACAAACAGGAAGACCTGAGCGCCGCGATGTATGGATGCGAACAAGCGTTGAATCAGGCATGCAGGAAGTCGTCCCTTTTGCAGCCAATGCTTCACCGGAGCAGTCTCCAGGCGGAATGGGACAGGCAGTGGATGGCGATGAAAACGAACAGGAACCTTGGCATGCGGCAACAGGCCGCGTGCAGCCTCTTTTTGCAACAGTAGCGGTGGAGTAGCAGACAAATAAATGAATTTACCCTCCTGCTTACATACAGCCTGTGCGGCAAAGGCGAGCATTGGATCATTGTGATAAGGAAACGCGTCAATTTCGTCAATGACAACCAGATCAAAGGCCTGACGATAACGCAGAAGCTGATGAGTCGTTGCGAGTGTCAGCTGCCCCCTTTGCCAGCGTTCATCGCTGCCTCCATAGAGCGTCACCATGCTTACATGAGGAAAGGCGATTGCCAAACGGGGCGCCAACTCCAGTACCACATCCCGGCGCGGTGTCGCTACAAGCGCCGTTCCTCCATGCTCCAGTACATGTTGCAGGAGTGGAAACATCATTTCCGTCTTGCCTGCGCCAGTCACGGCCCAAAGCAAAAACCGCTCTGCCACGCCTTCGCCAGTTGTTGGCGAAGGATATCCGCTGTTGCTGTCGCGGGCAAGGACACTCCCTTGCGACCCAGCAGCAGGGCTTGTCCCCCGGCGTGTTGCCATGCCACGCCGCAGTAGCTCGCCCGCCCGGAGCCAGAGGCTTTCCGGGCGAGAGCGCCCCCGCACCCCACTGGGCGGTGCGGCCAAAAAGCGCAGCGCCGCTTCGGCGGCGGCGCGTTGCGCAGGGCTCAGCCCCCAGCGGTCGAGCTCCGCGGCCGGGGCTGTGTCCGCCGTGCACGGCACGGCGGGTTTCGCTGCACCGCGCAGCAGCAGCGAGCACTCACGGCTGCGCCCCAGCGCGAGACACGTCTCGCAGTAGGCGCACGCCTCGCGCCCGCACGATGCACAGCTCGTGCGGTACATCGCCCCGCTGCCGCAACGATTGCAGCGGATATCACTCGTAGCGGGCCGACGCGCATGTGGTGCAAGGCCAGTAGCAAAGCTGAGTCGACCTTGCAAGTACGCGAGCTGCGCAGCCAAGCGCCAAACGCGTTCCAATCCTGGTGTCACCTCAGCTAGCAGCGCTTCAGCTTCCAGAACGAGCAACTGGCGTCCTGACAGCAAATCAGCCAGCACATCCGCTTGTCGTGCCACACGCTCCATATCCAGTTTTTCAATTTCACTGTTGGAATGCCTTGTTTGCCTGAGGTACGATACTCCTGCTATTCTCCGTTCCTCACTCCCTCCCCTATACATCATGCTGCTGCTTGGATGAAACAGTTGCCCCTCCCACCTGCATTCATTTTCTAAGTCAGGAATCCAGTCCTCCGCTCCATCCCAAATGCATATAGCATTGATCCCTCCGGTTAAATGTTGCTCTACGTCACCAGACTCTGAATTCAGTTCATCCTTTAGCTGTGCGAGAACGTATTGCCACCATTGCCTCCTTGTCCATCGCTTCATGTCCGTTGATCCCTTGAACACTTCACACAGCTTTACGCCCCAAGGCAACGGAAGCTCTCGCCCCAGCACCACCCATTTTTCGACAGCATTCTCCTGTCCCCTATTCCCTTTCAACCACCATGTCATATCTACTCGAATATCCACGGATAAGCGGATATCCCATTTCCCTCTATACCTGACCACATATACCGCAATTTTCATTTGGCACCCTTTCACTTCTCAAGTGTTTATTTTCCTCTTTCTAACAACAAAAAAGCACACTTCCATGGCCCATAGCCTGAAGTGTGCTTCACATCATTCGGATTTCAGCGAAATCCCTTTTATCTTGCATATGCAATTCCTTGTAAACATTTATATCCGGTTTCGACCGTAATGTCCACCATACTTTGTCATTAACGAACAAGTGGAGCATCCACCAACGGGTTGGCTGTTCTGAGGTCAATAACAACCTGCTTTTCACCGCCTAACTTCGGTAAAACCGGGTTTCCCGGTGAAAAACGATATGAAATGACCGAAACATCCATATGGCTGTAACGCACCATCCTTATAAGGATCGGCAGTGTATCATCCACGGATTCATCATCCAGTACCGTCACATGCAGCGGCCTCCGACGTAACCAGGCAAGTATGCTCAATGAACGCATCACCCACTCCACACGTTCTCCGTCATTAGAAGTAATGACAATATAACGGGTCGGCCGTTGATCCGAAGATAACGCGCGCACATCGTCGCCATTGCGATAGGCTTGAACCGCCTGCCGTATATACATAAGATGCACGACTGCGGCTCCCAGACCATATATAAGCAATATCCAAACCAAATGAGCCATCACGAAGGTTCCACCTCCTCCTATAGCGACAATATATGCCGTATAACAGGAAGAGGTGTCACGGTTATGTACTGGGTTTCAAAGACTACACTTTACAGCGTAACCCATCCGTATTTTATGGAATTAATAACCGCTTGTGTCCGGTCATCAACCTCCATTTTTTGCAAAATACTGCTGACATGGTTTTTGACCGTTTTTTCACTAATGAATAAATATTCACCGATCATCTTGTTGCTCTTGCCTTCTGCCATTAAGCGCAACACTTCAGCCTCACGACGGGTCAGCGGGTTATTTTCGCCTGCGACGAACTTCACGCCAGCTTCCTTCGTATGACCTTCAGCCATAGCCCCGGTTTCATTCAGATACGTCATCCGGCGGAGCTGCTGAATGAGTTTACCCGTTACCTTCGGATGAATAAACGCATACCCTTCATGCACAGAGCGAATCGCATTAATGAGGGACTCGGCCTCCATATCTTTTAACAGGTAGCCATTAGCTCCCTTGCGCAACGTCTCGAATACATAGCTTTCATCATCATGAATGGACAAAATGATAACTTTGACATCCGGGAACATCTCGCGCAGCTTCTCCGTTGCCTCCACACCGTTTTCAATAGGCATATTAATGTCCATCAGAACGATATCCGGCTTCTCTACATTACAGAACTCCAACACCTGAATACCATCGCCACATTCTCCGATGACCTCAATGTCGTCCTCCATATTCAAAATACGTTTAAGCCCTTCACGGAACAACTGATGATCGTCCGCCAAGAGAACTTTAATGGGTGCGTTACTAATTTCCTGATTTTCCATGTTGTTACTCCTTTCCCTTTTCCACGTTGGTTGGGATATGAATCACTATCTTGGTGCCTTGATTCTCAGCTGATTCGATCTCCATTCTCCCCTCGAGCAGTTCAACCCTTTCCCGCATACCAATCAGACCAAAATGCCCATGATCTTTACTTTTCTGCTGAAAAAGCTCTGGCTTAAAGCCCAGACCATTATCCTGCACCACGATTTTTACAAGCTGCGCCTGATAGGTAATCTCAACAAGCACATAGGTAGGATAAGCATGCTTGGCAACGTTGGTCAAAGCTTCTTGGATCAGACGGTAAATGGCTGCTTCCATCGCGGAAGAGAGACGATGTTCCTTGCCCCTTGTTTCAAAAAGCGCTCTAATCTTCGTTTTCTCCTCAAAATCCTGCACATATTTCCGGAGCGTCGGAATAAGTCCCAAGTCATCTAGGGCCATAGGACGCAGATTGAAAATAACCTTTCGCATTTCCTCAAGACTGGAGCGAACCTGTTTCTTCAAGTCTACTATTTCGTCCTGAACCATCTTGAATTCCTGCTTGGCGATCATTCTTTCCACAATTTCCGTCCTAAGCACTAGATGCGCAAGAAGTTGTGCAGGTCCGTCATGAATTTCACGGGATATCCGCTTGCGCTCCTCTTCCTGGGCTAAAATAATTTTCAGACCAATAAACTGCCGGTTTTTGGCCGATTCAATGATCCGCGTCACTTGTCCCAACTCACCCGACAAGTATTCCAGCACGACGCCCATCTGCGAACCGATGGTTTCAGCCCGCTCGACAGAGGCCTCAACACTTTTAGCCCGCTTTTGAAGATCATCTCTTCTGGCCTTGAGATACATTTCCTTCTCGCGAAAGATCATCACATCGAGCTGAAGCTGTGTCGCTTTCTCGTAAGCCTGCTTGATATCCTCTTCCGAATAGCGGACAAAGTCACGGCTGACCTCAGTCAACCGAATACGGGACCGCCGATAGTTCATTTCCAGCTGGTCCACCTTTTCAATCGTTTCCGCCGTTTCCTTCAGGACGCTCTGGAGTTCCTGATTTAACGTGACCAGCTCGGTCCGGGCCGTGTCTAAAATTTCGAACATCTGATATTTGCTGTTCTCCATCACCTGGATGGCATTCTTAATGACTCGGTCTATGATATCGGCTTGAAAGTCCACAAATGTTCTACTCCAATCCTAGCATTTCAAGTATATATCATACCATATCATGACTGGAGGGTGATGGTCTTCGTTTCTTGTTCCCATTTTACAGTCATTCCTAACTGCTCAGACACGAGTCTTAACGGGACTAAAGTCCTACCACCTAACACAATGGGTGCTACATCCGTGCTCTGACGCTTGCCGTTCAGGACGAGTTCTTTCTTGCCTACTGTTAAATCCATCAGCACACCGCCACGCATAATCGTAATCCGCTGATCGCCTGCGTTCCACTTGGCTTGCCCGCCAAAAGCATCCAGCACGTACTTGATCGGCACATACGTTGAACCGTCACGAGTCATCGGAGCAGCATCAATGGTCGTTGGCGTTCCGTTCACGGTTATTGACTTTTGTCCGATTGTCATTTGAGCCGTTCCTTTTTTGAGTCCTTCGGTTCCGACCGTTCCCGGTGTATTAAAAGAAATATTATCAAAA
Source organism: Paenibacillus sp. LT-B23 (assembly GCF_059417685.1). Classification (NCBI taxonomy): domain Bacteria; kingdom Bacillati; phylum Bacillota; class Bacilli; order Caryophanales; family Paenibacillaceae; genus Paenibacillus; species Paenibacillus sp. LT-B23. The sequence goes on along the minus strand of NZ_JBSQBM010000011.1, from coordinate 79,541 downwards.
GCGACATTGCCCGTTTTAGCACGCTCATCCTGACCTTCGGCCACATTGACCACATACAGGCGCTTGAGCTTCGCCGGATATGAAATATTCAAACCACTCATATCTGCGTTAATGGTTTTCCAGCCGTTCCAGTCGATCACTTTGGCAAGGTCAATATATGCCGTTTTGCCCTGGGCATCTTCCAGCTCGGCACGCAACCAATTCAGACTCTTATCTCCTCTAACATCAATCGAGATGGATGTAGCCGCTTGTTCAAGCGTTTTACCGGTTGTACCGTTCAGCTGGGCGTAGGCATACATTTTACCACTACCGTTCGTCATGTCGTAGTTCAGCTCAAGCACTTTGGAATTGGCATGGTCGCCATCTCCTTGTACAACAGCCGCTGTGCCGGTAACGCCTTCCACATTCGAAGTAAAATCAACCGGATACGAAACATTTTCGAAGTTCTCCCAGTTGTTTGTGCTAGCCCCGCCAGCAGACAGGAAGACGACCGCGCTGAAACCATCGTAGCGACCGATGGCATAGCCCGTTTTCACACCCGCATCCACCGTATTTACCGTAAGCTGATTGTCCTTAACACTTCCCTTAAAGCCGATGAACTCCCATTTGAGCGCATCTGACGAAATGCTGACGCTCTGGCCGTCTTTCGTCTTTGCAGTTACCGGTACCGCGATTTTAGCTCCTGCGGTAAGCGATCCTGTCCCACTGCCTGCGGTAAGTGATGAAATTTCATCTGCCCCCAGGACAGTAACCTTGGTCGTAGCACTAGCTGAGCCACTGGACGCCGTCAACGTAGCTGTTCCTGGTTTCGACCCCTTCACAACCCCGCCACTCACCGACACCACGGACGGGTTGCTCGATTTCCATGTCACTTGTACATTTGAGGTATCGAACGGATTGTAGTAGGTGTCATAGCCTTTAAAAGAATAGCTTCCGATCTGACCAATAAGCAGCGTTTTATTGCCTTTAATCGTGAAGCCTTTGAGCGTCCCTTTAGGTGCACTGGTGTACACACCCACACCGTTTACGACGCTACGTTGCTCCGTACCGTATTCCGTATTGAACGTAAGCCCCGCTGTCGTATCTCCTAAATCACGGGTCACCATTGTGGTGGAGCCACCGCCATCCAGGTTCATACCCTTCCAGACACCAATATCTTTCATCAGCGTTTGCAGCTCACTCAGGGATACGCCAACGCTGTTCCCGTTCTTCTCAACGGCAATGACATAAGCGTAACGCTTGTCACGGGAGTATCCCAAAGCCGTGCGCGCCCGCGTCCCGCCTATGCTCGTTGTACTGCGGGAAAAGGAAGTTTTCTGACCGTCATTCACCAATATGGTGTGTCCGCCAATCATCATCTGGAGATTGGAAGGGTCTACCTCACTCCCTGTCGATTTGACACGAAGATGATAGCTGGTTTCTATCGTTTGTCCTACTGTCAGGTGGGCTTTGACATAATCGGCCGCTTTGCCGTGAGTACGTAAAATATAGCCGTCCTGCGGCACAGTCATATTCAACGTAGCATTGTTGGAAATTTGCGTAACCACACCATCTTGCACCAATACCTCGGTAGGCGTTGTTGAGCTGTTTTTCGGCCGCTCAATTGCTTTCCAGGCAGATGTATAAATATACATAGCGTTGGAGTGGCTGTAGCTGCTTCCACTCGTTTCAGGCGAATACGAAGCCTTATTCATCCCCGCTAAAGGGAAAGTTGATCCATCCCCGGCTTTTACTGTGCCTTCAAAGGTGAACTGCTCCACCATTGGGGAACCGTCCTTGGTTACTGCAAAAGCATACATCCCCGTTAAATCGGATGGAGTAGACATTAATACACCCTTCGATACTTGTCCACCAATCGGAGCACCCTCGCTGGAGGTATTAAAATAATCTCCGTTCACACCAGCGACTGCTCCCGTTTCTTTTGCCATACCGCCTGTGCTTTGGCGGGTTGTGAACTGTCCATTTTTCCCGGTCATAACATCCAGCTTAACGTATGGATTTTGCAAGTCTACCCGGACGATATCCGCCAGCGCTGTTCCTTTGGAGCCTTTAAAACGATATTTCATCAATGTTGCACCGGAAGTAATAATTTCTTCCCCCAGCTTTACAGTCGAACCGGAAGCTGCACTCGCAATCGGTGCAGATATCCAGCCGTTTAACGGAATTAGAGCGCCTGTTCCAGCAACGGGTCCAACCCACAATACTCCTGCCAGTGTCAAAACAGCCCATCTTTTAACGATCCCTCTGCCATCTACTTTCTCATTGCCTTGTTTCCTATTACCTAAAAACATATGGATGATAGCTCTCCCATCTTCATTGTATTCAAACGGACTTTTCCGATCATGTACTCTAAACTCTATCAAATAAACAAAAAAAAGCCTCTTATGTTAATAGACTTATTATAAAGGCAAAAGTTACGAAAATCCCGTCAACTATTTCATAAAACACAAACTATAAATTGACGAATGCATAATCAGCACACTATAATACACATGAACTTATAAGTTCAAATAATACTAATTAGTTCAAACCTAATGTTATGCACCCATCGGGAGGATTGATAATCATGAATAAACAACGAACAATCATCATACTTACCCTATCCCTGAGCATCGCGATCGCTGGATGTTCTGCCGGGAAGGAGGATGCCGCTCTAAGCTCTGCTGCACAGCCAGTCGCTGTGCGTACCGCAATCGTTAAATCCTCTCCGCTCCATACTGCCTATAACTTGTCAGGCACGCTTCAGGCTTATGAGGAAAACACACTGGCTTTTCAAAATGGAGGCACCGTAGCCAGTGCCTCTCTCTCTGTCGGCACTGCTGTACAGAAGGGCGCCGTTATTGCTCGTTTGGATGACGCTGACTACAAGCTTCAGGTTGAGCAGGCCGCTGCCTCGATTCAAGAGGCTCAGGCAGGTATAGATAACACACAGGCTAACCTTCTAGCCGCTGCCTCCGCAATCCAATCCGCCGATGCAGGCATTGCGAGCGCGGGCGCGAATGTCAGCAAGGTCAATAAGGGGGCGCGTGCCCAAGAGAAACAGCAAGCCCAAGCTACTGTGGATAAGGCCCAAAGCGCTTATACCAAGGCCAAGACAGATAGCGAGCGCACACAAAAGCTATTTGAAGCAGGTGCAGCCACCGCGTCAGACAATGAAGGTGCCCGTCTGAACGCTACCGCAGCCCTGAAAGATCTGGAGCAGGCCAAAGACTCCCTTTCCCTCCTGCTGGAAGGAGCAACGACAGAAGACCACCAATCCGCTCAGGCTTCCTTTCAGGATGCGCTTGCTGGAAGATCCAAAGCCCTTGCAGCCAGTGAACAGGCTGCGGCTTCCAAAAAACAAGCCAGTGCCAATTACGAAAAGGCACTCGTCGCCAAGAGTCAGGCAGAACTTGCACTTTCACGCACCCGTCTAATCTCTCCTGTGAACGGCGTCATTTTAGATAAGATTGTGAATACAGGTGATTTAGTCGCTTCAGGCCAAGCAGTCTATCGCATAGGCTCCATTGATCGACTCAAGGTTCTGCTTCCGGTACCGGACAGTGAAATCAGAGATTGGAAGAAGGGACAACAGGTCAGTGTCATGTTGTACGAGGAAACCCGTCAAGGCACAGTATCCAACGTTTATCCGTCAACGAGTACCAATACAGGTAGGGTTAATGTAGAGATTGTCATTTCCAATCCGGAAAGAAACTGGTTACCCGGTCAGGTCATTAAAGCTGCTCATCAGGTGACAGACAAGAACGGCATTCTCATTCCGGCCGAAGCGGTCATTAACACGGGAAGCAAGCCTTTTATTTTCAAAGATGTCCAAGGAAAAGCTGTTAAAACTCCAGTGGAGCTTGGCAATCAGGTCGTAGAAAATCAGCTTCAAATTGTATCCGGCCTTCGTGAAGGCGAACGTATTGTCATTAAAGGGGCAGAAACCCTGTTTGATGGAAATGCGATTCAGTCGGAGGAAGGCGGACGCCCATGATTGAGTATATCGTAAAAAAACGAAAAATTACGTTGCTGTTTTTTGTCATGCTGATTTTAGTCGGAATCTTCGGTTTTTTCCAGTTACCACAGCAGGAGATGCCGGATGTCACAATACAGAATGCTATGGTAACAACAGTCTACCCTGGTGCTTCACCACAAAAAGTAGAACAAACCGTAACCAAGGAGTTGGAGAAACGCATCAAGGAAGTAGAAGGCGTTAAAACGATTAATTCGACTTCTGGTAACGGATTCTCCTCTATTTTAATCGAATCCAAAGATGGAGCTGATCCTCAAACGGTTTGGGATAATATGCGTAAAAAGGTGCAGGATGCACAAGCCGATCTCCCTGATGGCGCTGAAACACCTGTTGTGAATGATAAGCTGACAAGCTCGTTTATCGGCTCCTATGCTTTGATCGCTGACTCTGTCGCACCGCTGTATCAACTCAATGATATGACTACAAGCTGGAAAGACCAGCTCAATACCATATCTGGCGTATCCAGTGTCAAATTCAGAGGTCTTCCTGATCAAGAGGTACGAGTCCATATCGACAATCAGAAGCTTCAGCAATACCAACTGTCCTGGGGGCAAGTTGCGCAGGCGATCCAGTCTCAGATTGATCGGGTCCCCACCGGGGATATTGAATACAACGGGCGCACCTATCAGCTCATTGTCCGGGAAACAGAAAAAGCCAACGAGCTAGAGCAAGTCATTCTGACACGCACCAAGGAAGGGAACCCTGTTTACCTACGAGATGTGGGTACGACTGAGCTGGCACATTCCAAAGCAGGCTACTTTGCTTACATAGATGGTAAACCAGCCATTACACTAAGCATTGGAGCAGAAACAGGCACCGATATCCCGTCGATGAGCGAGAAGGTTAATACCAAGCTGAAAGAGCTGGAAAAGACACTCCCCGCAGGCGTTCACTTTGAAACTCTTTTTGCACAAAAAGATCAGGTAACTCATATCTTCGACGATTTAAAACGTGAAACGATTCTCGCGATTGCGGCCGTTGTTCTCGTTTGTATGCTGGGCTTGAATTTGCTAACCTCTGCTTTTGTCGCGCTGGCGATTCCTATTTCGGTTTCGATCGCCATTATCTTTTTGCCCATGTTCGGCATTACACTCAATCAAATTTCCGTTGTCGGCCTGATTATCGTACTTGGTATACTCGTCGATGACGCGGTAGTCGTAAATGACAATATCGAGCGCAGACTTACGGAATTAGGCGAATCTCCCTCCGTTGCGGCAGTAAAAGGCACCAAAGAGGTGATGCTTTCTATTTTGGTTGCCACACTGGCTACCATCTCAGCCTTCGCTCCACTATTATTTCTTCCAGGGAATGTAGGTGCATTTATTAAACCGATTCCAGCCATTGTTTCCCTGACTATGCTTGCCTCTATGATCATGTCGCTCACCATCATTCCTATTTTTCGAGAATGGTATGAGAAACGCAGACAGGCTCGTCACCCTCAGGGAAAACCTAAACCACCTGGCTTGTTAGGTCATCAGATTCAATTTTTAAATAAGCTCTATTCACAAAAGTTAATGCCCAAAGTAATTCAGCGTCCTTTGCTGACCGCAATGGTTGGACTCATGCTCGGGACGGCTGCATATGGACTGGTCGCTTTCACAAGGGTTGAATTGTTTCCAGAATCGGAAGATCCTCACGTCGCATTAAATGTAAAAATGCCTGTGGGTACTTCGATCGCAGAAACAGACCAGGTAGTCAAAGACATTACAGCTTGGGTAAGAAAACAACCCGAAACCTCTAACGTAACCTATAGCGCTGGAGGAGCAGCTCCGCAATTGTTTAGTGACATTAACAGCGGCGGCGATGATAGTAGCGACAACGAGATTGTCGGTCAGATCGCTGTTATCGGCAAAGAGGATGTATTCGATCTCAATACGACAGTCGATGCCTGGGAACAGCACATTAAAAAGGCCTACCCTGGAGTTACGGTTACGATGTATGTTCCCCGTCTGGGAATTCCTGTGGGTAAGCCCGTCTCTATCCGTATTTCAGGCCAGGACCTGAATGAGCTGCAAACCCTTGCCCAAAAAGCAAAGGAACAGATCGCCACAGTAAATGGAACAACGGGGATCGTGGATGATATAGGGATTGAGCGATATGCGCTGGAACTTGAGGTCAACAAGCAGGCCATGGATCAGTACCTCGTAAGCTACACTGATTTAACCCGTACACTTCTTCTATTAAAAGAAGGAGCCCAAGTTAGCCAATTTGATACGGGAAACGGTCTGGTAGATATTAAACTGTATTTGAATCATACTGACGAGGAGCCAAGCACGCTTTTCCAACAATTAAGTGTAATAAATACTGCTGGTGAGCAGATTCCATTAAACCAGCTCGTACAGATCAAGCCTACATTTGCTATTCAGCAAATCAAGCATTACAATATGGAACGGACGATTACGGTAGAAGCCGATCTGAATGGAAGAACGGCTAGCGAAGCGATGGTAGATGTTGAAAGTAAACTGGGACAAGTGAAGTTCCCTGAGGGCTACAAATGGGAGGTGGGCGGAGAAACCTCCGATCAGTCTACCATATTCGGGGATTTAGGAAAGCTGGCAATTATTGTGGTCTTGCTCATTTTACTCTTGATCACTATGCAATTTTATTCTCTGTCCATTCCTATTATTATTATGACGACCGTATACCTGGCAGCAGCCGGCGGCATTATTGGGATTTTCTTGACTGGTATGCCTATCGGTTTTATGAGTATCATGGGAATTATCGCGCTGGCGGGAATTGTAGTGCGAAACGGAATTGTGTTAATCGAGTTCATCGAGGATGCTCGGCATGAAGGAATGGAACTGAAAGAAGCTGTGATACAAGCAGCCGCTGCCCGTTTCAGACCCATCTTATTGACTTCTCTGGCTGCAATTGTAGGTATGATCCCGTTAGCCCTACTGGGAAGCCTGCTCTTTAAGCCACTGGCGTTTACCGTCATTTTCGGATTGTTATTCTCGACATTGTTAACCCTATTTGTAGTGCCGTCATTGTATATGATCATGGCCAAGTACAAAATGCGCCGTCAACTCAAAAAACAGCAGCACACGGTTATCACACACGACCAACCTTTGTAAATGTATGAAGTGAAGTGTGTGCTGTCGGATTGGACCCTAGGGGGTAGTATGTATGGAAAGTAAAAAAAATGATATTTTACAGGCAGCCATTCGGCTGTTCTCCAGAAAAGGCTACTATTCAACATCTGTTGAAGAGATCGCCAAAGAAAGCGGGATGGCGAAGGCATCCTTTTATAAATATTTTCAAGGAAAAGAAGAGCTTCCTTTGGAAATGTGTATCATTCTGGAGAATAATATTGAACAAGACATTCGGGCACTTTACAGCAAGCCTGACCTTACTAATCATGATAAACTGCACAGGTTTATTGTACTCTATTTAAAAAACATTGTTGAAAATAAGGTATATCTTATGATTGATATGCCTGAACCATCCATGCTTATTTTTCAAAATGAGCAACTCAATGGCGCCTTCGAGCAACATGAATACAAGCTGTACAAATGGGCACGCGATTGCTTGATTGACGTTTTTGGACCGGAGATTGAAGATCACGCATGGGATATGACCTTTGTGCTTAAAAGTATTGTATTTGAATACATTCGCTTCTTTGCAGATCGGATGAATGATGAAACGGTTGAGCAGCTTGCGCAATTCATCATTTTCTTATCCCGTTCCTTGGTAGCTAATCTGAATAACGCTGATTCCCCCCCTCATTTGTTCCGGAGCAAGCAGGGCTGGTTACCTGAAAGTATTCTAAGCAATCCCTTTGACCAAGGTCGCCAGATTAACGGCCTTCTCCACTCTCTGGAAGACAGTATACTGCTATCTTCATGGAGTTCAAAGGAAGAAAAGCAGGAGTATCAGCAAATTGCAGCTCTATTAAAGGAAGAAGCTTTGAAAGCGAATCCCCAAATGGGTCTTTTAAAAGCTCTATTCTCATATTTGGAGCAGCGTAAGGAGCTAAAAAAAGTTTGTCAGTTGCTCCAAAAGCTGTTGAATCTTACACCCCCAACGGAGTAAGCGCTTAGAAATTCATCACAGTAATTCACAACTTAGCTTGTAGAATACATCAAAAAAAGACTGCTCATGTAAATCATGAGACAGTCTTTTTTGGGGTTATTGCTTATATTTTGATAGCATGTGGGAAATTATAGACCCGCTTGCGATCTCAGAGCTTCAACTTTGTCTATGCTCTCCCATGGTACATCCAGATCTGTACGGCCAAAGTGACCGTAAGCAGCCGTTTGCTTGTAGATTGGACGACGCAGGTTTAGCATTCGAATGATACCTGTTGGGCGAAGATCAAAATTGTTACGAATCAGTTCAACGATTTTCTCATCGCTTACTTTACCCGTACCGTATGTATCAACGCTAATCGAAACCGGCGTAGCCACGCCAATGGCATAGGCAAGCTGAATTTCTACCTTATCTGCCAAACCGGCTGCAACAAGGTTTTTCGCTACATAACGGGCAGCGTAAGCAGCGGAACGGTCCACTTTGGTCGGATCCTTACCGGAGAATGCTCCCCCGCCATGACGTGCATAACCGCCATACGTATCAACAATAATTTTGCGGCCTGTCAGACCTGCATCCCCTTGAGGTCCGCCAATAACAAAACGCCCTGTAGGATTAATGTAATACTTGGTTTGCTCGTCCAGCAATTCCGCAGGAACAACTGGCAAAATAACCTTTTCCTTGATGTCTGCCTGAATTTGCTCTAATGTAGTATCTTCTGCATGCTGTGTAGAAACTACAATGGCATCAATACGAACTGGTTTTCCATTTTCATACTCTACCGTTACTTGCGTTTTACCATCCGGGCGAAGGTATTTTAGTGTTCCATCCTTGCGCACTTCAGCCAAACGACGTGCAATACGGTGAGACATCGCGATTGGCAACGGCATCAGCTCAGGTGTTTCATTCGTGGCAAAACCAAACATCAGCCCTTGATCGCCTGCACCAATGTTTTCCGTTTCTTTATCTACTTCAGCAGGATCACGGCTTTCCAGGGCAGCGTTAACCCCTTGAGCGATGTCCGGCGATTGTTCATTCAAAGAAGTCAATACAGCGCAAGTATTATAATCAAAGCCGTATTTCGCACGTGTATAGCCAATTTCCTTAATCGTATTGCGTACAATGGATGGAATATCCACATATTCCGATTTGGAGCTGATTTCACCAATGACGAGAACAAGACCAGTAGCTACTGATACTTCACACGCTACCCGTGCATTAGGGTCGTTAGCCAAAAAGGCGTCCAATACGGCGTCAGAAATCTGATCACAGATTTTATCCGGATGACCTTCTGTTACGGACTCAGACGTAAACAAATGACGACCTTTTACAGACATGAATTTCAACCTCCCACAATTAAAATACATGAGGATTTATATATAAAATCCTGACATGGCAATGGCATTATTCAGACACTCTCACGTCAACATGTGACGGAAAATGACTTCTATACCTGGTTAACAAAAAATGAACCTTTTCCGGTAGGAAAAGGTTGCGTACAAGCCTCAAATGCCATGATATCCTATTTAAAACGAGGTGTCAATTCATATCTCCCCATTACAAAAGGCGAAGCTAAGCCAAATGGATAAGAAATAATTTCTGATCCAAATGAAAATAGCCTTTTTTTAAAACAACTGCACCTCAAAATCAGTAAGATTATTGCAGCTTACAAGGTACCAAATTCAGACAAGCTGCGTTCGGCAGATTGTACCAATCGCTTGGTAATTTCGCCGCCCACAGAGCCATTCTGTCTTGAAGTCAAATAGCGCCACTCCACATTTGCGCTTCCTTTAAATTCGCCCAACTCAGCAGCAAACTCACTGTCTGCACTAGGAATTACATGTGCATATTGGGGATTATAAACAGGAAACCCAAACTCAGCAGCAATTTCATACTTCAAATCATGTAATCTGGCACGGCTTTCGGGAATCAATCGTCTCTGACCTCTTGACGCCATCGTACACACCTCCATCAATTGTATTTTCTTTCATGAAGTTAGTGTGCAGCGTTTGGAGCCAGATTAGCCAAGAACAATTTGCTATCCCAAGCAGTATTTACGAAAAAGAACATTCCATTATACAACCTATTGGAGAGTGTAACCGCCACGTACCATGACGACCAGGCCAAACTTCTGGCCTTCTTTTACCTGAATACCTCTTCCTTCTCTAGGAAAGGATAGTAAATGATTTTTCTCAACCGCTTGATTATGAACGATTTCCGTTCCGGAAGTGATATCAATAGCTCCACTGGCATCCATGCTATAAACAACAGCATACCCGTTACGTAAAATAAATTCCGATCCAGCTTTGGCAATCAGCTTTTGACTAGGCTTTACATCAACCACCTTCAATTCCTCGGTCTGTTCCATAGCTGTGGAAGCTTTACCTGTACTAGGCGCTCCCGAAGTTGTTGCGTTAGAAGGAGCGTTTGTGGTGGGAGCTGCTGAACTAGTCGTTTTACTATTAGTGCTACTTGCTGATGCTCCACCTTTGATTGCCTGAGCGATTTTCTGGTCAACATAGCTTTTGGTTACGACTGGATCATCAGCTGTACCTGGTTGTCCAGAGCTGGAGGCTCCATTAACTGAGTTGTTCATTAAGGAGCCTGCAACTATCCCTCCTCCAAGCAAAACTGCTGCCAGCGATACTTTGTAGCGTGATTTCATGCTGATCCTCCTACAACAGGTTCATGCCTCTGTAAAAATAATTATATATTAGTATTAAGAAGAAGCACCTTGCAGAACCCAAGGTTTATTATAAGCCATCTTCAATGTATCAATGCTCGTAACTATATCTTCTGCTTGCTGTTCAGCCGTGGTCACTTTCAGATTAGCCTCATAAACCTGAAGTTCAGTAGCTAAACCCACATCAAATTGCTTTTTAGCCATATCTGCCGCACTTCTAGCACTCACCAAACCAGCTTGAATTTGAGAATACTGGCTTTCCAAGCCTTTAATGTTGTTATAAAGGGTTCTCACAGCTTCTTCAAGAGTTCTCTTTGTACCCTCTGTAGCATACTGAGCTTTCTCAACATCAAGTTGTTGAGCTTCGTATGGCGTATTTCCTTGAGTATTAAAATTGTAGAGCTTCAAGCTCAGTTCAGCTAAATCCACTTTTTGTTCACTTAACCAAATAGCCGTGCTGCTGGTAAGCACTTGGCTTACCTTAGTTTCCACATTATCTTTGAATTCCGAATAAACAGGTTTATCCTTCAATTCGTAACGCTGCTCTGGCTTGTAACCAATCACTTGATTCAAAGATACATATGCGCTATCCAGATCTTTTTTAGCCTTGTCTAAAGCAGCTTGATTTTGAGTCAACTGGTTGGTTGCTTGAGTCACCTCATAATCGCTCGACATTTGATTATCTCTTTTAATTTGTGCAACTTTCAGCTTGCGCTCAGCATCTTCAATATTCAAAGCAGCCAGTTTAACGGCATTTTGCTTTTGAAGAAGCTTGTTATAAAGATCCTTTACATTGTATTCAATACCTTCTTTGGTCATATCCAGGTTCTTTTTGGTAGCCTCATAATTAAGGTTAGTTTGAGCATAACCTTTGAAAGCTTTATCTTGTCCTTCGTCACCTGCTTCGGCAGGAACAAAGTCAATATTTTTGCCTGCTTCTTTCATGATTTTTCCAGCTTGATCGATATTCAGTTCTCCTGTTTTAACCGAGGTGCTATCAGCTATAGCCAGTTTAACTGCATCATCATAGGTCAAAGAATCATTATAGTAGGTATCATAAGTAACTTTAGTCACAGGAGCCGTGAAAGGCTTACTGGACAAACTATTGGTTTCACCAGTAGTACTTCCATCTACTTGATTTGAAATGGTCACTGTTCGTGTAGTCTTATTCCAATTTACTTTGGCGCCTAATGATTGGCTCACAAAGCGTAAAGGAACGAGTACTTGACCCTTCTGGATTTGAGTAGCTGCATCCAGTTGTACAGGAGCACTATTCTTATAAGCAAGTTTAGAACCAACATTTAAAGTTAACGTATCTTCATTTTTAGATGCCGTTACTTTTTTAGCTTTACTATCCCAATCCACTCTCGCTCCCAAACTTTCGAAAACTCCACGAAGAGGTACTAAGGTTGTATTTTGACTAACAACAGGAGCTTGCGTATATTGTTGGGTTACACCGTTAATAATAACTTTTATATCACCTGCTTGAGCTCCCACAAGATTGGCAAATGCAGAAGAAAGAACCAATGTGGAAAGTACTGCCACTCCAAAACGTTTCATAATTTCTCTCCTTTGTCAATATGGCTAATAAAAGAAAAGGGCTCCAAAAGGAACCCTCTTCTCATCTAATTCAGTTAACTCAAAAGAGTTGCTCTTAAATTAGTTGTTGTTTTCAACAGTTACTGTTTTCGCAGTTGCATCATAGTTGATGGATGCATCCAGCGCTCTGCTCACCCAGAAGATAGGCAGTACAGTACGGTTTTTGTTAGTTACAGCTTTAACGTCCATACGAACTACAGAACCGTTAATAGTCAACAGGTTAGTGTTCAGTTTGATTTGAGCAACGCGGTCACCTTTAATCAGGGTAACTGTGGAAGTTGCTTTGTCAAACAGGATGTTTTGTTGGGATACACCCAGAGCTTCAGCTGCATAACGTACTGGTAAGTAAGTGCGTCCGTTTTCAGCATAAGCAGCAACATCAGCTGTTTTAGATTCGCCGTTCACTGTGTAAGCAGTGCTTCCCAGTGTGAATACAGCTTTGGATTTAGTAGCACCTGGAGCTGGAGTTCCAACAGTTGCGATTGCTACTTCAGCAGCTGCAGTGTTGTTGTCTTTCCAGTTTTGAGTGTTGTCAGTTGCGCCTTTGTATGCAGTGTAAGAAACAGCGCTACCTTTCAGCTTAGCAACGATATCTCCTTGAGCTACAGTACGGTCAACAGTCAGCTTAGGAGCTGCGATTGTGATTGTACTTGGTGTAGCACTTTCGCTATCAATGTAGAAGCTCAGACGGCCTTTGTTGCTATCGCCGTAAGTATCAGTGGACACGCTCTTCACTTTAACGTCACCAGCTGTTACTTTAACTTCTGGAGTAGCAGCAAAGCGCACGCCTGTTGGCAATTCCAAGATTACTTCACGGCTGCCATCTTTCTTAACGAAAGCTTCTTTAGCTGCTTCAGTAATTGTGATGTCGCCAACTTGTTGGTCGCCCAGACCGATTGTCAGGGTTGGTTTGGAAGCAGCAGCCAGAGTAACTGCTTGTTTCACAGTTGCAACCTTAACAGTACCACTCAGACCTTGGCTACCAGCAACATCAACGTTCAGATCGCCGGAGAAACCTGGTTGTGTAGCAACTTCAACGTTTTTCAGTTTCAAAGTACCAGGATCATTAGAGCTGTTAGGATTTGTGAAAGTCAGTCTCAAAGTACGCTTGTCGGAGTCTGTGTAAGATACTTCAGCTCCACCCAAACCGTTAGTGTTTTCGAAAGATCCAGTAAAGTTGCTTCCTGGGCTGTTGCTTTCGAAAGTAGACTGCCAACGAGCACCTTCAGGCAAACGCAATGTTACAGTACGGTTTTTAACAAAAGATCCTGCAACACTTTCTTTAATTACGATATCACCAATCTTTTGCTCGTCGTGACCAGCAAGAATGGTTGTTGGAGTAGCTACAGATACACCACCACCGATTTGACCATAGTTACCTACTACAAGGGAACTAACGTCAGTAGTTGTGTTACCAGAGATATTAGCTGTAACATCGCCTTCTTTAGCATTTGTCTCATCGTCAACGTAGAAGTTCAAAGGCAAGTTGAAAGTTGTTTCTTTACCACTTACTTTGCTCAAAGACAAAGTCAAAGTGTCACCGTCTACTTTAGAAACCACATCACCAGATGCGATGTCACCAAAGAGGATTGTAGCTGCTCCTGAAGCGTTCCATTTGAAACCACTAGGCAACTTCAATTTGATGTTATTGTTAGCCAAAGAACCTGCTGTTTGTTCTTTCACTTTCAATGTCGCAGTAAATTTATCTGTATTGGAAACTGTATCTGCAACAGACAAGGATACTTGACCAGAAGATACTACGTTAGCAATTGTTACTTCACCGCTAGTCAAACCACTTGCGGAAGCAGCATCAATTGTTGCTTTTACAGGGCCATTACTTGGTCCAGTCACATTAATTTTACCAAAATTCAGGTAAATATCGGAACCATCTTTAGAATCGTTATAAGCGCTATCGAATGTTACTTTTGCAGAATTATCAGTCAGCTTTTCAACTTTAATTGGCTCTGCTGGGTATGGAGTTTCTGCTTTAGTTTTGTTATCCCCAGCATCAAGATTAACACCCAAACCATAAGTTGCATCAGAAGCGGATGTAGTAACATGTGGAGCTGTAGCAAAGTTGAAGCCTTTAGGCAATGTTACTGTAAAAGAAGCACCTTGAGCTAAGGAAGCTTGGCTAATAGAAATTCTTGCTCTACCGAGAGAAATAGGCTCAGTAGTTGCACCGGAACCGATTGACGGAGTGTTCAGAGATGTATAGCTAGAAGCTGCATGAACTGCAGTTGGTGCAGTCAGTGCTGCGATTGGAGCTGCAACACCAGCAACCAATGTTGCTGTTGCCAGCACGTTGATCATTTTTTTATTAAACTTTGTCATAACCTTTTTTTCTCCTCCTTGAATATAACCAGAAATATTATTTTTGTCTTTTTGTCGGATCTTGTCACTCATCAGTCGTTACACCTCCTTTCCGAGCTTTATGAGAACCCTTATAAAATGATATCTGTGACAATATCACAGAAGCTTGGAATCTAGTTGAAAGAAAGCGTCCATTTATGACGTACTCCAGTATTATACAATGTGATAACAATGTCGTAAAGAATTTTTTTAGCGAATTATGTCTTTACGCTTTTGTACCCCTTTGTTTCATACTCACCCAATTAGACGTAGCATGGGTTCAAAAAGTTGCGTCCGTTTCAAAAAAAAATTTTATTTTTTTTTGAATATGTATTCCGCTTCCCACAGTCATAATTATACTATTGAACCTGTTCCTCCGTCATCCTACAACTTTTACCTTCTAAGCCTTAAATGTACAAGGATTATTTCCGTACATTTAAGTCAGTCTTTAATGGAGTATATTCGTTAAGAATTACCCATAGAATATATAAAGTACATAAAGACTATAGATTCCCTTGAAATCTAATACTCTAATACACTTTAAGTAGTAGGAATGACGGAGTAACAGTGATTTACTGTAAATATAGCCGAGACAAATTACTTCACTACATTAATCTTCGCGCCATCCGTAAGCAGACTAACTCCCTTAACGACAACATTTTGTCCTTCAGCAAGCCCCTTGGTTACCTCAACCTGTTTGGCACTTTCCTGGCCTGTCTGCACCTCTACCCGCTTAGCCACTGTTCCTTCCACTACATAAGCATACTTTTTCCCTGCCTGCTCCGTAATGGCATCCTGCGATACCAAAATGTTTTTAGGAGCTTCTGATTTCATGTATACAGTCACAACCATCCCTGATTTTAATTCACCTGAACCATTAGGAACCGAAATCTCGACAGGATATGCCTTGAGATCATTATCCATTACCGGATTGACGGCCGATACTCTGGCCTCAATTCGCTTATCTAAGGAGTCCACACCTACAGTCACAGATGAACCCACCTGCAACTTAAGAAGCTCAGACTCAGAAACGTTGACTTTAGCAATAATAGGATTGGTATTCGCTATTGTAGCAACTGCTGATTGTGCACTAACCATTTGCCCCTGGGTTCCTGTTACTACCGATATCGTGCCGGAAATTGGAGCTTTGACTACAGCATCCACCAGTTGACTACGTGCTGTGTCTAAACTAGACTTAGCCTGATTCACAGAAGCTCGTGCTACGTCAATACCCGTTTTCTGTTGAGCAAGACGTAATGATTTCTGAGCATTATTATATGTTGTTTGCGCACTTTCCCTGGATGTTTGTGCATTGTGAAGTGTAATCTGTGCATTCTCCACCGCAGTTAAAGCCCTTCTATGCGCTATTTGAGACTGCTCTAACTCGGATTGAGATAGAGCGCCCGCACTAAACAACTGTTGGTTGCGATTGAGCGTATTTTGAGCATCACGTACGGAACTCTGGGCATCGACCAAACTGGTCTGAGCTTGGGTAATGGTATTGTCTTGCTGTACAAGCGCACTTTTAGCTTGATCCACACTGGACTCTGCCTGCTGCACAGATTGTGCTGCGCCAGACTCTGCCTGCTTTAAATTTGCCAGGGCAACCTGGTACGACTCCTGGGATTGCTTAATCGAGTCCCGCAAGTCCTTTTGGTCTATAGTAAACAATGTGTCGCCCTTATTTACTTTTTGCCCCACTGTAAGGTTAATACTTTGAATTTTACCACTTATTTTCGGAGACACCTGAGCCGTCTCTTTGGGAGCAAAGCTTCCAATAATACCCGTTGAATCCTTGATACTACCTTTCGTCACTTTTGCCACTTGGACCGGAATGGCTTGCTGCGCCGTAGTTGGTGCGGCAGGGGCCTCCCCCCCACCGCAACCTGCTAATGCAACTGATAAAAGCAAAGTTGTAGCAATCAGAGCACTTTTTTTATTCATTATGTTTCTCCACCTCACCTTATATATGAACACCTTTTTGTAATTTCGCTTCTTTTTTCAATTCTCTCTTCGCTTGTCTTTTCAATTTCCGATTCTTACGTTTTTGTATCATATTATCCATCATGACGTAGACTACCGGAATAAGAATCAATGTAATAACAGCAGCGAAGGACAATCCGAACACAACGACAACTGCCATAGGTGCTTGTGTTTCATTGCCACTGCCTGTTGCGAATGCCATTGGAAGCAAAGCAAGTACAGTAGCCAGCGTGGTCATTAAAATTGGACGCAACCGCTCAGCCGCTCCATGAATAATAGCTTCATCCCGATCTTGGCCTTCTTTTCGGAGCTGAATTATAAAGTCAATCATAACAATGGCATTGTTGACGACCAAACCGACGAGCATGATATAACCCGTCAAAGCTGAAACGCTGAGACTCGCCCCGGTTACAGCTAAACCGATAAGCACACCAATTACCGTAGGTGGAACCGAAAACATAATAACAAACGGTGTAAGCAACGATTCGAACTGTCCTGCCATAACCATATAAATCAGCACGACTGATAGCAAAATAGCTACCGCTAAGTTCATGAAAGACTCCATCATTTG
Source organism: Paenibacillus sp. LT-B23 (assembly GCF_059417685.1). NCBI lineage: Bacteria > Bacillati > Bacillota > Bacilli > Caryophanales > Paenibacillaceae > Paenibacillus > Paenibacillus sp. LT-B23. The sequence goes on along the minus strand of NZ_JBSQBM010000011.1, from coordinate 62,312 downwards.
TTCATTTTGTCCGCCACCCGTATCTGCACTATAGCCTTCTGGGAAGTGAGTACTCTTCAAAAGAGCATCTATTTTTTGATTAATGGTAAGAATGTCCCCCGTCCCATCAATATCAGCAGTAATCTGCACTTGACGCGTTTGGTCTTCACGAGTAACAGTATCGGGTACAGTCCGTTTATCAATACTTACTACTGAAGACAAAGGTACATCGATGCCTTGTGAAGTGGTAATCCGCAAGGCTTGTAGATATGACAGATCATGACGATTCTGCTCTGGCAACGATATCTTCACATCAATCTGATCCTCACCTGTACGATAGCTTGTAGCGACGGATCCATTAAAAGAAGTATTCACAGCAGATAAGATTTGGGTCGCTGATAAGCCATATCGACTAGCAAGCTCCCGATTAACGGTAATCTCATATTCTTCGCGAACCGCACTCAAGCTACTTTTGACATTAACGGTACCCGGTATGTTTTTCACGTCAGCAACGAGATTGTCTGAAAGTTCTCTCAGTACGTCAATATCGTCACCTTTTAGATTAATGTTAACAGCCGCTCCACTCGAAAGGCCTGTTGCAGACGTCAGTGTAATCTCTGCATCCGGAATACTATCAAATTTCTTACGAAGGCCATCAACTACAACATCTGTTGCCTGATGCCCATCCTTCAGCGTTACGCTTAGATCTGCCGAGTTGGTTGGAGCTGCACCAGAAAAGGCAGAATTGCCACCAGAACCAACAGTCACTGTCATTTTATCCAGATCAGGAACTTTCAAAATTTCTTTTTCTATATCTTGAACAACCTTTTCAGTTTCTTCCAAGACCGTTCCATTAGGAAGTTTCACGTTAACTGTGAATTCCCCAGTATCGGATTCCGGGATAAATTCAGTCTTAACCAAAGGAACCAGAGTCCCTGCTGCCACAAACATTAATAATGTAATAATTAAAACAGATTTTCTATGGTTAATTCCCCACTGCAGTAAATGTCGATAGCCACCCTTAAACTTCTCGAAGCCAATATTAAACCATACAATAGGGTTTATACCTTTATAAGTACCTGAAGAGTATATTGATTCATCCGGTATGGTAGGTAACCAACGTGAGCCGAGCATTGGAACAATCAGAAGAGAAACCACCAAAGCTGCAATGTGAGAAAAAATAACAGTTAATGCCAGCGGTTTAAATAAAACTCCCGCAATTCCATCAACAAAAACAACTGGTAAAAATACTACGATCTGCGCAAGTGCAGACGCCATAACGGCATTACCCACCTGCTTGGAGCCATCAATAGCCCCTTGTAGCATGCTCTTCCCTTCATGTCGCTGCCTAAAAATATTCTCAATAATAACAACCGCAAAGTCGACAAAGGATCCTAATCCCAGAAGTAAACCACTCAGTGAAATAACATTAATAGTTTGTCCGGTGAAATACATCATCATAAACGTTGCTACGAAAGAAATTGGAATAACGATAGAAGCAATAATAGTAGACCGTATACTATTCAAAAATAACAGCAATACAATGGCTGCGATAATAAGCCCCAATATAGCATGCTCTATTAATGAGTGTACGGAGTCGCTAATGGGTTTGGAAGCATCTGTTACCATCTCCAGTTGAGTTCCCGGAGGTAATTCCTTCCGTATTGAATCTAAACTATCCTTCACAGAATTGGCGATTGAAAGGGTATTTCCCCCTGTAGCTTTAGTAACAGAAATATTGATACTTGGCTTTCCATTATAGGTAGAAATGGTTGTAACTTCATCCAAGGAATCTTCAACTGTCGCAATGTCCTTTAGCTTAACGCTTCCCTTCCCTACCGGAATTGGCGTTTCACCCATTTCTGAAACAGCTTTGTATTCACCTTGAACCCGCAGTTGGATTTCTGTATTACCTCGGTACACCGAACCAGCAGAACCAGCTACGTTATTAGACGATAGCGCTTGGCTGATTTGATCCAGCGTAATGCCATAGCTTTGTAGCTTGGCCTGATCTACGGTAATCTTCACAAGCCGTTCTTGCCCACCTGACATGCTGACTGAAGCTACTCCCGAAATTCTTTCAAGACGCGGCTCAATGATATCTTCCGCAATAGGCTTCAGCTTGTTAATATCCTGGTCCCCTGTAAGAGAGAGCGTAATAACCGGCGTTGCGTTGAGATCCAATTTAAGTACGCGCGGTGAATTTGCCGCCTTTGGAAGAGAGCCTCGAACCCCATCAATTTTATCTCGCATGTCGAGGGTTGCCTGATTTATATCTATTCCCCAATTAAATTGAATTATGACCATAGATGATCCTTCTGAAGACTCGGACTGGATCGTATCCACATTCTCAATAGAAGCCAGACTCTTTTCAATAGGTTTGGTCACCAATTCCTCAACTTCTGTCGGTGTCGAGTTTGGAATACTGGTCGCTACCACAGCAATAGGCAGCTTCATATCCGGCATCTGCTCGACAGGAAGCCTTAACGCAAAAATACCGCCCCCGATTAACAAAGCAATAATTAACATAAATACTGTTACAGGACGGCGTATTGAAAACTGAGACATCTCATCACTCCCCACTCATTTCTCTATGTAATATTTAAGCACACTAATCCTCTACTACGATGAAATAGGCGTAAAGTTTCAGATAAATGCACAAAAAAAACATATAAAAAAATAATAAACACATTTTGAGATAAACACTTAAAAAAAAGCATTTAAATTACAGGTTCTCATTGGGATTACAGAACAAAAAAACGGCGTGATCCTCACCTGTAATTTTCTGCTCATTGCTATTATGGCATAGGCCCTTAATCCCAGTCAAATAGCTGATTTCTAAAAAACATCCCTCTCATGTATATGAAAGGGAATTCCAATTTCACATGGAGGGATGTTCGATAAATTCAGTTTTTTAAGGATCTAGATTTTAGGAAGTAGCTTTTTATCAGCCATAACTTTAGCTACAATAATGGCTGCATCACCACGCAAGGTCAGGGATGTAGGATTAAACATATATCCTTTTTTGGGATCGCTGGCATCAACAGGTGAACCTGTGATAAAGCCCTTCTTGGCAATAGCCAACACAGATGCTTGCGCATAGTAATCAATCTTGTCCGCATCTTTAAAGGTTTTAGACAGATTCTTCATGATCTTGTCATGATCTGTTTCCAGCTTCAAATTCAATGCTTTGGCAATGATGACCGCAGCATCTTGACGTGTGATGACATCTTCCGGCATAAAGATTCTCGGTTGCGAACCCTTTACAATACCAGCACGTGCAGCCGTTTCGATATAGCGATAATCATAAAGGGCATCTGCTGATATCGCATTTGAAACTGACACATCATCAAAATGCTTCGCACCACTGTAGTTAAGTGGAATTTGTAAGCCTTTGACCATCATCGTAGTAAATTCGCCTCTTTTAATGTAGCTGTCAGGTCCAAAGCTGTTAATTGGATCAATCGGATTCATGACACCCTTAGCCAAAATGGCCTCGATATAGTCTCTCGCGTATTTGTGTTTAATAACATCACTATACGTTTCTCCAACCTTGGCAACTACATAGTAGCCAAAACGATCAAACGGTACTTTAATGGTATGTTTCTTCGGATCTACAACACCGCCAATGTTCTGCCAGTCTTTGAGATCAGAATCAAAATAGAACACCGTCATTTGTTTCCCTGCATCCTGAGCGATACTGCTATCATACGTCAGTGTTAATGTAGCACGCTTGGAAGGTACCAGTTCATTAGATGGATCGCGCCAGTAGAAGTTTTTGATCTTGCTACTGTCGTTTTGTGACTTATTGGCCAGTTGGTATGGATCAGCACCGTTAGTTACAGGATCATACTCATCTGTTTTGATATCATCTGCTACACCTGGGTCAATCCAGAATACAGGACTTGATTTGGTATAACGATCTGGAAAATCTCTATTAAAATATTTACTTCCATCTGCGATCAAGCTCTGCATGTCCGATAATGCCTTTTCAGTTTCAAACTCATGTCGATCCACGACACCATCTTCGCTGTTCGCTATCGCAAAATACAAAGTGTGTCCGGAGAAAACCTGGTTTTTGAATTGTTGAGGCTGATCATAATCTCGACGAATCAGGCTCGTCCCCTTGGCAAAAGCAAGGGTAAGATTACCATCAAACACTTTGTGCGATGTCTTCATGGCTTCCATAAACTGCTCGCCAGGAATATTAGTAGGCACATATTTTACGGTAATGGTTTGTTTTTGTTTGTCCTTACCTACCGTAACCACTACATCAATTTTATTGTCTTTATTAGGTTTCAGCCCTGTAACGATGGCTTTGTATGTTGAAGGATAATCAATGGTGCCATCATAGTCAGAGTCAAATCCCTCTTGAACGGCTGTTTCCTTACCCACCATAACACTATCTGCATTACCTGCGTTCACTACGACTTGCACAAAGTTTTGATTCACGATTCTCTTTTCAGGGAGTGGACGCAAAATATCAAAAGATGTGGATTGGCCGGATACTTGCAATCGGAACGTTGCAAATGGTCCGCTTTTACCACTGTTGTACAAGGTAATATTGTAGGCTACTGCTGTTCCATCTTGTGGAATCGTTTGGTTTTTCAGTACAAAGCTGAAATACTTCTTATCCGGATGATAATAAACCAGCAGATCCTTTAAATCTTTGCTGTTGAATTTATCCGTAGTAGAACCGGAATTGTACACTGTCTTGGCATCTTCGGCTGAGTAGAACTGATTATTCAGAGTCCAGTTGACCTCACTGCCGTCAGATCCTTTAATCTCCAGAATATATTGGTCTTTATTGGTGATGTCGCTTAACGCACTCGGTACCTGGTTTGCAGTTCCCAAATCAGCAATGCTAAAGGTACCAAAAACATTGATGTTTTTCAGGGATGTAGTGTAATTCGTGTCATCCACTTTTTTGAAATTAGCATCTTTGGATTTTGGTGCAATTTCGCTGTATTTCGGCGCACTGCTTAGTCCGCTAACTGGAGTAAACGGAATAATACCTTGCGTGTTTGCAACAGGAATTACCGGTATATTCGTTTGTGTAAAGTTTACTTTTACTGTATTGGCGTACTCAATACCCGGTTTGTATACAAACTTGATTTCATTATTCCCATTCGCCAGTGCATTAGCTGCCGCATCCTCGGAGGATGAAGCGAGCTTAAAGTCCACTCCTGTGCCATCCAGATCAACCAATACATTGTTTACATACAGGAATACATTTCGGTTACTGCCTGTGTAATGAATATCTGATGCATTACTTACGTCGAGCAATTTACCTTTAAAGTAGCCCAATTGGGTTAATTTATAGGTATTCAAGTTTGCACTAGATGTATTCAACGGAATTTGTTGTCCGTCATAAATTGTATCGTATTTCATGAATGGACCCTGCAACAGATTCACTGTCACTTTGATCAATTTGGTCGAGTCTCCATTCAGGTAAAAATTCAGTACGTTTGTGCCCTCTTTAGGCAGGGAGTCAATGTAAGCAACAATTTTCTTCACCTGTGTTGACTTACCATTAATCGTCCTAACCACATCTTGAGGTGAACCTACCGTGTGTACAGTTACGCCGGAAAGCTCACTAATCGAAGTTGGAGCCCCGTTAACAACGATAAATTCCAAACCTACAGGAACAGACGGTGCATCTGTGGTTTTATTTTTCATAGAATTACCAGATAATTTTTGGGCTTCTGCTATAGCTGCCGTTTGATCTGATCCAGACCCATTGATTCTGTTCAACAATTGAACATTAAAATCGGAAAGGTAATTAACATCATCAATGTAAGGTTGTGTGCTGCTGCGCAATGTAAATTGCACAGGATATGCTGCTGGAGGTGTACTACTATCATCAAAAGTTAACCCCAGAAACGCTCCAGTTACATGATCAATGACAGCATCAGTAGGTACATTCACCTGAAATGGATACACTCTATAGCCATTTGAAGTTGTCACATTAGCCGTATCAATCGTAGCATCTACACCGCTGGTACTACCAACAGCGCTACCGTTGTTGCTTACATCAATAAACCGTGCATTAATGGTAGCCACCTTCGGATCGGAAGCCCCCCCTGGGACTAACACTTTACCTTTTAAAACAATTCCGCTGGTGTCTGCCACCGTAAAGTCTGGTGAAGTGCTCAGATCCGTAGACACGTTGCCATCCTTATTCAAATTCAAATCAGAAAATTCAGGTTTTCCTGTATAAATTGTAATTTCACGTGTAACCGTAAGGGCCTGAGTGCCATTACCTACTTTGATAGTCACTACGTTTTTACCAGGGCTGAGTACGACACTACCTGTTAATTTATAGCTTGTGTAGCTATTAACAGTATATGTGTTACTACTTTTTGCAGACGTTAGCGTTACATTGTCAGCGTTGGGCGCTGTACCTTGAATAACTACTTTGACGTCATCCGTACCACTATTCTTTGCATCAGTCAAAACAGTTGTTTGGTTCTCAATCAATTGCTCTGTTTCGCCATTTAACGTTGCAGACAAATCGTAGAGCTTGGGTCCGTCCTGATACTCAATATAAATAGAATCCTTCATATCAGCCGAATTTTGGCTGCTTTGGAACGTAATTCGGTTCAAACCAGGAAAGAGTTTAATGTCTGTAATTTTAAGCGTGGAACCGGCGACCGTAATTCCGCCCTTTTGGCTCTCATTTTTATTAACCTCGGTGTAGTTCGTTCCATTTTTGGAGAGCTGGAATACACTATAGGAAATGGTGCTTCCGTTCACTCCATTAATCGTACCATTAACTGTAACACGGTCGGTGTTCACCACTCTGGCCGAATCCGCATCATATTTTTCATTTGGAAAAATAAAATAAGTTCCCGTCGCAGCATGAGCCGTACCTACCAGGGCCGCCGGCACCAAGCCAATGATGAGACCAACCGTCAGCAACATGGATAGCAATCGTTTCAAATCATTGTCCTCCTTTGATTCTGTCGCACCTTGGGGCACGTAATCATTCAATACTTTTTTTATCGGTAGCGAACATACAAAAAATTAGTAAATACGCAAAAAAGGAGGGAGTTTTTTTCATAACGAAGAACAAAAAAGCCCTCAAACCCGCGGTATACCGCCAAGCTTGAAGACTTACTTTTAAAATAAAAAATTATAATTTCGACCGAGTCTGGGAATCTGGCTTAGCCAGCAACCGAATCAGGGTGTTAATCACCGGACGTTTGGTTTTGCCGATAAGACCGATAACCTCGGCGCCGATCTGTAAGAAGAACATCATGATACATATCACGACAAAGGTAACCCAGTTCGCTTCATTAAGCGCAGCAGACGATTGGATAACGGCTAATATGCCAAAGAATGCGGCTATGCCGTAAATAATCAATACGGTCTGTCTGTGGCTAAAGCCCAATTCACGCAGGCAGTGATGTAAATGACCTTTATCTGGTGAGAAAATCGGTTTTTTCTGCAACTTGCGACGAATGATTGCAAAGAATGTATCTGACAAAGGCACGGCGATTATAATCAATGGTGTAATAAACGATACAATTGCAATCTGTTTGAATCCGAGCATCGACAGCATCGCCAGACAGAAGCCCAAAAATAGAGATCCTGTATCACCCATAAATATTTTCGCAGGATGAAAGTTAAAAAACAGAAATCCGATAATGCTTCCCAGTAACACCAAGCAAAGCATAGCAACCATATAGTTGCCCATCAGAAGAGACATTACAAAAATCGTTCCGATTGCAATTCCTGAAACACCAGCAGCCAGTCCATCCAGACCATCAATCAAATTGATGGCATTCGTTACACCTACAATCCAGAAAATTGTAAGCGGGATGGAGATCCAGCTTTCCAAAGAAGAATATGCATCCTGAAAAGGCACGTTCACAAAATCAACACGAATATCAAAAGCAAATACGACCATACACGCAACGGCAATTTGAGCCAAAAATTTCAATTTTGCATTAAGATCAAAACGATCATCGAGGGCACCAATCAATGTAATCAACGTTCCGCCAATTAGAAAGGCTGCGATAAAGTTAATATCCCTTGAGGACAGCATTCCTTCAGGCACAAAAGGTAAAATCGCCAATAAGGACAAAAGAAATGCCAGGAAAATCCCCAGACCGCCAAGACGCGGCATAATTCGGGTATGTACCTTTCGGGCATTCGGCACATCGACGGCTCCAACCTTCACAGCAAATTTTTTGACAAGCGGTGTCAATAACAACGCAAGTCCCAGTGCCATGATGAAACCAATAATATAGATCAATAACATTTGATCATTCGACCCCCAATTTTAAAGCAATCCTTTTCAGATGTAACCGCATTGAATTATACTCTCATCGAAAATAAATACCAAGCTTCATATTCTGGCAATTAGCGGGTTTTGAAGGCAGATTCAAGCTATTTATCACACTTTTGTGACGTTTTCTTTTTCACGCATCACTTTCACGGCGAATTTCGGCAACGCAAGCATTCTTTTGTACCGACTTGGCTCTTTCAATAGCCTGTACAACCACTCAGCTCTGAGCTTCTGGAACAATTTAGGCGCGCGTTTGGCTTTACCGGATATAACATCGAAGCTACCGCCCACTCCCATCATTACGGGAACACCCAATTGTTCTTTATATTTACCAATCCAGGGCTCCTGCGTGTCCGCTCCACGTGCTACAAACAGCAAGTCAGGATTTGCTTCACGAATAGCTGCAATCACTGCTTCATCCTCTTCCGGTCCGAAAAATCCATCACGCTTGCCGCAAACCGTAATACCGGGATAAAGCTCATGTACCCGCTGGGCTGTCGCTTGAATCACCTCGGATGTCGATCCGAGCAAATAAACTTTCCAATGATAGTTTTCTCCAGCTCCAAGCAATTCATGTAACAAGTCAAAACCTGCCACTCGTTCTGGTACTGGATGTCCTACATAATTTGCGGCCCAGACCACGCCGGTCCCATCCGGGACGACGAGCTCCGCCTGCTTCATCACGGACATGTACACTGGATTATCCAATGCAGCCATAACCATAATCGGATTAGCAGTAATCACCTGATGCGGACGGCGAGACTCTATCGCCTGGATCAATACATTTAATGTATCTTCCATATTAAGCCTTGATACCGGAACACCGAAAATCGGGACGGTAGGCACATTCGTAACCTTATCGACTGTCACTGTATCCATCATCCTTTGCGACACAAGTAATTAATGATATGCTGTGCCGGCAAACGGGCCTCGCTCTTCAACAAAGCAATTGCCGCTCCCTGGCTCTCGATCCATTGGCTCCGCTGATCCAGCAATCGTATAGCCTCATCAGCCAGCTTTTGACCATTCAGCGCTTCTGTGGTGCCTACAGGCTGGCTACCGACGCGGCCGAGGAAATGGTCAATTTTCGGATCATAGGATATCCCCAACGGGGGCACCTGATGGGATGCTGCATAAATCAGACTGTGCAATCTCATCCCGACCATCAAACTACAACGACTGACTTCCAGCAACATCTGCTGAGGATCGGTAACCTGCTCACATATACTAACACGGCTGCCCGTTTCCCTAATATCCCCTAACAAATCCATTACCATCCTTGAAGCCTGCTCATCGTCTGGCAGATGGAAAGGAAAAAAGCGCAAATGTACACGGCGCCCAGCAGCTAATTTCTTCAAACCATCCGCAATCGCCGTTAATTCACGACGTTCCTTGTCCCAGTAACGTACGGACACACCAACGATCGGAAGTTCATTTTCCCCTTCGACAGCCGCTCCTTGCAAACCTTCGGAATTGGAGGGCAATGGAAGCCCCATTACTGGATCGGGAACGACCTCAACAACAGGACGTTTTAATTTCATGGTGCCCAGTAGCGCCGCAGACTGTTCATCTCTTACAGATACATATTCGCAACGCTGAAACACCGACCGGATCATAGGATAAAATATCTTCCGTTGCACCGGGCCGATACCTTGAGCATACACAAACGTCGGCTTTCCGGCCCATTGGGCCAGTTTGAGAATCGCTAGGTAATAAGGAATGCTTTTGGGACTGGTTGCATCCTGAAGCAAACTTCCGCCACCGCTGATTAACCCGTCACTGTTTTTAATCGCTCTCTGAACTTCTCCCAGACTCATACGCGGTACGGCTTCTACTCCGTACATCTTCTGTGTCCAATCGGGGTCCGAAGACAGTACAACAGGTTTAACCGTAATCCCCGCCTGACGGCTTTCCTCCTCTAATGCTGTCAAAATCGACTTGAGCACTGCCTCGTCTCCACTATTGTGAAAGCCGTAATAACCCGAGATTATTATCGTTTGAGCTGTGGTGACCATTTCTTCCAACATCCTTCCAGCACTTGCCACACGACAATTGCGATAATTCCCAGAATCAGACCCAATCCCAATCCTAACAGCCCACGACTAAACGAGAGTGCGGCTGGAGAATGAATATGAGCAAAGGTATCGACCATAGAGGCCTGACCAATAGCAGCGATAATCAGCAAATAGATCGCTTTGCGATATTTCAACGCCAGAAACGCACCAGCAATAAACAGTGGATGTGCCATCAAGAATTCCTTATTACGCGGACGTACACCAAATGCATTCTCAAGGAAATTCCGGAAAACCAGCTCTGTGTTCGATACAGTACCCGCATTTCCGGTACGGCTCAAATAGTATACTCCTGCGGCTCCGATCACAGCCAGTACGATAATCCACAGTACGGTAATCGGTGTGCGCAGCAGTTTTGAAATTTCTTCGCGTATAGAAACGCCACGATAAAAGAAAATATATATCGCCGCCAAAAAAATCGGCAAAATGTGAAGCAAGCTTACGCCTCTAAATTGGTTCAGCACAAGACTGTACGCAATACTGTTCAACAGTGCAATAACAAACGGTACAGCAGCCAAGGACAAGACTGCAGTCTGAACGTACAGTACAAGTGTTTGAACGAGACGATGACCTACTGAAAGCTCAGGCTCCTGTTCACGTTTGATTCTAATCGTACGCACAGCAATGACCATTGCAACCGTGGGTCCGCTAATCGCTGCGAGCAGTGCCAGGCCCTGCTCCATCAAGCTGGAGTTCAGGACGTAAAGACCTGCTGAGCCAACCAGTCCCAATCCAAAGGCTAACAAGGTCAATGCCGGGACAAAATACGACACCATAATGGAGAAGAAAGCCAGTACCCCCAGAACAACGACCAGTTTTAGGTAACGTTGGTAGGATGAATCAACCACTTTAAACGGTTCAGCCTGTCCAAGCTCAAATCCCTTTTTCTCCATCCGTTGAACTGCATTGCCGGGTTTGTCCAAACTATGGATCAAGTTGTCTACAGAATCCTTCACTTTGGCCTCAGCCACACTGCGGGTCGGAGCTGTATTAAGATACAGCATGCGAATGTTGCGGTCCTTGGTCGCCAATGCAAAACGATCAGCCAACGTCTCCACATCAAGCGTTGAATCTTTGTCGCTCAGTGAGTACAGGCGCACAACGTTATATTTTATATCGTAAGCCAGCTTGTTGAAGCCTGCCTGCGGTTTTTTCAGGTTTTCAATAGCGGCCAGACCGATATTGTATTTGTTAAGCAATTCAGCAAATGCCGCCAAGCTGTGCTTTTTCTCATTATCTGTAAAACCTTTAACAGAATCTCCTTCAAACAAAATGCGTTTTACGCCATTCTCCTGAAAGGAGGCCAACGTCTCTTCCGTCAATTCCTGATTGTAAGGAAGGCTGTCGCTCATCCGTGGAACGATAAAAAATCCTTTATTCCGAAGCTGTTTCATAGCAATCGGATCAGGCTGCATGGGCTTGAGATACGCATCCTCTGGAGAAGTTTCTACAATGAGCCCTTCATGGCCCTGATAAGTCCATGGTTTGACGTTAATGTCCAAGCTGGTAAAAGTACGTTCAATTAACGGCTTCAAAGCCGCAGCGTTTTCCTGATCAGTGAAAACAACGTACGTAAAATTCTCGTTTACGGGTGATACCCGTTTTTCCATATCAGCAATGTTCTGAGTCGTATAGGTCACAACATGGCCTGCTTTACGGAAATCATCCAGTGTGCTTTCATACATTGCCATACTGTTCACACCGGCCTGCTTTAAGCGATCGAGCTGCTCATTCAGATAATCCTGCGGGTGAGCCTGATACGAAGCTGCCTCCGTCAAATCCCGATAGTCGAATACGATCTCTACTTTTTTACTTGATGATTCTGTCTTCACACGATCGGCAATTACAGGTATGGAAGCCAGCAAGCCAAGTGCAACCAGAATCCATAACCATTTTCGAGAAGCCGTATTCCAATACTGCCATTTCTGATACACCAAAGAACCTCCTTAATATTCGGGATTTTGCAAAATTCAATGCTGCCCACCTTGCCCTTGCTCAGTCCTTGGTAGGCCACTCATTGGATTTTGCAAAATCCTCCGTTGCCGGAATAAGCTTATTTTCCCAAAGCCTCTTCCAGATTATTCTGCAACACAGAAATGACCCCCACGGCGTACTGCCCTTTGCCGTGAGAGGTCACCGATTTCTTAATTCGTATCCAATTACCTTAATCCTATTCTATTATAAATGGATTTGTCTCAAGCGTCTACGCGTGCCATAACAGCCTCCACCAGACGGCTGATTCTTTGCTCGGCATCTGCCAGTGAGGCACCGCGTACCGCAAAGTACACTTTAATTTTAGGCTCAGTACCGGAAGGACGCAAGCAGAACCACGAGCCGTCTTCCAGTAAGAATTTAAGCACATTCTCTTGTGGAAGTCCGTCCAAACCCTGTGAGTAATCCAGCACTTTTTCCACCTTCACACCTGCAATTTCCAGAGGCGGAGTAGTGCGCCAATCCGTCATTTTGCCCTGAATCTGCGCCACTCCATCCTTGCCCTTGAGCGTGCGGGACTCCAGCTTCTCCAGGAAGTAACCAAACTGCTCGTACAGCTCCTGTAAAACATCATACAGCGTCTTGCCTTGGGTGCTGTAATAAGCAGCTGCTTCAGCGATCAGCATAGCCGCCAAGACCGCATCCTTGTCACGGGCATAATTGCCTGCCAGGTAGCCGTAGCTTTCCTCATAGCCAAACAGGTAGGTATAATCACCCGTTTGGTCGAACTGATTCATTTTCTCACCAATGTACTTAAAGCCCGTAAGCGTGTTGAATACCGTTGCTCCAAAATGCTCAGCAATCACTGCGCCCATTTCACTCGTTACGATGGTTTTAATGACAGCTCCATTATTTGGAAGCTTACCCGTTTCTTTTAGCTGGTTCAACAAGTAGTAGACCATGATCGCGCCAGACTGATTACCGGACAATACCACATACTCGCCGTCACGGTTTTTCACAACTGCTCCCATGCGATCCGCATCAGGGTCTGTACCGATCAACAGGTCCGCACCAATTTTTTCACCCAGTGCAATAGCCAGCTTGAAGGCATCACGTTCTTCCGGGTTGGGTGATTTGACAGTAGAAAATTCAGCATCCGGCTGTTCTTGCTCAGGCACAATATGTACCTGCTCAAAACCGATTTTCTCCAATACGCGACGAATCGGTACGTTGCCTGAGCCATGGAGAGGTGTAAACACAACCTTGAAGTTTTTGCCTGGTCCGGCTGCAATCAGCTCACGATTAACACTCACACTGGCTACCGTATCCACAAACGCTTCATCTTCTTGCTCTCCGAGCCAAACCAGCAGGCCCTGGGCCTCTGCTTCTTCACGTGTCAGACGGTGAATATCAGCAAAAGAAGGAACCTCATGGATATAACCAATCACCTGCTCAGCCTGATCAGGAACAAGCTGACCGCCTTCATCGTTGTATACCTTGTATCCATTATATTCAGGAGGATTATGGCTTGCTGTTACAACAATCCCACCACTGGCTTTCAAATGACGTACGCTGAAAGAAAGCTGTGGCGTTGGTCGCAAGGAAGGGAACAGCTTGGCAACGATGCCGTTGCCTGCCAGTACCAAAGCCGCATCCAAAGCAAACTCTGGCGAGAAATGACGCGAGTCATGCGCGATTACAACCGAAGGCTTCCCTTCTTTCCCCGCATGCTGCTCCAAAATATAACGAGCCAGTCCCTGAGTCGCACGTCCAATGACGTAACGATTCATCCGGTTGCTTCCCGCCCCGATCACTCCGCGCAGACCACCTGTGCCGAATTCAAGCTCTTTGTAAAAGCGATCCTCCAACTCCTGCTCGTTGCCTTCCAATGCGCGCAACTCCTGTTTGGTTTCTTCATCAATATAAGGGTCTTGCAGCCAGCTTTCAATGCTTTCCAGTGCTTTTTTACTCAACTGCGTCATGCCAATTTCCCCTCTCCATTTTTGGTTGGTCAACAGGATTTCTATGTACACATGCACTCGGTTCAGACGTCGTGCTTATGTCTCTAGAGCTTACTTATTGAGCAGGGTCAGACAAGGCAAACATAATTTCGCCCTCGGCTACTACCGTCTCGCCTACTTTGGCTGTAGCTTTCCCTTTACCAAATGAGCCTTTGGAACGGGTAATCTCCACTTCAAGCGTCAGCGTATCCCCAGGAACCACCTGTCCACGGAAACGGAAGCCATCCAGCCCTGCCAAGAAACCAATTTTGCCGCGATTGCTTTCCAGATGCAGCAGTGCGAATGCCCCTACCTGAGCCAAAGCTTCGGTAATCAGCACACCCGGCATCACGGGATAACCCGGAAAATGTCCAATGAAATGAGGCTCACTCATCGTGACATTCTTAATACCTACTGCTCTTTTCCCTTCCTCCAGCTCAATAATGCGGTCCACCAACAAAAACGGCGGCCGATGCGGGATAATCTCCTGAATTTGATTAACATCCAATTGCAATTTGTCCATTTAATTTAATAACTCCTCCCGCTTGCAGGGTTCAGGCCCTTAACAAAATAGAGCCGCTGCAAGCATAATATTACCCCGCCTGCGCTGCATAAAAACAGCTCAAATCGGTAACAATGTTAGATATCCTTCACCTACTGCAGAAGTGAAGGTTGAGATAAGGGGCTTTTTCCGCCGGTTATGCAACCAGAGGCGCGAAGAGGCCCTTTTGCCCGTGCTTAGTCTTACCCCGCAGTGTTTAAACTTCCCCATCATTATACAGTTATCAGATGTAAAAAGAAAATTACGCGGAAGTACCATATTGGGTGCTCCTATTATGGGGTGAAGCAGAGCTTCAATTTGAGTCAAGGGGGAGAGGGCTATGGGGATTGATCATTCTTCCGATCGCTGTTAACCCCGGATTTTTTCATTGTACAGGAGATTTAAAGGGTAAAATCCGGGGTTAAAGGCGAACGCTGACGCTTCTTCAGAACGATTCCATCCCCTCCGCCAAGTTACTTTTGGCTCAAAAATAAAGCCTCGCTTCATTAATACTCGCTTGGCGTGAAGGGCGAAACAACACCGAAGGCCCCTGCGATGGCCTTCATTGGCCCTCCAACGCCGTGCTGCGTTGGGCCAGTTACGTTTGGGCATAACAAAACCCTGCGCCGCTGGCACAGGGTTTTGTTGTTTTTATATACTACCCACACAAATTGCGGGTTGATTTACCTTAACAAGAGTAGGGTCGATGGCGGGTAGCCAGCGGAGCGAAGGATTTGAATCTGGAGAAGCGTCAGCGTTCGCCTTTGCAACGGGATTTTCACATCTGAATAACTTATAAAATAAGAAAATCCCGTTGCAACAGCGATCGTAAGATCAAATCATTTGCGGAGCAACCTTCTCCCCGCCCCACTCTTTTAAAGTAAACTCAAGGCGCAAATATAAGGTCAATGACGTGCTGCCAGGTTTTCCATTCAAATACGCCTGCCAGTCCTTGCTTGCCTACGATCACATATCCTGCAATCAAACCACCCAACAGCGAGAATAGGAGCAGCAATGGGATTATGAAATAACGGGCGGTACGCCAGCGGGACTTCGCCTTTTCAGGCACCGGACGGGAATTGGGTTGTTCTTCCTTCATCACCAAATCCCTATGCCCTCAGATTGTTAGCCAGATTCAACATTGTATCGCTAGAAGTCAGCGCCCGTGCTGCCAATTGATACATTCGCTGAACTTGCATCATGTCCGTCATTTCACCCGCTAAATCCACATTAGACTGTTCCAAATAGCCGGAACGTACAGATACGTCCGCTGGAACAGCGCCCGCTACACCTGCTGCACCAAATACATTCGCTTCTGTCACACCATATGCTAACACGAACAGGTTATCGTCCCGCTGTTCCAATCCTTCTGGACGTTGCACATCCATCAGTTTGATCCGCTGACCAACTATGGGATTTCCCGTTCCGTCCGGGCGAATGAGCAATTCACCGTCCGGGTTAATCGCTACCTTGGAGCCCGACGGAGCAGTTACAGGAACATCATTGTTATCCAGCACTTGATAGCCTTCAGCAGTTGTCAGCAACATCGTTTTGCCGTCATTCGGATCTGGAACAAAATGAAAGCTGCCGTCACGTGTCCAAGCCTTCTGTCCATTTCCCTGAACTTCGAACATGGCATTGCCCTGGATCGCCAGATCTGTAGGAAGCCCCGTCTCTTTAAGCGGTCCCTGCTCCATATTTTTCATAGCCGAAGCTAATTTCACACCGTAGCCCAAATTATAGCCGAGCGGCATAGCCCGTCCATTTTGGAGATACGTCGAAGGCTGCTGCTGCACATTAGCCAGCACATCTTCAAAAGAACCCTGTTTACTCTTATAACCAACCGTATTGACATTGGCGATATTATCGGCAATCAAATCCAAGCGCTGCTGCACACTGGCCATAGACACCATTGCGCCGATCATGGAGTTGTTCATCACTTACCCCCTGTTATACACGGCCTACTTCATTCACGGCCTTGTCCAAGCTTTTATCATAAAATTGAATGACCTTCTGATTCGCTTCATACGCTCTTAACGCAGCCATCATATCCACCATCGACTGCGAAGCGTCCACATTGGATACTTCCAGATAGCCTTGACGAACAGATACCACATCATTCGCAGTCATCGTTCTGGCCGTAGCACCGTCCGTATCATTCAGACGAAAATTCCCGTTACCTTCACGAACGAGCTGGTATGGACGGTCAATGACACTGATTCCAAGCGTCGTTCCCAACGTCTGATTAGAGGCTTTGTCCACCAATTCGCCCTGCTCATTTACTTTAAGCGCTGAAACAGCCCCCGTCAATCGAATCGGGTTGCCATTCGTATCCAGCACTGCTGAACCAGTTGACGAGAGCAACGCTCCCGTTCCATTTACCTGAAAATGCCCATCACGTGTATAGCGTACATTACCATTGCTGTCCCGAACCGTAAAAAATGCTTCCGGACGATAGGTGACTTCACCGTTAGCATTGATGAATTTCCCCGCCTGATCAAAAGCCATGGGCTGACCGGTTGCCGGGTCGTTCACGTTAATATTGGACTGTATTGCGAAATCCGTAGCTTGTCCGCTATCCTTTAATGCCCCCTGAATGTAAGGGGAGAGGCTTTCCTCAGCAAAAACGCCAGTATTGAGCTTGCCGACCGTACGGTCCGGGTTATTTGGATTGCCCCCGGTCATCGAAATAAGCATTTCGGGAAAAGAACGCTGAACACTATTTTCCTGCTTGTATCCCGGTGTGTTCATATTGGCAATATTTTGCGTCACGGTGTCATGGCGTCGTTGTTGCGTTGTCATTCCGGCGGCGGCAGTATATAAACCTCTCAACATGTATCGTGCACCCCAATCCTGTACTCTCCTGGTCAAACATCTGCTCGTACGGAGGCATGGAAGCCAAAACCTAGATAGCCTGCCTGACCGTATACGAGTCTCTTATAATCACTATCGGCAGATTAGAACTTTTTCTTAACGACATGATCCAAATTATCCAGCATAATTCCTGTGCCCTTGACGACACAATGCATCGGATCTTCAGCAACAAGTACCGGAACACGCAGTTCCTCGGCAAGCAACTCGTCCAAACCGCTTAGCAACGCGCCGCCGCCAGTCAAAATAACACCACGATCAATGATGTCTGCTGACAGTTCCGGTGGGGTCTGCTCCAATACAAACTTGGCCGCAGCCACAATCGCTGATACAGGGTCTCTGAGCGCATCCTGAACTTCAGCCGCAGAAATACTTAACGTTTTAGGCAATCCGGATACCATATCCCGCCCCCGGATGTCCATTTCTGCCTGTCGTCCGCTCGGATGCACGGTACCGATGGCGATTTTAATATCTTCCGCCGTACGTTCCCCGATCAAAAGCTTGTACTTTGTTTTCACATATTTCATGATGGCGGAATCAAACTTGTCTCCTGCCATTTTAATGGAAGAAGCCGTTACTACATCCCCCATAGAGAGGACCGCAACGTCTGTTGTTCCACCACCAATATCCACCACCATATTGCCACTAGGCTCAAAAATATCCATTCCTGCCCCGATGGCAGCTGCTTTTGGCTCTTCCTCCAAAAATACTTCTTTGGCCCCGCTACGCTCCGCCGCTTCACGAATCGCTTTTTGTTCCACTGAGGTAATGTTCGTCGGCGCACAAATCAGAATACGAGGGTGGCTATACCAGCTTTTTCCCCCTACCCGATTGATAAAATATTTTAGCATCGCTTCGGTCACTTCAAAATCGGCGATGACACCGTCGCGTAGTGGACGGATGGCTATGATATTACCAGGAGTACGTCCAACCATACGGCGCGCTTCCTCTCCGACAGCCAGAACTCTTTTTGTATCGCTTTCTATTGCAACAACGGAAGGTTCGTCAAGAACAACCCCCTTCCCTTTGACGTGGATAAGCACGTTGGCCGTACCGAGGTCGATACCGATATCATTACTGAACATATTAAGAAGGCCCCCAAAGTGATATTTTAAAAAGCTGAGATTCGACAAGAAGCGGCAAATATATGTATAAACCTACGGTTACATGTCATTTTTCGATCTTGTACCATCTTTTAACATATCATACTTCAGGGGGTTGATTCAATGGCTTTGCCAGCCAATTCACTATATATTTTTAGGACTTGCCTGAAACGAGGATCTCCCTTCTTTTGCCGCTCGTTTTTTTGTACTTGATTTTCGTCGCTTCCCCTCCCCGCAGATGGCGGATGGATTTATGGTATTCGAGAATGTGCTTCACCTGATCTGCAAGGTCCGGGTTGATTTCAGGCAGCCGTTCGGTCAGATCTTTATGCACCGTGCTCTTGGAGACACCAAATTCCTTGGCAATCGTACGGACCGTATTCCTTGTTTCCACGATACAGCGACCGATTTTGATGGTCCGTTCCTTGATGTAATCGTGCACGCTCCCGCCTCCCTACTGTGGATAGTTTGGTACATTATATGAGGAGTGTGCCTATATATTCGCGGTTTGGCGGGAAGACATGCTTCGGAAGGCCTATTTATTTGGCAAAAGCAACTGATGTTGACCCGATGAACTACAAAAGCACAAGAAAAAAGCGAGGGATGATGATCCCCCACTTTACATGAAAAGCTATGGCTGAATTTATTTTTTAGGAAGCAGACCGGTTGGATTCACTGGCTTGGCATCCTGATACACTTCAAAATGCAGATGTGTTTTCAAATCCTTTTCAAGTTCATTACGACCCGCCGAAGCGATGACATCGTTCTGTTTTACTTGATCGCCTTCTTTTACTTTCAGATCGTTCAAGCTTTGGTACACGGTTCTGAGATTATTATCATGCGTAATTTCCACCACATTGCCTACCAGCGGGTGTTGTTCCACACGAGTCACTTTACCACTGAGGGCAGCTCTCACTTCGAATGTTTGATCATCGGCGCGGGAAAGATCAATCCCGGTGTTGGCGGTAAAGGTTTTATCGTACTCTACCATCGCAGCCGCCTGTTCGTCAGCAGTCGCGTTTTCGTCAAAGAATGGCTTTACGACCTGTACTGCGGCAGCATCTGCTACCGGCCATGCGAGATTTTCCGACTGGGCAACGACTTCCATACTTTCAGGCTGTTGTCCGGTAACATCGGTATTGATCGTTGTTGTATTCTGTACCGATGAATTAGTTGGGTCAGGTTTGAAAGACTTCTGGCTGGCATCCTGATAGACCCACACTAGAGTTAGTATAATGGCTGCTGCGGCAATGTAGGCTGCCGGGTATGCCCACCTTTTGGACAACAGCTTTTTCCACGAAGACGGCCGTGAAGCCCTTCCACCCTGAAAGGTTTTGGGTGTTTCTTCATGATTTTGGTTCTGGTTTTTATTTTGTTCACTCATTTGCTCATCACCTCAGTAACCAGTGTTACCGGGTGCAACTCTTTTATACTTCAAAGTTTTGAAAAATTTACTAACTTAGAATACGAGAAGCTTGGGCAAAGGAAACACCCGTATAATAGTGAAGGAGAATTTGAGTGGCGGTATGTCCTTCCTTGGCCATTCCGTTAGCTCCCCATTGGCTCATACCAACACCATGTCCGTATCCATAGGTTGTAATGGCGATCCGATCCCCTTCCGCCTTCCACGTAAATTCAGCAGAACGCAATCCCAACTTGTTTCGGATTTCCGGTCCTGTAAAAATAGTGCCTCCTACTTCGATCTGCTTGATCCGATGTCCCTTTGTCTTGGAAAGTATCCGAATTTCCGGTATACTCCCTCCTCCGGCAGAAGCGGCCATCGCCGTACGGCTCAAACCCAATCTATTAAACACAGTCTGACGGCTCAGCGTGACGGTTTCTGTATAACCGGGCGCAAGCTGCTTGTCCCACGGACTTGACACACTACGTAAATAGGGCACAGCCTTGGCCCACACATCCTCTGAATTTTCAGTATAACCGTTACTGGTAGAAAAAAAGGAAGCGGTAATCGGCTTGCCCTCATACACCATGACCGTATCCTTGGTATCGCGTACGGCCTGCTGGATTTTGGCCAGTTCTGCGGATTTGCCAGCATGCCCCCACTCTCTATCAAGTTTGGCTTTGGAAATGTAGGCTTGGTGCTTAACCGTATCGGTCACATCCGCCCCCGCCGGAGCGCCGCTGGTGTCATCAGCCAGCAAACGGCGGGCAATGAAGGTACGCGCAGCAATGGCCTGCGCCTTCAACGCCTCGCCCTCAAAGCTGGGCGGCATTTCGGCGGCTACTACGCCGACAATGTATTGCTCCAGCGGCAGCGTCTCCGTGCGACCAGTGGACGTGACGTATACCCGCACGTCCGGCTCTGCCGCCGCTGGTACGCTACGCGCTGGCGCGGCGGGCACTGCAGGCATGGGTGGGACGCCCGGCAGTCGTGTAACGGGCGCCTCGCCCTTCGCAACCGCTGGCGTAGCCGTGCGGTTGCCAGGCGGCAACGGCTGCGCCGTGTGGCGTGGCCACGCCATTAGTGCGGGCACCATCAGCGCTAGCGCAAGCAGGCCCGCCATAGCGGCGGCGGGCAGCCACGGGCGGTGGCTGCCCCAGCGCGGTACATGCCCGGTGGCAGGCCGCAGATACGGCAGCGGCACGGACGGCTGGCTGCCGCGTGCGTCGCGGGTCGTGGCTGCCCCGGGGGCGAGCGACGACGCCGGGATAGGGCGCTGCGCGGGAGTGACCGCCGCCGTACGCCGGGCGGTGAGGGTCACTCTGTCAGGAGCTGACGCGCCCGGAGGAACGGACTGCTGTTGCACAGGACGCCCTGCCTGTGCAACAGCTATAGAGCCGTGGCTGTCTCCCGCAGGTGAAACCCGGCGATGTTCCTTGGCATGATGAATGGGTATACGAATACGAACCTGTGAATCTTTCATAAGCTGAAACCTCCATCAAAGGGTTAGAGTCCGGCTGGAAGCAACGATACGCTCCAGCAGATATTTTCAATCATATGAGGTCGTCCACTTTGATAGAACCCTTTTAAGAGAACTGAAAGAATGAAAAAGACAGGCTGAAAACATAAAAAACCAAGTCCATAATGGACTTGGTTTCTCACTTATTCGTAAATATTACAACATGTATTAGCCGCATGAGGCTATATACGCTAAAGCTTAGGCCAGGGAAGGCTGAATCTTGAACAGATTCCCTGATGCCGGTTCTGGTATGACGCGCTCAGCACTGGAAGCACCCAGCTTGGGCTCTTCTACCGTTACTCTGTAAATGTCCGCCCCTAACCCGGTCAGCTTCTCAGCCAGATGAACATAACCACGGTCGATGTGATGTACACCGGATACCTCCGTTGTACCTTCCGCAATCAGTCCAGTCAGAATCAAGGCAGCACCTGCACGCAGATCTGTTGAGGTTACTTTTGCACCCGTCAATTTAGCATTGCCGGTTACAATAGCAGAACGGCCTTCAACTTTAATCTCCGCATTCATCAGATGAAATTCATCCACATGCATAAAACGATTTTCAAATACGGTTTCCGTGATAATGCTGGTTCCCTCAGCGGCAAGTTGAAGTGCCATCATCTGAGACTGCATATCCGTAGGGAAACCAGGATAAGGCAACGTTTTAACGTCAACGGCCTTTAACGGTTTATCCGAAATTACGCGAATTCCATTTTCATCCGGTTGAATGGTTACACCCATTTCTTCCATCTTGGAGATAACCGGTCCCAAATGGTCCGATATCGCGCCTTCTACATATACGTTCCCGCCTGTGATCGCAGCAGCAACCATGTAAGTACCTGCTTCTACCCGGTCGGGAATGACCGTATGCTTCACACCATGCAGCTTTTCAACGCCTTCAATGCGAATAACGCCTGTACCTGCACCGCGCACCTTGGCACCCATACCGTTCAGGAAATTCGCAAGATCGACGATCTCAGGTTCCTTGGCAGCATTTTCAATGGTGGTAATGCCCTCCGCTAGAGTAGCGGCCATCATAATATTTTCGGTCGCACCTACGCTGGCTACATCCAAATAAACTTTGGCTCCACGCAGACGTCCGTTACTTTTAGCTTCAATAAATCCTTGGCCCAGACTAATCTCGGCGCCCAATGCTTCAAAACCCTTCAAATGCTGATCAATCGGTCGCGTACCAATTGCACATCCGCCCGGAAGCGAAATTCTTGTGTGTCCCAAACGTGTAAGCAACGGCCCCATAACCAAAAACGATGCACGCATTTTCCTAACCCACTCGTAAGGGGCTTCACAGGAAATTATCTTCCGCGCGTCAACACGAATGACCTCGTCTTGGTATGTAACGCCTGCTCCTAAGGACTCCAGCACTTTGTTAATGGTCATCACATCGTCTAGAGGAGGTGCATCAATGATAACACTTTCTCCTTCTTCTCCTAAAAGAGAAGCGGCGATGATCGGCAGAACTGAGTTTTTGGCTCCGCTGACTTTGACACTCCCGGTCAATCTGTTGCCACCGCGGACGATAAATTTGCTCATCTATGGTTCCCTCCGCGCGTCATTTCCCTTTTCCATCATGGAAAAAAAGAACATTTTCCGCTATTTTCATGCCTTGCTTTTTCATTACATAAAAAAACAAGAATTTACTAATACCCTAACTGCCATCATAACACTGATTAAATCAAGTATACAAGCGTTTTTTACACATGACGACTATTGTGCTTCTAGCCTGCTCAACCAGCTATACACGTATAGTTCTTTTGTTTACCATTGTTGACAATATGGCACGATGTTATTCGACAATTCCCGCAGATACACAGCCATAAAGTCATATAACCCGCCCTCTTCATGTTAAAACACATTCTACAGCATCTGGCTCCATGAGATATAGCTTAACAGAAACCCGGACACCAGTTGTCCCAAAATAATGGCAAGAAACAAGTGCAGCAATCTGCCCTGTGGTCCCTTTGGATGCCTGATGAACAAATCCAGCTTTAAGCTTTGTAAAGCCCACCAAGCTAACGCTATACAAATGAGCGACACGATCATGGAGACCAGCGCGGTCATACTCGCCGATTGACTTAACTGTTCAGCCAATTGCTGCTTCCCGTTCATCCGTAATCCCTCCCACTTGCGTCACAGACTTCTTTATAATACTCGGCGAACGCCTAATATGCCAGTGCTAATTCTATTTTCAGGACAATTATTTCGACAAAATACGAACATTTTCTTCTGTTTCGTGAATTTAAAAGGTACTATGTACCTAGCTATTAAGCAAGAAATAGGACTGTATTTTTGGAAATCATATCTAAAAAAAGGGCTCGATCACAGTGATCGAAGGAAGGAAAAGGCTACCTCCTCTTCTTCTGCCGGAACATCATTTGGCAGAAATTATGAAGTGGTTTCCCAGTCATTCCATCCGTATACCATGCCGAACCCTTTTACAATCCAGTTAAAACCCAATATTAATTCTTATTGGTTCTGATGCTTGTTGCATTCAGACGGTTAAGTGCCCGTTGCAGGGCTACCTCCGCCCGATGATGGTCTACTTTCTCCTGCTTGCTCTGGAGCCGCAGCTCTGCCCGCTCCCTTGCCGCACGGGCACGCTCCACATCAATATCCTCGGAACGCTCCGCACTTTCAGCCAAAATGACCACTTTATCCTTGCGGACTTCAACAAAGCCCCCATTGACTGCAATCACTTCTGTCTGACCGCCAGTTTTAATACGTACCGGCGCAATCTTCAAGGGAGTGACCAAGGGAAGGTGTCCGGGTAAAATCCCGAGATCGCCTTCCGAGCCGCGAACACTGATGCTGTTTACCTGTTCTGCAAAGACCAAGCGCTCCGGCGTCACAATCTCCAACAAATACGTGCTCACTTGAATCCCTCCTGAAAGCTGCCCGCAGACAGCTCACTTCGTAAGGCTCGGCTACTCTTCGCCTGTATGCTTACAGCGTTTTGGCTTTTTCTACCGCTTCTTCGATGGCTCCTACAAAAAGGAAAGCCGCTTCTGGAAGATGATCATACTTGCCTTCCAGAATTTCTTTGAAGCTTCGTACAGTTTCTTTAACCGGCACATATTTACCCGGGAAGCCGTTGAACGCTTCGGCAACGTGGAAAGGTTGGGACAAGAAACGCTGGATTTTGCGCGCACGGGCTACCAGCATTTTATCTTCTTCACTCAGCTCGTCCATACCCAAGATAGCAATGATATCCTGAAGCTCGTTATAACGGGCCAAAATTTGTTTTACACCTTGGGCTACATTATAATGCTCTTCACCCACAACTTCCGGAGACAAAATCCGGGAACTCGACGCGAGTGGATCAACCGCTGGGTAGATACCCATTTCGGAAATTTTACGCTCCAGATTTGTCGTTGCATCCAAATGGGCAAACGTTGTAGCAGGAGCCGGGTCAGTATAATCATCCGCAGGTACATAGATCGCCTGAATGGAAGTAACAGAACCTTTTTTAGTAGAAGTAATCCGTTCCTGCAATTGACCCATCTCAGTTGCCAGCGTAGGCTGGTAACCTACTGCCGAAGGCATACGTCCCAAGAGGGCGGAAACCTCGGAACCAGCTTGGGTAAAGCGGAAGATGTTATCAATAAAGAGCAACACGTCACGGCCTTCCTGATCACGGAAATACTCCGCCATCGTCAGACCCGTAAGGGCAACACGCAAGCGCGCGCCTGGAGGCTCGTTCATTTGTCCGAACACCATCGCTGTTTTGTTGATAACGCCAGAATCTCTCATTTCATGGTACAAGTCATTTCCTTCACGTGTGCGTTCACCAACACCCGCAAATACAGAAATACCACCATGTTCCTGAGCGATATTGTTAATCAATTCCTGAATCGTTACGGTCTTACCTACACCGGCACCACCAAACAATCCGACTTTACCACCTTTGGCGTACGGAGCCAGCAGGTCGATAACTTTAATGCCGGTTTCGAGCATTTCTGCTTGAGTTGTCAATTCATCGAAGGCAGGAGCCTGACGGTGAATCGGATTTCTAGCTGCTTCACTCAAATCAGTACCATTATCAATTGGCGTTCCAAGTACGTTAAATACGCGTCCCAGAGTTGCTTCACCGACAGGTACCGAAATAGGTGCTCCCTGATCGATTGCTTCAACTCCACGAACCAGACCATCTGTGGAAGACATGGCAATACAACGCACACGGTTGTCACCAAGGTGTTTCGATGCTTCGAGCGTCAGGTCAACTTTGACTCCGTTCTCCAGCACAGTCCCAATATGAATGGCATTCAGGATTTCCGGAAGCTGTCCGCGTTCAAACTCAACGTCGACAACCGGACCCATGATGCTCACTACGCGTCCTTTGTTCATCTTTTGGTTTCCCTCCTACAAGCTTGCACAGCCGCAAATCCGAACTACACGATTTGTTTTGCGCCCGCAAATTATCATATTAGTATAGGACCAGTTATACAGCAGTCCGCAAAAAAAGCCCATTAAGACTGGGCACTTGCCCCTGCCACGATTTCCGTAATTTCCTGGGTAATAGCCGCTTGACGAGCACGGTTATAGGTTAGCGACAGCTCACCAATCAGCTTCGTAGCATTTTTAGTGGCAGATCCCATTGCTGTCATTTTCGCTCCCAGTTCACTCGCCTTACCGTTCAGCAAAGCACCATAGATGAGTGTTTCCGCGTATCGCGGCAACAGCACTTCCAGCACTCCTTCCGGTGACGGCTCATACTCATAGTTAATCGAGGATGATGCTGTAGCCGAATCCGGCGTCGCCATAGGCAACAGACGGTCAACGGTTGGAATCTGAGTCAATGCATTAACAAAGCGGTTATAGCATAGATACAGCTCATCAAATTCTTTGAGCTCAAAACCCTGCACAGCTTTGTTGGCAATCGTCTTGATATCTGCAAAAGCAGGTGTATCCGACAGATCTGTTACCGACTCGGCAATAGGAAACTCGCGGCGTCTGAAATAGTCCCGTCCTTTTCGTCCAATAATGAAAATTGTAAATTCATCCTGTGAACGGTGACGTTCCGCAATTGTCTGTGTAACCTGCCGCAAAATGTTGGCATTATAACCACCAGCCAGACCACGATCAGATGTAATGATGAGATATGCCGTCTTTTTGACCGGACGCGATTCCAGCATCGGGTGCTTAACGTTGTTTGACCCCGCAGCAATACTGGTCACAACTTCCCTAAGCTTTTCCGAATAAGGACGAGCCGCCTCAGCCTTCTCCTGAGCTTTTCTAAGCTTGGATGCAGCTACCATCTCCATCGCTTTCGTAATCTGCTTCGTACTCTGCACACTTTTGATCTGACGTTTAATCTCGCGCATACCTTTTGCCATGATTTCACCACCTTCAAGCTTTGGCAAAGCCAAAGCTACTTCGTAAGCATTCACTTAGCTTTGGCAAAGCCAAAGCTAACTTCGTAAACCGGTTCTGGATATCCGGCCGTCCATGATGAAGGACAGTCCAGCCGGACTAATCATAAAGGGCCTGTTATTGAGTATAAAACATGCCAAGGAAGCCACAGCCCGGAGGGCACGCTTCCTTAGGACACTTCTCGTCATAAACTGGCAAATTCCAATGTATTAAACCGACGTGGCAAATGATTTTTTGAATTTCTCGATAGCTGCTTTGAGAGCCGCATCGTTATCAGGAACCAAGTCTTTTGTATCACGAATAGATTGAAGAATATCTTGATGATCAGACTCCATATAAGAAAGGAAGTCTTTCTCAAAACGTTTCACGTCTGCTACAGGAATATCATCCAGGAAGCCTTTTACCGCAGTGTACAAGCTCACAACCTGTTGTTCTACAGCCAGAGGCTGGTTAACACCCTGTTTCAAAATCTCCATCATACGCGCGCCGCGATCCAGACGAGCTTTGGTGGACTTGTCCAAATCGGAACCGAATTGGGAGAACGCTTGAAGCTCACGATATTGGGCGAGATCCAGACGCAGGGAACCTGCAACCTTTTTCATCGCTTTGATCTGAGCCGAACCACCTACACGGGATACAGAAATACCTACGTTAATCGCCGGACGTTGTCCTGCATAGAACAAGTCAGCTTCGAGGAAGATTTGTCCGTCTGTGATGGAAATAACGTTCGTTGGAATATAGGCAGATACGTCGGAAGCCTGTGTTTCAATGAATGGCAACGCAGTTAGCGATCCGCCGCCTAACTCGTCATTCAGCTTCGCTGCACGTTCCAGCAAGCGGGAATGCAGATAGAAAACGTCTCCTGGGTATGCCTCACGGCCCGGTGGACGACGCAGCAACAGGGAAAGTTCCCGGTAAGCTGACGCTTGTTTGGTCAAGTCATCGTATACAACCAATACGTGCTCGCCTTTGTACATAAAGTACTCACCCATAGCGCAGCCAGAGTAAGGTGCGATATAGAGCAATGGTGATGGGTCGGAAGCTGCCGCTGTAACGACAATCGTATATTCCAAAGCACCATGACGACGCAAGGTTTCAACGACTTGAGCTACCGTAGATTGCTTTTGGCCGATGGCAACATAAATACATTTCATGCCGCTGCCTTTTTGATTCAAAATCGCGTCAATCGCAATAGAGGTTTTACCTGTTTGACGGTCACCGATGATCAGCTCGCGTTGACCGCGACCAATCGGAACCATTGCATCAATAGCTTTAATCCCCGTCTGCATTGGCTCATGTACCGATTTACGGGCCATAACGCCTGGAGCTTGGCTTTCTACCGGACGGAATTCCGTTGTAGCAATCGGGCCTTTACCGTCAACTGGTTGTCCCAGCGGATTAACAACACGTCCGATCAATGCTTCCCCTACAGGAACCTGCATGATCTGACCTGTACGTTTCACTTGACCGCCTTCACGGATATCGGAGAATTGACCGAGAATAACAACACCGACATTGCTTTCTTCCACGTTGAGCGCCAAGCCCAAAACGCCGTTTTCGAATTCAACCAATTCACCGGACATGACTTTTTCCAGTCCGTAGACGCGGGCAATACCGTCGCCGACTTCAACAACAGTGCCGACTTCAACGACCTCGATATCATTTTTATATTGTTCAATCTGACTTTTAATCAATGAACTGATTTCTTCAGGTTTGATACTCAAGTGTGTTCACCCCTATCTTCTATACTCGTCTGTTAAAGGATTTCTCAAGACGATCCAGCTTGCCGGCCAGACTACCGTCGTATAGCGTATCGCCGATAACCACTTTCAATCCGCCCAGCAGACTCGGGTCCACTATGTTTTCCACACGGATTGTTTTATGTTCACGGGCTCCGAATTGCTCGGCTACCGCTGTTTTTTCCTGCTCACTGAGCGCATAAGTGGAATACACCTTTGCATGGGCAAGTCCCAGCTTGTACTCCTGAATATCGAGGTATCCGGCGAGAAGAGATTCGAACAAATCCGCTCTGCTGCGCTGGATCAACAGCTTAATCGTGTTGATCACCGGAGCAGACAGCTTGCCCTCAAAACTGTTAGCCAGAACCTGAAGCTTGACCGCTTCCGTAATGTTAGGAGAGTTGATGAACTTACGGATTTCAGCATCCCCGGAGACAGCTTCTACAAAAGCACGAAGCTCTTGCTCGGTCTCCATAATGGTTTGCTCTTGCTCCGCCACTTCAAACAAAGCTTTTGCATACCGTTTGGCAACTACCGTATCCCGGCTCATGCTTTGCCTCCTACCTCTTTAAGGTACTGGTCGACAAGCTCTCCCTGGACTTGGTCTTCCTTGATTTCTTTTTGAATCAGCTTGGAAGCGATTTGTACCGAAGCCCGGCCCACTTCGCTGCGCAGCTCGGCAACTGCCTTATTGCGCTCGCTTGTGATCTCACGAACAGCTTCGTCTTTCAGGCGGACAGCTTCGTCCTTGGCCTGAACGATAATTTGCTCCGCTTGCTTGCTACCTGTTTGTTTCGACTGCTCAATAATATCGTAGGCTTCTTTACGTGCCTGTTGGAGAGCCTGCTTTTGCTCCTCAACATAAGCAGCAGCCTGTTCACGCGTCTGTGCCGCTTCATTCATTTGCTTCAAAACAAGCTCACGCCGCTTCTCCATGATTGAAAAGAGAGGGCCGAATGCATAACGGGTCAGCAACCAGTACAAGATCAAAAATGCAATTATAGTAAAAACGATACTTGTCCAATTTAAACTCAATTGAAGTCACTCCTTTCCGGTGAACGTCAGTCCTAGTTATCTCTTAAGCCAAGCAACAAAGAAGGCGCGGATGGCTGTGCCTTCCCCGCCAAACCTTGCAAGTTTCAAATTATTATGCCTTAGCGTAGAAAATGAATGCCAGGACGACACCGATAATAGGCAGGGCTTCAACCAGACCTACACCGATAAACATTACCGTTTGCAAAGTTGATTTAGCCTCAGGCTGACGAGCGATACCTTCAACTGTTTTACTTACGATCAGACCGTTACCAATACCTGCGCCGAGCGCACCCAAACCTACTGCGATAGCTGCTGCTATTAATGCCCAAGCTCCCATTTTAAAAATCCTCCTTAGAGATGTGTATTTGTGTTGTACATGTATTTGCAGTTAAGAGCGAAGCGCACTCCTGAACTTAACTAAAAACCGGAAACTGAAAATTACCTAATGATCTTCTTCATGTGTATCGATTGCCTGTGAAATATACACGAACGTCAAAATGGTAAAGACGAACGCCTGGATACTGCCGACAAAGATACTGAATCCTTGCCATACAATCAGCCCCAATACGGAAGCAATCCATCCTCCAAAGCCAATTGCCGTCAATTTCAGCAGTACACTAATCAAAACCTCGCCGGCAAAAATATTACCGAATAGACGCATACCATGTGTCAAAAGTTTCGAGAACTGCTCAATCAGGTTAATTGGCAAAAAGAAAGGGAATGGCTGAATGTAATGCTTGAAGTATGCTTTGGTGTTACGGAAGATTCCCAGGAAATGAACCAGGACAAAGATCATCAATGCCAGACCAATGGACACCCCTGCATCTGCGGTAGGTGATTTCCACCAGTTGACACCCACGTGGGCAGATTCGCCCGGATGAGACGCTTGTGCCTGTTCTAATGCTTCCTTGACTGGAATGATTTCATGTCCAAATACTTGGGCACTTTGCGCATTATCGAATTCGGTCACAATCCCGAACGGTAAGCCCAGCATATTTCCGACAAAAATGAACATGATCAGCGTCATCCCCAAGGAGAGGAATGGCTTCCCTTTTTTCAAATCCATCGTGCTGGTAATCAGTCCTTGAACGAATTCTACGACCCATTCCATAAAGTTTTGCAGCTTGCTTGGATTGTCTACAGACAAATTGCGTGTTGCAGCAAAAGCCAGTCCAAACACAATCGCGCAAGTTACAAAGAGCATAATAATGACGGACAAGTCAATGTTAAACCCGCCCAATTCGATAATCGGTGATTCATGCAACATGTTTTCTCACCCCTTTCTCAGTTGAGCCATCATTTTTCCTGTAGCGCGAATATGATGCCTATAATTAAAAGAAGAAACTGTCCAGTCACCAGGCTTGCCATTACAGCGATCTCATGGAAATAGGCCGGGAATTCTATCGCCAGCACCACCGCCAAAATAGAGGTCGCTACACGAACTCCAAAGCCGATGCCCACCCTTTTCTTCTTGCCTTCACCGGCGGCTGCACTCGCAACCTGTCGAATTTTGTAGGCCATATGCAGCACATTAAGACAGCTTACTCCCGTTCCCAGAATGATTCCGTGAGCAATGTCACGATGTTGGGGCATGAAGGCGGAGACCAGGAAACACAGAGCCATAATACAAAGCGCTACGATCCATAACATTTTTTGCATTCGGGTCATCTCACTCATGGTTATCCCTCAATACCTTTCCGATCACAAGGGCAATACTCAATGCGCCTACAACCAAGCCTGCGAGAACGCTTACGCCAATCCAAATTCCGGAGCCACCAAGTTTGGCGTCAAGCCACTTTCCGGCAAGAAAACCACCCAGTGTGCATACCGCCAAATCAATGCCGATAGCGCTCACCAGTCCAATTGCCTTGAAGGCATTTCCGGTGTTATTTCGGTTGTTGTTTTGCTTGGAAGGTTTGACCACTTTTCCATGTCACCCCTGCAATTCCAGTCCATTTTACTTAAATATAAGATGCTTTGTCAATTGAGATATTTTAGCGCCCTAAAGTATAGAATCAGTCAACAAAGCATCTTAAAATGCCGTATCCCTTGGTAACCGTACAGTTTAACTGTATGCTTGCCTTGTAAAGGATTATTATGTCGTGCGAACACCTTTTGTGAACATTGTGTGAAATTCTTCAGGGCGTTCAGATTGAACACCATAATGGTGCAAAATTGCATTGACAATTCTTACCGATGCTTGTCCATCACCATAAGGATTTGCTGCCTGACTCATAGACTCATATAAAGCAGAATCCGTCAAAAGAGCCCTGGTTCGATTGTAGACGTTCTCTTCATTCGTACCCACCAGCTCCAGTGTGCCTGCTTCAATGCCTTCCGGTCTTTCAGTCGTATCGCGTAGTACCAGTACAGGCACGCCGAATGAAGGGGCTTCCTCCTGAAGACCACCGGAATCAGTAAGAATGAGATGAGTGTGCGGATAAAAATTGTGTAAATCCACCACATCCAGCGGATCAATCAGCTTAATACGCGGATGGTTGCCTAAAATCTCAAATGCAGGCTCCTTCACAGCCGGACTTGGATGAACGGGATACACAATAGCAATATCCTCAAACTCGTCCGCGATCCGTTTGACCGCACTAAAAATTTGGCGATGTGGTTCCCCCTGGGACTCCCGACGGTGTGCCGTCATCAGAATCATACGCTTGCCTTTAGCCCATTCCAACACCGGATGCTCGTAATCCTGACGAACTGTGTACTGAAATACGTCAGTCACTGTATTGCCTGTTACATATATTCGCGATTCAGGTTTATTTTCCTTCCGCAAATTTCCAGACGATAAAGATGTAGGAGAAAAATGAAGATCAGACAGCACTCCTGTAAGTTGACGGTTCATTTCCTCAGGGTATGGAGATAGTTTGTTCCACGTCCGCAAACCCGCTTCCACATGCCCCACTTCGATCTGTTGCATAAAGGCCGCATAGCTGGCCAGGAAAGTCGTCAGCGTATCGCCGTGAACGAGTACAATATCCGGCTTTGCCTCACGTAATACAGGCTCTAAACCTTGAAGCACACGGATCGAAATTTCATTAAGCGTCTGACGATCCTTCATCACATCCAGATCATAGTCAGGGTGAATATTAAATACTTCCAGAACCTGATCGAGCATTTGGCGATGTTGAGCCGTTACGCATACTACAGACTCGATATGCTCGGGGTGACGTTGAAGCTCCAAAATAAGAGGAGCCATCTTAATCGCTTCCGGACGCACGCCAAAAATAGTCATCACTTTGATTTTGGACATTTTCTGTTGAACCCCTTTTCAAAATAAACGCCCGACTCCAAGATCGTTCTCCTATGAAAAACGACTTGTCCGTAACGCCCATATATTATGCCGAATGACCAGAGGCCGTTTATTTGGTTCCGTACAAACGGTCTCCCGCATCACCAAGACCAGGAATAATGTAGCCGTGATCATCCAGACGCTCGTCCAGTGCAGCAACATAAATATCTACATCGGGGTGGGCATCCTGAACAGCCTTGACTCCCTCGGGAGCGGCAATCAAATTCATCATTTTAATTTGGGTGCAGCCTCTCTTTTTCAACACATCAATAGCCGCGATCGCCGAGCCGCCTGTTGCCAGCATCGGATCAATCACGATCAATTCACGCTCTGTCACGTCTGTAGGCAGCTTCGTGTAGTATTCCACAGGCTGCAATGTCTCAGGATCACGGAACAGTCCCACATGCCCTACCTTTGCTGCCGGCAGCAGTTTAACGACGCCATCCAGCATACCCAGGCCTGCGCGCAAGATCGGAATGAGGCCCAGCATACGACCGGAAATCACTTTACCTTCCGTCTCAGCAACCGGCGTCTGCACCGTAATGCTTTCCAGCGGGATATCCCGCGTAATTTCATAAGCCATCAATGTTGCTACTTCATCCACCAGTTCGCGGAAATCCTTGGTGTTGGTCCGCACATCGCGGATAAATGTAAGTTTGTGTTGGATCAAAGGGTGATCACAAACCACCAGTTTTGCCATGATATATTCCCTCCGGTATTATCGTCACGTTCTTTCGCACCAGAACATTGAACATCCTGTATGGAAAGGATCTATGTAACCTATTTGTACAAACCAAATAAGCACAGATGCAATGCGTGCCTGTAAATCCTGTTTATTATAACATTCCCTTGATTGATTTAACACCTGCCACCGCAACCTTTTGTCAAGAGGAAGATATGACAGGTAAAAAGCATACTTTGCCCACTTCAGGGGTGACTTTTGTCATACAAAAAGTGCATAAAAAAGGCTCTGACGGCACTTGACCGTCAAAGCCTTTGAACTTCAGACTACCCACCCAAGCTACAGGCATTGTGTCCTGATACAGCATCAATCTTTTATCTAAACTTCAAATTGTCCCATGCCCCCTGAAATTGCTGGAGCATTTCATCCTTCGTAATGACTCCCACAATATAGGCCTGCAAGCTACTTTCAGATCCTGATTCAGTCCCTTAGGGAAACGTTGATAGTTCCAACTCCATATCTTGTCGCTGTTTTATTTTATTCCAGGCATTCGCGTAGTTCTCAAAATGGAAGGTCATCGGCCACGAAGCGGAATGAGCCAAAATGTCGCTTGTTTTTCCCATTACATTTCGACCTCCTTTTTCTTCGTCAGACGCACCTGGATGCTCGTAATGATTGCAACGATAACAAAGAAAATAATGACTTTGGCAGTACCCAATCCAAGACGACTATTTGTAAACGCTTCATTATATATGTCCTCCGAACGCAACGGACTCCGTCGACTTGAAAGGTCCACCCTTTGTCAGCGCCAAATTCAACTCAATTACTTTAAAGGACCAGGATATCACCAGAAACAGGCAAAATTGCTAGAAATCAAAAAAAGACTGTTCCCACTCCGATTTACGGAAGAAAAACAGCCTTATCAGTCTCATCATATGTGTAGTCATGGTCATCCCCCAGATGCCAAGGCTGACAACCTGAGGCTAAGGGGGAGCATGAACAAGCCGATTGATTAGTATTGAGTAC
The DNA here is from genome assembly GCF_059417685.1 of Paenibacillus sp. LT-B23. NCBI lineage: Bacteria > Bacillati > Bacillota > Bacilli > Caryophanales > Paenibacillaceae > Paenibacillus > Paenibacillus sp. LT-B23. Next base: position 27,429 of record NZ_JBSQBM010000011.1, on the reverse strand, counting down.
CTGGGTAGATCGGGAATTTGTCTGTCAGTTCGCCAACAGCTTGGCTGGCTTTAAACAATACCGTATCATCCTTCGGATTTTTGAGAGTTTCAGCAATGATTTTACCGATTTTGACCATAGCCTCTTCATCCATACCACGGGATGTTGCAGCAGGTGTACCAATGCGGATTCCGCTGGTAACGAATGGACTGGTCGGGTCGAAAGGAATCGCGTTTTTGTTGACCGTGATGCCCACGGAATCCAGTACATGCTCCGCTTCTTTTCCAGTGATGTTCAAGTTACGCGTGTCCAGCAGCATCAAGTGATTATCCGTACCGCCGGATACAATGTTAATGCCTTCAGCCAGCAATGTCTCAGCCAGCACCTGGGCGTTGCGAACTACGTTTTGCGCATAGGTTTTGAAGGAAGGCTGGAGCGCTTCACCCAAGGCAACGGCTTTAGATGCGATCACATGCATCAAAGGCCCCCCTTGAGTGCCTGGGAAAATCGCTTTATCAATCGCTTGCGCCCACGCTTTGCGAGTCAGAATCAGACCGCCACGCGGACCACGCAGCGTTTTGTGTGTCGTTGTTGTAACAAATTGAGCATGCGGAACCGGGCTTGGGTGAATACCTGCTGCCACAAGACCCGCGATATGTGCCATATCGACCATGAACAGAGCGCCCACATCGTTGGCAATGGAAGCAAAGGCTTCAAAATCGATGGTACGCGGATACGCGCTCGCTCCGGCTACAATCAGACGAGGGCGATGCTTGAAGGCTGCCTTGCGCACTTCATCATAGTCGATGCGGAAGTTGTCTTCACGTACGCCGTAAGCGGCAAAGTTATACAGCAAGCCGGAGGCGTTAACCGGACTTCCGTGTGTCAGATGGCCACCGTGCGCCAGGTTCATACCCAGTACGGTATCTCCAGGTTTAAGAGCTGCCAGATATACTGCCATGTTCGCTTGCGCTCCCGAGTGAGCCTGTACGTTAGCATGCTCTGCACCGAACAGTTCTTTGGCACGGTCGCGTGCAATGTCCTCGACGATATCCACATGCTCACAGCCACCGTAGTAGCGTTTGTTTGGATAACCTTCAGCATATTTATTCGTCAGTACGGAGCCCATTGCTTCCATTACTGCTTCGCTGACGATATTTTCGGATGCGATCAGCTCGATATTGTGGCGTTGTCGTTTCAGTTCAAGTCCCATTGCTTCCAGCACTGCCGGGTCACTTTTACGCAGATGTTCCATCATGATTGATTACTCCCTCTCCATGGTCAATTGTCAGGTATACAGGCAAGCGCCTGCTCCTCTGTTGGGTACCTCATCATCAATGCAAAAAAGATCAATACAAACATGCAGTCCAAGCCAAAATACAAATGCTAGTCGCAGCTTCCGCCGCCTTCTTGCTCCAGACTATACACTGCTCGTTGTCCGCCAATGAGCGGAGGACGAGTGAATGCCGCCGTCACACGCGCTTCGCCAATCCAGCGAAGGCCTGGACGAAACGGAACGGCAATCGGTCGCAAATGCATACCGATCAGCGTCTCACCAATGTCTACCCCCGCATGCGCCTGTACATTCGCTGCCAGACACGCATCTTCCAGCGCACGATAGGCGGCGGTAGCCATAGATCCGCCTGCCGTACGAACGGGAACGGCGGCGACCTCCGTCAGTCCCAGCCGCTCCAGCACGGCTCGCTCAACGACTAGCGCACGGTTCAAATGCTCGCAGCATTGAAATGCCACGTCAAAACCATACGCCCTGCGAACGGATTCCACTCCAGCCAGCAATTGCTGCGCTACATCGAGCGCTCCCGCCGTGCCAATCCGGCTTCCCGCCACCTCACTGGTGCTTACGCCGATAACCAACAGGCGACCAGCTTTGAGACTGGCTGCTTCTGCGATTTCCTTCACGACAGAAGCGGTCTGTGCTTTAAGCGCAACCTCATGATCCAATTGTCCTACCATTGGAACCTCCTTTGGTTGAACGGCCCCACAGAGACTGGGCACGGGCTTATGCCCCATGTTCAACACACTCTCTCCTGATATCACAATCTGACTATATTATAGCCGATGAATCGGATTTCGAGCAGGAAAAATGGAAAAACTGCTTAAAGGACCCTCTCTCGGTTTGGATACTCGAAGTAACAGCATGCGGAAGAATAATAGCCATTTGTCTGGACGGAAGGACACTGGAGGCCGGACCTAGTTCATATACGAAAAAAGAGCAGTCCACAGCCTATGTGGATTTGCTCTTTTGCCCAGGCGACCGGCCGTATATCCGGTGCTCCATCGTGGTTAACCCCACTTTTGTCGCCAGTTACACCGGATTCTTGTTTTTCCACCTTATCTTAACGGATTAACCGCCGAAAATCAACAGATCCCGTACAAAATAGATAGGTAATCCAAACTTTATTCGGACAAGGACTGTAGCTTGTCCACCAGCTTGTGCAGCGCTGTTCGGATTTCTGCAGCCGTGACATCGTAATCTTCACGCGACCCGCCGAACGGATCGGAAATATCAAAGCCCGGAATACGTTGACGCAGTTCAATCATCCGCTCACGCTCCCGTGCCGAAAGCTCCTGACCTAATGATCCCATCAGTTGTTGCGAAGCGTACAGACCATCCAGCTCCTGTACATCATTCAGCACTGAATCCCGGTCCTCCACATATTCCTTGAGCGTAAACACCTTGCCCACCGTTTGGGGAAAGCGCTGAATGACGTGCTGCTTATGCCCTTGGGTCAAGGTTAAAATCAGATGTGCCCACTCGGCAAGCCCACCGTTCAAAGAAGTTGAGGTGATTTGATCCGAGATATTGTGGTCACGTAGCACTGCCTCTGCATGTCGGGAAATGGGCGTACCTTCCATCGCGGCTACTCCCGCCGAGCGCACTTCCAACCCTAGCCCGTGCTCAGCAGACAGCTTGCGCAGCATCCCTTCAGCCATTGGACTGCGACAGGTGTTCCCTGTGCAAACGAATAAGATATGTTTCAACGTCTTCACCCCCCGTAAGTTAAAAAATATATAAACAGAGGATTACTAAAATCCTGTATTTATTTTACACTGTCCGCCCCAAAATCAAAACATAAACATAATGCCAAATGCCAGTAAAATAGCACCGCCCACCGCTTCTCCATAGTCTCCCAGATTGCGGCTGACCTTGCGGCCTAACAGCAGTCCCAGCATCGCCATCGCTCCCCCGCAAAAGCCAAACGTCAGAACGGTCAGCACCAAATCACTCTGGAACATGCCCAGTGATACCCCGACAGAAAAGGAGTCGACGCTCACCCCAAGCGAAAATAGTAAAAGGCCCAGGGGCGAACGATGGTCCAGCACCTGTACCCCGTCACCTTTGAAGGAATTATACACCATATGCCCGCCCAAAAGGATAAGCAATCCCCCTGCAAAATAGGTCGTCACATGACCCAATAAAGAACTCATATAATGGCCTGTGAACATACCCAGCAATGGCATCAGTATGTGAAAAAAGCCAATGACCGTGCTGATCCGCAGCACGTCCCGCAGGCGTATCCCCTTCATGCCGATCCCTACGCCCAACGATAACGCATCCATCCCCAGCGCTACTGCCATGACCAGAATCGTTACAATCTGCCCGGCATGGGCAGAGGCTGCCAGCATACTCCATCCCCCCAATATCCGTCCGCTCTTGTACACGTTATGCGGACAAGAGGCAAAACAGTACAAGCATACGGTTTACCGTGCTTGTACCGGGAAGGAGAGGGGCCAACTATGCTGAAAAGGTCAATCCATGCAAACGCGGGGACTGCATATATAGGAAATGTTTGGGAAATGTTTGGATAGTGTCCGCGTCGTCCTAGAGACGGACGACCCGATGGCCTGCTGCTTTGAGCAGGCGGTTCATGACGGCGTCTCCCAGCCCTTTTGGCGGACAAGCTTCCGCCAAGATGTAGGTGACGCCTTCCTCGTCGCAGCGGCGCAGCACGCCGTACAAGCGCTGCGCCGCCTCATGGAGCTCGTCCAGCTTGCCCAGCGTGTAAACGCGCTCTCCGGCATAGCCGGCGGCATGCTCGTCGAACGCGAGCACCGCCGTGCGCTCTCCACGCGCGGACGCCTCCGCCAGCGCAGCGCAAATCCAGCTCGTCACCTTCGCGGATGACGGGCCTTGCACTACGCTCAAACGGCCTCGCGGCGCGTAGTGCGTGTACTTCATGCCCGGCGAACGCGGTGCCGGGCTATCGGCGTCCTCGCCGGGCGAAGCGACGGCGAGCGCCGGGTCCAGCTCGACGGCGCGAGCGACCGCAGCGAGCTGCTCGGCCGTCACGCCACCGGGGCGCAGGATGGTGACGGTTCCGTCGTCACTGGCCTGCACCACCGTAGACTCCAGCCCTACACCCGTGGGGCCACCGTCCAAAATGCCGCCGATGCGGCCCTCCAGGTCCTCCCGCACATGCTGTGCAAGGGTCGGACTGGGCCTGCCCGAGCGGTTGGCGCTTGGCGCAGCCAGCGGACAGCCTGCTTCCGCAATCAGGCGCAGCGCTACCGGATGATCTGGCATGCGCACGCCGACCGTGTCCAGCCCCGCCGTCACACGGGGCGACAGTGCTTGCGGAATTACGGGCAGCACCAGCGTTAGCGGTCCCGGCCAGAACGCATCCATCAGCGCCCGCGCCGTATCATTTACTTCCGTTACCATGCCATCCAACTGGGCAGGGTCGGAAATATGCACGATCAGCGGATTATCGGAAGGACGCCCTTTGGCGGCGAATACCGATTCTACCGCTTCCGTGCTACGCGCATCCGCGCCCAAGCCGTACACCGTCTCAGTAGGGAACGCTACCGTCTCTCCTGCTTGCAGCAGCACAGCAGCCTCACGAATGCCTTTTTCCGCCGCGACAAGGGCTTGTCCGGATAACATTTCACCAGAGAAATCCCCTTCAACCACTAAGCCTCTGACGTCCCACCAATTCGTATGGGAAGCCGCCAACGGCGGCTTTAGCTCATAAAGCCCCTGTTTATCCAGTACCGATTCACATTTTTCCTTTTGCACAGACTCTCCGCACAAACCTTGTATTTGATTCGATTTATCGCTCATATCAGATCATCCCATACGTTATTGTCATACAGTCCTGTTCAGTTTGCTCTATCGTCAAAGAACTTGCCTTGGCGGCTTACCTGAACCGAATCAGTCCATGTCTCATAGCTGTAAAGCCTATATTTCATTATAACATACCGGAATCATCCACCCGTTGTTCTCTTTTCTACAGTTCACGACAATTAGGCAAAAAGACCACTCACCCATCCCCACAACCCCGTCAACGCATCCCATAGAAAAAACCGTACTTCCGGCTCCTTGTCAGCGGCATTCGTCCGTCCGCCTCCTTGGTCCGCTTTTGCCGAGACCGCTTGTGCTGCTGCTTCCCCGCTGCCCGCATCAATAAAGCACAAGGGAGGAAACAGCACACACCACCAATTTTGCCCCTTGCCTTGTCCCAGCGTAACCCGAAGCGCTTCATAATCTCCTGCCGGATAAACAAGTCCACCGTACATCTTGGTCGGAAAAGGTACGTTTGCCAATTCCACCTGATGGTCGTACGAAATGCCCCGTCGAGCCAGTTCCGCGCCTACTAAACGGTCAATTTCGGGTAAATGAGCAGCAATCAGCACTCTGGCTTGCTCCAAACTTTGCGGGTTTTCCAACTTGCCCACCCACGCATCCATCTGTTGTACGATGGAATCCCTTATTTCACGTTTTACCAACTGATCCTCCGGGCGATCCGAGTTGGCCAAAATACGCAATCGGATGGAATCATGCGGAATAACGCCCGCTCCTGTCGTGGCCATCCCTGCCCCTACAGGCCCTCTTGACCCTGATGTCATGGCGGCATCTGTTTTTTGACCTTCCCACGACATCATTAATATTGAAATACAAAATAGTATCATTGCAACTTGCTTGGTCCAGCTTCTCATCCCAAATCCCCCCAAACTCTATCATGTCTATCAGTCTGTCCGGTTTGGGAGAGGCTAAACCTATCAATCTCGTGAAATGTTCAAGAAGATTTAAAAAAACATCCATAGCCCTACATCGAGCAACATGGATCTGCGTACCAAAGCTTGGGAGTAACCCGCGTATACAAAAAAGCCCAGATTTCACAATCTGGACCCTTTTGCATCTCACTATTTTTCTCACCATAAAACACGAAGCTGTATCTATCCACAATCTGTACACACTAAGCTTTTTTCGCCTTCGTCAAGTTCACTCTGGAAGGCTGTGGCAGATCGTCCTCCAGCTCCTGACCGTGTACCTTAATGCTCATAACCAAGCCAATACTAGCCATATTAATGAGCAACGACGTACCCCCATAGCTTATAAAAGGGAGCGTAATCCCCGTCAGTGGCATGATGCCCAAAAACGCGCCGATATTCTCAAAAATCTGATACAGCAGCATGGACACAATGCCGACAATAAGATAGGGTCCAGCCCGATCACGGCATTCCAGCGAGATCAGGATCATACGGTGTATCAAAATAAAATATAGCAGCAGCAGCACCGATGAGCCGACAAAGCCAAATTCCTCCGCTACGACCACAAAAATAGAATCCGCATAGGTGTAAGGCACACGACCAGATTGCACCGAAGTCCCCTGCAAAAAGCCTTTGCCCATCATTCCACCAGAGGCAATGGCCAGCTTGGCGTTTTTCGTATGATAAGATGCCTTCGCTGTCGCTTCTTCCGGTACCAGCCAAGGGTCCAGACGCTCTACCCAGTGACTACGGCCAATGCCCTTCATAAAGGTATCAATCTGATCGTGGAAGGAAATATACGCTTTGATCCCGCCGCCTGCGGCGACTACAAAAATCGTAAATCCGATCAATGCATGGGAGGCCTTCACATTACCGATCCACAGCATCCCGAGAACGATGACAATGTACCCGAGCGCATTACCCAAGTCATTTTGCGCCATTACCATAGCGAACGGGACAAAGCTCACTAAAGCAACTGGAAGTACATCCTGTATAAAGTAAAGCTTGCTCTTGCGCTTCTTTATCAGCATATACGCCAGAAAAATAATAAGCACTAGCTTGAATACCTCAGCAGGCTGAAGGTTCAAGCCACCAATTTTCAAAAAGCCCTGGGAGTTATTAACCGTCCCGCCAAAAAAGCCGAGAGCCAACAGGAATATTCCGCCGCCATATACATACAGCGCTTTTTTAATAAAAATACGAAAATCCACCAACGCCAAACCCAAAACAGCCACAAAACCCAATATATAATACCCGATCATTTTCTGGTAGTCGTTTCCGTGCTCCGCAATGTTGGTAGGGCCTCTACCCGCGCTATACACCGTTATGATACTAATCGCCATCAGCAAAACCAGAATGAAGATAACCGGACCGTCAATTTTTTTCAATTTCTGAAGCATGATTTCCCCCTGAGCCGTTTCTCGGTCATACTCCTTTTATTCTAAAGGAAAGACTCGCAAAAAGAAAATGCAGCATTATTCCGCAACGCCCAGGACATGGCGTTCGATTCCAGCAAGGTCCGGAACGATTAGAATCGTATTCCAATGACCTGCCTGCTCCAGCAGTCCAGCCACGTCTCTGGCCTGTCCCATGCCTAGCTCAAACCCGATTAACCGCGGCGGAGCCTGAAGCAGCCCAAGCTGCTCCAGCATCGCCCGATACGGGCCAAGCCCGTCAGGCCCGCCATCCAGCGCCATACGCGGCTCATGGTCGCGCACCTCCGGCTGCAAGCCTGCGATGTCGGCGGCCGGGATGTATGGCGGATTGGACACCAGGATGTCCACCGCCTCTCCCGCGAACGGCGCCAGCAGGTCGCCTTCGCGCAGCTCCACGGCTGCGCCGTTGGCAGCGGCGTTATGCGCCGCCATCTCCAGCGCTGCGGCGGAAATATCCCCCGCCGCCACACGCCACCGGGGCCGCTCAGCCGCCAGCGTGACGGCAATCGCCCCGCTGCCCGCGCCGATATCGAGCGCCTGCGGAGCGCCGTCCGGCCACAGCCGGTCGCCGTGCTGAAGTATGGCCTCGACGAGCAGTTCTGTCTCGGGGCGCGGAATCAGCACCGACGGCGAAACCGCGAACGGACGGCCATAAAACTCCTGCCGTCCGATAATATACTGCGCTGGCTCACCCGCTGCTTTGCGAGCCATAACCGCTTCCCACGCCTCTTTGCCCGAGGCTGGGAACGGATCGCCCAGCGCAGCGTAGAACGCCGTGCCTTCCAGCCCGAGCGCATGCTCCAGCAGCAGGCGGGCGTTATGCTGCGGCTCCAGCACGCCGCAGCTCCCTAAAAAAGAAGAAGCCTCAACTAAGGCTTCTCTGATACTCATGCTCCGTTCCGGCGACATTCGATACACAAGATCGCGTTCGTGTCCCAAAACTTAAACCTCTTGTTCCATCAAATCAGCCTGCTCTGCAATCGTGAGCGCCGATACGATTTCTTCGATCTCCCCGTTCATCACCTGATCCAGCTTGTGCATGGTCAGCCCGATGCGGTGATCTGTTACACGGCTTTGCGGGAAGTTGTAGGTACGAATGCGCTCACTGCGATCTCCGGTACCCACTTTGCTCTTACGCTCGCCTGCATATTTGGCTTCCTCTTCCTGACGAAGCATATCCGAAATACGGGCACGCAAAACCTGTAGTGCCTTCTCCTTGTTGGAGTTTTGGGATTTGCCGTCCTGACAGGTTGCCATAATGCCTGTTGGCATATGCGTTACACGTACCGCCGACTTGGTCGTATTAACGGACTGACCGCCAGCACCGCTGGAGCAGAACGTATCTACGCGGATATCCTTGTCGGAAATTTCAACATCCACTTCTTCGGCCTCAGGCATAACGGATACCGTAGATGTAGATGTATGAATACGTCCACCGGATTCCGTCGTCGGAATCCGCTGTACGCGGTGTGCTCCGCTTTCGAATTTCATTTTGCTGTATGCGCCGCGACCGTTAATCATGAAAATAACCTCTTTAAAGCCCCCAAGGTCATTCATGTTCGCGTCCATCAGCTCTACACGCCAGCCTTGGGTATCGGCATAACGAGTGTACATCCGGTACAGATCGGCCGCGAACAATGCCGCTTCGTCACCACCCGCTGCACCACGAATCTCGATAATCACATTCTTATCATCATTCGGGTCCTTCGGCAGCAGCAAAATGCGGATTTTCTCGTCCAGCTCCCGTTTACGGGCACTGAGCTCATCAATCTCCATCTTCACCATTTCACGCATCTCGTCGTCCAGCTTTTCGGCCTGCATGGCTTTAGCAGCGTCAAGCTCTTCAACGACAGTTTTATATTCAGTATATGCTTCATAAGCAGGCTGTAAATCAGACTGTTCTTTGGAATAATCTCTAAGTTTCTTGCTATCGTTCGCTACATCCGGATCGCAGAGCAGTTCGCTCAGTTTATCGTAGCGGTCCGCCAATGATTGCAATCGGTCCAACAAGCGATTCACCTCTTCAGTTAAATTAATATGAAGCCAGATTCAAATTCACTGGCTACAGCTCTTTATTATACCAACTAATTAACTAATTAGCTACTAAAAATACTTCTAATTCATGAATTGAATAACAACAATAATTTCAATAAAAAAAGACATGCACCACAGCCCCTTCAACCTGAAGGAATTCAATACCCTAATACACACAAAAAACGCTAAGCACTGATTGGCTGAGCGTTTTTTCGTTAGAATGGTCGAAATTCCTACTTGCCTTCATAAATCCATTCGACTAATTTCCTATCAAAGGAATGAGGTTCTTCGAACATAGGATTATGCCCACTATGCTCAAAAATTACTTTCTTCCCGTTCTCATAGGTGTCATCCACAAGATCCCACAGTGAAACGGGTGCAACCAAATAATCATGTCTCCCTAAACCAATAAATACTGGCTTATTAACATCGGCCAACAATTGTATCAGATTAAGTTTTCCGAATGCTTCTCCCCATAAATGATCAATGATTGTCATATTCGTATATACACCATCCCACATGTAAGCTGCATTAAATGTATAATCGTAAAAACTTTGGGCTCCCATACGAATACACATGTAAACAAACCGTCTCGCGGGATCTTTCTTGATACCATGTTCTAATAAAACAATATCTTTTTCAAAATGCCTTTTTCTCTCTGGACTTGCTGTCTCATTAAAAAATGAAAAGCTTTGCCGCTGTCTTTCTTCGCTATTGGTAGGTGCTGAATTTAACAAAACAACTTTCTGAACATGTTCAGGGTATTTTCTGGCAAATTCCAAAGCCATAAAGGCATGTCCGGAATGTCCCAATATGATAAAATCCTCAAGATTAAGGGATTGTCTTGCTGCTTCTATATCATCTAATGCTTTATCCAACGTATAATCTTCGGGTTCTAAAGCTCGAGGCGGCTTCACAAATCCCCTATGATCCAAGAAAATGAACTGAAACTTTTTATATAAATTCTCCGAAAACAAGTGAGGATAATATATACTACTGCCAACAACCAATATTGGCTTTCCATACCCTTGTATACAGTAATTCAACTTAAATCCATCGCTAATTAAATGTTGATTTTTGTTCATTTTAATAGTCCTCTTTTCTTTTTTATTAAAAGAAGAGCTATCGACAAAATGAAGCTCTTCCTTATACCACTCCCTTTCCTTTTTCCAATTCTCTTGTATTCTCCATGGAACGTTCTAACATTTCAGCTCACCTCTATCGGTTCTTTTTAGCTATGTAATTAAGGGGATTTTAACATATTTCCTTTCAAAATCGAGCTAAGAATATGGATTTATCCTAAACAATAAAAAAAGCCGCCACCCAACACAGGCAGCGACTACTTTATTTAGCACAATGTTTCATACTGCAAACCTAATATTATACATTAAAACGGAAATGCATAACGTCTCCGTCTTGTACCACGTATTCCTTACCTTCCAAACGAAGCTGACCACGTTCCTTAGCCCCGTTCATAGAGCCAGCAGCGACCAAATCGTTGTAGGATACAACCTCGGCACGAATAAATCCGCGTTCAAAATCCGTGTGGATAACGCCCGCAGCACCCGGTGCTTTAGTTCCTTTGTGAATGGTCCATGCGCGTACTTCCTGCACACCTGCTGTGAAATACGTATACAGACCCAACAAGCGGTAAGCGGCTTTGATCAGACGATTCAGACCGGATTCAGCCAGTCCCAGTTCCTCCAGGAACATTGCCTTGTCTTCGCCTTCCAGCTCGGCAATTTCAGATTCTACTTTGGCGCTAATCGGCACCACTTCTGCATTTTCCGCTACAGCAAAATCACGTACCTTTTGCACATATGGATTGCTGTCGGCTTCCGTTACACCGTCTTCGCTGACATTAGCTGCGTACAGTACAGGCTTCATCGTAAGCAAATGAAGATCACGTACAATCAACTGTTCTTCATCCGACAATTCCACGCTGCGCGCAGGCTTATCAGCATACAGTGATTCCTTGATCCGCTCCAGCACTTCAACTTCCTGGGTGTATTGCTTGTTGCCACCCTTCATGTTTTTGCGGGAACGCTCAATGCGCTTGTCTACGCTTTCGATATCCGCCAGAATCAGCTCCAGATTAATGGTCTGAATGTCACTGATCGGGTCGATTTTGCCGTCCACATGGGTGATATTCTCATCTTCAAAACAACGTACCACATGCACAATCGCATCCACTTCACGAATATGAGCCAGAAACTTGTTACCCAAACCCTCACCCTTGCTCGCACCGCGTACAAGTCCTGCAATATCAACAAATTCAAAAGCCGTCGGCACCGTTTTGTTCGGCACAACCAGTTCAGTTAGCTTATCCAGCCGCTCGTCCGGTACTTCAACGACACCTACATTCGGATCAATCGTACAAAATGGATAGTTTGCGGATTCCGCACCCGCCTGCGTTATTGCGTTAAACAGTGTTGATTTGCCCACGTTCGGCAGACCCACAATCCCCGCTTTTAAAGCCATAATCAGAACAACTCCCGTTTATATAAAATGTGCGTTATGCCATCCGTTAGTTTACCAACCCACATTATATATGAGAACCTATACATGCGGCAAGCATACGACTGTGACTTTCAGGATTTTGCTATATCCTCTACTTCTTCATTTAAATCTCTTTGCTCATCTGAATATCCGTAACCCGATAGCCTGACTTGCGGTACACATGCAAAGCCCGTTCATTATGCCCAAATACATGCAAACCGATGCGAACGGCTCCCAGCCTGCGAGCTTCCTGTTCCAAAGCCCCCATCGCCAATGTGCCTAGCCCCCGCCCCTGATATGAATCGTAGACGAGAATATCCAGCAGAAAAGCTTCTTTCCCTTGTGCGCTATCCGTCATATTGAACCAGATATAGCCCGCTTCCTCTTGGCTCTCCACAACATCCGTATCCGAATACATCAGCATGTAAAGGTGAGCATGGGGAGTATCCAGTCTCTGTGGCAGGTATCGGGCAAAGCTTTCTGCCGCGCGTTCCGGCGCTTCTTCCACCGTCCATGTGCCTGCCTGAATTTTTTCGTCCGCGTAGTCCGCGAGCGAGCGCTGCTCAAACCGTTCATATTGCTCTGCGTCCATCGGTACCAGGGTTACAATGCTGCTCATGCGTTCGCCTTCTTTCTCAACCGAGTCGTGTCTTTAAGTCCTTTAATCCCAGCTACTCCAATTCCGAACATGACTGTTCGCAGTTCCAGCTCCACCTGCTCCAGCCGCGCTTCGAGCGCCTCTGTGGAGGCGACCGCCGATCCGAGCAGCGACCGTCCGAAACCCGCCATATCAGCGCCCAAGGCAAGCGCCTTGGCTGCATCGACACCGTCTCTAAGTCCGCCACTGCCGATCACTGCGCCATTCGGCTGCGCCGCCCTGACTTCTACGATACAATCTGCGGTGGAGTTCCCCCAATCCGCAAATGCTTCCGCCGCTGCACGGCGCACAGGATCAGAATTGCGGAATTTTTCCACCTGACTCCAGCTTGTCCCGCCTGCGCCCGCGACATCAATAAAAGCCGCGCCCGCATCGTACAATCTCGAAGCCGTCTCGCCATCTATGCCCCAGCCTACTTCCTTCACACCTACGGGCACTGAAAGCCGGCGGCACAGCTCTTCAATACGTCCAAGCAATCCGCCAAAATCCAGATTCCCCTCGGGTTGGAAAACCTCCTGCAATCCGTTCAAATGCAGTACAAGCATGTCCGCTCCGGCAATCTCTACCGCACGGCGACAGTCGTCCACGCCAAATCCGTAGTTCAACTGCACTGCTCCCAGATTGGCAAGGATCGGAATATTCGGTGCCAAGCGACGAACCGCAAAAGTCGGAGCCAGTTCTTCTTTTTCCACCGCAGCTCGCACCGAGCCTACTCCCAGCGCCCAGCCGCGTTTCTCCGCTGTTTCTGCCAAGCGCTCATTAATCGCTCCCGTCTCCGCGCTGCCGCCTGTCATGGAGCTAATCAGCAGCGGCGTTCGCACTGCGCGCCCCAGAAAAGTAGTGTCCAAACGTACCTCATCAAAATGCAGTTCAGGCAGTGCACAGTGTTTAAAGGCATAGCGCTCCAGTCCATTCGTGATGCCTTGGCCTGCCACGTCCTCTTGCAAACAAAGTCGGACATGCTCTATCTTCCGTTCACCTGTGCGTGCAGCAGGCAGCAAAGAACCGGATTTGCCGGAAATCTCAGGTGTTTCAGATTTATTTTCCACATTACTCATCTATGTCCCACCTCATTCAGGTCACTTCATGTATTTACATTGGTCTAAAAACACAAATAAGACCGCTCCCGAACACGGTAACCGATCTATTTATGTATTATTACAGGCAATTATTTGATACTTTTATTGTAGCATGGATGGAAAAATATATACACAAAATCGCGAGCCTTTCCTCTGCTTATACAAACCGTTCAGGTAAGTTTTATTTGTACCTTAGTCCTCAATGTCTGCATAATAATCATTTTTTTGCTTTTCCCAGTACCGTCTGTCTTCATCTGTAATTTCCCTTAGCACTTTACATGGATTTCCTACGGCAACCACATTATCAGGAATGTCTTTGGTAACGATAGATCCCGCCCCGATAACTACATTATTTCCAATATTCACTCCTGGAGTGATTACGGTATTTGCGCCAATCCATACACTGTTCCCAATCGTTATCGGTTTACCAAATTCGAGCAAGATGTTGCGTACATCTGAATCTATCGGATGCCCAGCCGTATATACACCTACCCTGGGGCCGAAAAAAACATGATCCCCTATTGTTACTTTCGCTACGTCAATAATGATGCAGTCATAATTGGCATAGAACTGATTGCCCACTGTAATGTGACAGCCATAGTCACAGCGAAATGGAGGTTCGATATATATCTCCTGACCTGTAGACTCGAACAGTTGTTTAAGTAGCTCTACCCGGTACTCCTGTTGCTCTTCCGTACTGTTATTGAACAAGCGGGTAAGCATTCTCGATTTCTTGCTATCCTTTGCTAATTCTTTTCCACCAGCCATATATAATTTGCCTTCTAACATATTTTCTTTATTCGTTGCCATGTACACTTTCCTTCCTGTTTAAAAGGTTTTCATTTCACTCCATGAAGTTGGACAAATGCCAGATACTAAATTATAGTATAGTTTATTATTATACTTTTAATAAGCATTGTCAAAAGCGAGTGGGTGCAGTGGCTACCACCGGATACATTGCCTTTTTAGTAGGCCCCCCAGGATTAGGATTTCTGGGAGAGTCTCTCGGTCTCTTACACGCCATGATCGCGGTGCTTATCGGTGTTATCCTTGCTGGCCTTTTATCAGACGCTGCCAAGCCAATGGATTCAAGAGGAAATCGGCAATAATGCCATATACTAATTATGATTTAATATAGCGTCATATTATAGTAAAAGACAAAAGAAGCCTTGAATATCAAGGCTTCTTTAAGTAAAATCCGTCATCCCTTCATGGAATCAGGTACATGTGAAATGCTTTCCTGCTGCTCCTTCGTACGCCCGTTACCAAACTTGAATATCAGGATGCCACCGATAATGACCAGCACGCCGATCAGCTTGGTAAAGGTGAACGGAATCTTTTCCAGTCCCAGCCATCCTAACGAATCCCACAGCAAAGCAGTGCCCAATTGTGCCGTTAATACGATAGATATCGCATAAGTCGGGCCAAGCAGCTTCACTCCTTGTACCAGACAGAACACCACGCCAACACCAATCATTCCACTGACCCAGTACCACGGCTGCATATGCTGTAGTGTAAATGTATTTTTTCCTGCAAAAATAAGACTGCCGAGCAAGGAGGCCAGAAACCCCGTTCCCAGCACAAGTGTGGTTGTGGCCCATGAACCTGTCCGTTCGTTCACCTTATTATTGAATATCGTTTGCAGGCTAACAAAGGCTCCTGCGATTACCGCCAGTACAATTCCTAATAGCATGATTCAGCTCTCCCCTGCTAATTCTTTTACGAATGATTATGCTTCATAAATATTATGGCCTGCCAGTTGGTCCAAACCTTCTCTGTCACGAATCACAATATAGCCCCGTACTCGTTCCACTAATCCATCTGCGCTCATCTTGCGAATCACACGGTTGAGATGCCTGTAGCTGGTTCCGATTAAATTCGCCACATCTACGAGACTGGATGCACGCAATTCTTCATGAAAAGAAGAAGAATCCCCTTCCTCAAAAGAAACGGATAGCAGGTAACTGGCCAGTCTGACTTCCACAGGATACATTAAGTTAAAGCTGGAAAAGTCGGAATCCATGCAAAACTTCCGGGTAACGATATCCAGCAAAAATTGCAGCATTGGAGCATAGTCTCTGCCATATTTATTCATCCATTGCTGGTGAATACCGATTACATATATAGGAGACACAGCCTCCACCGTATTGATCACGTTGCTTCTGCGAATATATTCAACATCCCCAATAACCTCAATTGGTGTTTTGAAGCAGAGAACCAGTGTTTTGCCTTCCGTTGAACTGGTATAGATCTTGACCTTGCCCTGTACCAATATGTACAGATGTTCAATGGAATCCCCTTGTGTGCACAGTTTTTCCCCTTGTTCCAAACGATGCAGTGACAAATAAGGCCGCAGCGGCTCATGTAGTATGGTTTCTAGCTGATGCAATTGTAAAAAATGCTTCAGTTGCTCTTGATCCTGAATTTCTTTCATGCTTGAGCTCACCTTCGTTTTCTACGTTCTGGGTTCCTTCTCCGAATGAAATTCTATTTAGAGCTTCAAAATGATCACACCCGCGATCATCATACCAATGCCTATAAATTGCGGCAGCTTCATTTTTTGCTTCACTACACCAAACCATCCGTTAATATCAACCAGAAAGGTTAGGCACAACTGGGCAATCAACAGCGCCGAGATCGTGAATGTAACTCCGATATGCTGAATAGCGGTCACTTCACTGAATATGATGATAGCTGCAAAAGCGCCACCCAAGAGATACATGGGCTTTACCTGCTTCATCTCCGCCACATTTCCATCTCGTGTGAACATCCAGATCAATGCCGCCAAAATAACACCCGTCAACTGAGTAACCGTAGCCGCCTGCCATGTACCGATATCCTGACTTATCCGTGTATTCGCCACCCCTTGCAGCGTAATACAAGCGCCTCCCAAAAAAGCAAATAAAATTCCTCTCATGAATCGTTATTCTCCCTATCTAAGTGACTTTTCTATTTATTAAAGTATAGGTTAGTCTCACCATAAAGGACATATGTCCTGAATCAACAAAAAAATCCCCTCTTCATAATAAGAGGATTAGGAAAAGGGATGAAACCCATACTGTATGATCTATTCCGATTCCACATAATCTATAATGGGTGCCCCATTCCAACCATCCATACCTTTCCTTCCAGTCATTACGCTTCAATCCTGTACACTTGCGTTAATAACTAGACAGTACCCCATCCTAAAACTGCATGTTCCGGTACAATGAAGTGGAATGCAGCATTCAATAGAGGAGTTGACCCCCATATGGGTAAGCATGATACGCTGCATTCTGGGCCGGCATATAACCCTATTTCCCAGCAAAAGATATCAAAAAGAAAGCTATTCCAAAGAAAATCCGGGCGAACAAGCCGCACTATTAAAATCATTATCCTGTTACTCATCCTGTGGCTGATTGCCATTATGATCTATCAGACCCATAAGCCACTGCCCCCCTTCGTTTCTTATGAAAGTCAGGAGTATTCGACCAACGAGGTAAACTTCTGGACGGATTTGACCTATCCTTCCGGGGATGGAGGTACCGCACAGCATGAAGGGCAAATTTTGAACCGTATGCTTGGGATCGTTGACGAAGCCAAACAATTTATCGTCATCGACCTGTTTCTGTTCAACGATTATAAACATAAGGGCCAGCGCTTCCCCCAAGTCAGCGCACAGATGACCGAGCATCTTATTGCCAAAAAGAAGGCTAATCCTGATATGCCTATCTTTTTCATTACAGATGAAGTCAATACCAATTACAATTCATCCCCCAATCATTTGCTGGAGAATATGAAACGAGCGGGAATTCAGGTTGTGCAGACTGATGTGGACCCGCTGCGGGATTCCACACCAAGCTATTCTGCGGTGTGGCGTACCTTTTTCCAATGGTTCGGACAGCAGGGCACAGGCTGGATTCCCAACCTGATGGCCAGTGACGGACCTGACGTTACGGCACGCTCTTATCTCAAGCTGTTAAACGTCAAGGCCAATCATCGAAAATTGGTTGCCAGCGAACAAACAGCGCTCATTTCCACAGGGAATGTTCACGATGCGAGTGCATATCACTCCAATGTGGCGCTGGAGGTGAAGGGACCCATCATCGGGGACATTTTACAAACCGAGCAGGCGGTGCTGGACTTCTCTGGCGGAGGGCAGCTTCCTGCCTATACGCCACAAGCGGAAGCCTCTGCTCAATCGGGAAAAGACAGCTACCGGATCAAATATCTAACCGAAGGCAAGGTATATACATCGGTTCTAGATGTCATCGGGCAGACAAAGAAAGGCGATAGCATTCATATGGGCATGTTTTATTTGGCAGACCGTAAAGTGTTGAACAGCCTTCTGGATGCCTCTGCACGCGGTGTGAACATCCAATTGTTGCTGGACCCGAATCAAAACGCGTTTGGACAGGAAAAAATCGGCATTCCCAATCGTCCGGTCGCCAAAGAACTGTCCGACAAATCGGGCGGAAAAATCCAAATCCGCTGGTACAATACGACCCATGAGCAATATCATACCAAGCTGATTTATATTGCCAAGGGACAGGGAGATCACATCATTTTGGGCGGGTCTACGAATTTGACACCACGTAATTTGAACGACCTGAATCTGGAAAATGAATTGTGGGTGGCCGCTCCGGCGGACAGCAAGCTGACCCAACAGATTGCGGCCTATTTTGATACATTATGGAATAACCGAGGAACTGAATACAGTCTGGATCTGGAGGCTTACGAGGACAAATCTACATTTTGGAAAGGTATACTATATCGTTTACAAGACATCTTGGGCTTTACCACATTTTAAAATTAGGAGGGCACTGTAGCGTGCTTACTTTATTCATTCAACCTACAGCAGTGGTGAAAGCAGCCGGGCGAGTGATTCCATCAAACGCTTGAACAGACGCTTTTTCATAAATTCCTCGCGTACGATCAGGCTGGCAGACTGCAAATCCCGCTCGTAATCCGCCACCATCTGCTGTACACTATGCGTTCGGATCAACAGAGCGTTCACTTCAAAATTCAGGTGGAAGCTACGCATGTCCATATTAGCCGTTCCGATGGTCGCAACCTCTCCGTCAATAATGAGAAGTTTGGAATGGAGAAAGCCTTTTTCATACTCATATACCTTGACCCCAACCTCCAGCAATGTTTGGAAGTACGAATGGGACGCGAGGAACGGCAGCCACTTGTCCGGTTTGGCAGGAAACAGAATCCGCACGTCCAAACCGGACAGAGCCGCCATCCGAAGCGCGGTCAGAATATCTTCATCCGGGATAAAATAAGGAGTGGCAATCCATACCGATTTGCGGGCGGACGTGATCATGGAGAAGAACAGATTTTTGAGCACTCTCCGCTCATTATCCGGGCCGCTGGCAATAATCTGTACGCCTCCATCCGTAATTGGCTCGATTTTGGGGGACAGATATTCCTTATCCAGCACCGATTCACCCGTCATATGAAGCCAGTCCTGCAAAAATATAAGTTGCAGCGTCCGCACAGCCTCGCCCTTCACAATCATGTGTGTGTCACGCCAAAATCCGTAGGCTTTGTTGCGGCTAAGGTACTCATCCCCTACATTCAGACCGCCGATTAATCCGATATTACCGTCGATAACCACAATTTTACGGTGATTACGGTAGTTTACCCGGCTGGAGAAAAACAAGATCCGAGCGCCGCCGTATGCAACGACCTCTACTCCTGCATCTCTCATTTCCTTCAAAAATGACTTCGACAACTGAATACTGCCCACCGCATCGTACATAAACCGCACCTTAACACCCGCTTTGGCCTTTTCGATCAAAATTTTCTGAATGCTGGTGCCGATATCATCCGACCGAAAAATGTAGTATTCCATGTGGATATGATGCTCTGCCTTGCGTAGTTCCGCCAGCAATGTGGAGAAGGTCTCATCTCCGTTGTTCAAGATTTGGGTTTCGGCCGCAAAATAAATCGGGGAACGGGCCAGCCTGCGTGCCAATCGCATTAACTGCTGCTGCTCATCGGTAAAATAGGTCAAGTCCCGTTTGACGTGCATGGCATCCTTCTCAATACGCTCGTAAGCCTGCTGGTCACGCAATGCCTTTTTGTCATACTTGCGGCGTTTGAACACATTTTGCCCGAACAAAAAATAAAGAGGAAGTCCAACCACCGGCAGCAAGGCCAGCAGCAAAATCCAGGACATTGTAGTGGAGGGATTGCGATTCTCCGAAAAAATAATCAGACTGATGGAAATGACCGTCAGCGTGGAGAAAATACTGATGACCGTTCCTTCATTTCTGCCAATATAATTAAACAAACCAAAATAATAAATAACAAAAACCATAGCCGCAATTAACACAGCCAGTAAGCTTCGCCTCATAATTTACCTCATTTCCAATGTACTGCATCCTCACCAAACAGCAAGAAACAGACATTGTATATATGAACTAGATGATTCATCGCTAAAAAATAGACATCTTCATTATATTGTACATGAGCACCTTATTTCTTCCCACTTTTTTGTTAAGGTTTTAAAGAAAAAAAGAGAATCCGGGGAAAAACCCGCAACAAAACCGGATAAAGCCGGGTTGACACCTACTTTTTTCCGTGCAAGAATAAACTAACGAACGTTAGGTAGGTGAGAATAATGGGGATGGAAGATATTCGAAAAGCCGCTCTTTTCCAATTTGCCGCCAATGGGTATGAGGGGGCATCCTTAAGCAATATTGCCGCTGAGGTTGGTATTCGAAAACCTTCTATATATGCGCATTTTCAAGGCAAGGAGGATCTGTTTCTACAGGTGGCGAGGTACGCTTTTCAAGAGCAGAATTTACGTATTTTTGAATACTTTTCGGAACGCAGAGATCAGTCGCTGGAGCATACGCTGCATGACTTCCTGTTTTGGATGGGACAGGAATATGAGAGCAACAACACAGCCAAGTTTATGCTTCGCTTTTCCTTCTTACCGCCTGTGTCTTTGTATACCGAGGTTCTGGATATTGTTAATCCTTTTCTGGAAAATATGGAGCGAAAATTAACTCGCATCCTGCGGAATGCACGAGATAGGGGACCCTTTGGACATATGGAGCCAGTGGATGTGGCCCTATCCTTCATAACACTGCTGGACGGAATCATGGTGGAACTGCTCTATAGTGGGAGCCTGAACTACCACCGAAGATTGAAAGCTGCATGGCCTATTTTTTGGCGCGGGATTACGTTAACCCCGCCTCATGAAGCGTGAAGGAACAAGAACGTAACGGGTGATTAATCTACAACTAATCTATATTTAAAGGGGAACGCTCATCATGAATCGCAGCTGGATTTATGTTTTTATAGGTGGCCTTATTGAGGTCGTATGGGTCTCGGGTCTGAAGCACGCAGATTCCGCATTCGCCTGGATTGTAACCGTGCTGGCTATGATAGCCAGCTTTTATTTGATCATGAAAGCGGCCAGCCGTTTGCCTGTAGGCACGGTGTACGCTGTATTTACCGGACTTGGAACAGGTGGGACGGTTGTAGGTGAAATGCTGCTGTTCGGGGAACCCTTTCAATGGTCCAAAACGCTGTTAATCGCTCTTTTGCTGGCAGGGGTGGTCGGCCTGAAATTGGTTACTGACCGTGATGCTCAGGAAGGGAGTGGCGCATAATGGCTTGGATTGCATTGGTTATCGCGGGATGCTCGGAAGTTTTTGGAGTCATCGGTATGAAGGGAGTTACGATCGGCAAGGGCTGGAAGGCATTCATGCTCATGGTTCTATCTTTTGTCATTAGCTTCTCGCTGCTCAGCTACGCAATGAAGAGTTTGCCTATGGGAACTTCCTACGCGGTGTGGACAGGCATTGGAACGGTCGGCAGCACGATTACGGGCATGTTCTTGTACGGTGAACAAAAAAGCGTACTGCGTGTCCTGTTCATTGCTATGATTCTTGCCGCAGCATTGGGTTTAAAGCTGATTTCTTAAAGGAGTGATACCTTGTGATTACCACCGTAACGCTTAACGCGGCTGTGGATAAAATCTACACGGTTGCAGGCTTCGGTCTGAATGCCGTCCACCGGATCGAGGGCGGCCTGACGGTGCCGGGCGGCAAAGGCGTCAATGCCGCCCGTGTCATTCGCACGCTGGGCGAGCCTGTGCGGGCGACCGGGTTTGCCGCCGGACACACTGGGCGGCTGCTCATCGACGGGTTGAGCTCGGAAGGCGTAAGCGCCGATTTCATCGAAACGGCGCACGGGGAAACCCGTCTCGCCATTACCGTGCTCGACCCGTCCACGCGCACGCAGACCGAGCTGATCGAAAGCGGCCCGACTATCGGGCCGTCTGAGCTGGCCGCGCTGCGGCGCAAAATCACGACCCTTGCCGCGGACTCGGCTTGGGTCGTGTTTTCGGGCAGCCTGCCTCCGGGCTGCCCGCCGGATCTGTACGCCGAGCTGTGCACGCTGGCGAAGGCGCGCGGTGCGCGAGTGGCGCTGGACGCGAGCGGCGAGGCCTTGCGCCTGGGGCTGCGCGGAAGGCCCGACCTCGTGAAGCCTAACGAGGACGAGGCCGCCCGCTTCGCCGGCATCGACGCAGCGCGCCCGGGTGCTGCTGAAGCGGCGGCAGCGCAGCTGCTTGAGGCCGGAGCGCAGCTGGCCGTCATCTCGCTCGGCGCGCGCGGGGCGCTGGCGGTGACGCGCGATGCGCGCTACCGCGTGAGCCTGCCGAACGCGGACATTGTCAGCGCGCTCGGCAGCGGTGACGCCATGGTCGCCGGGCTGGTCACCGGCGCGGCGGCGGGGCTGGAGCTCCCGGCCATGCTACGGCGGGGAGCGGCCTGCGGCACGGCGGCGGCTTTGCACGCCATGGCCGGAAAGATTGAGCTACAGGACGTGCAACGTCTGGAGCAGGGCATTACAGTGACGCTGTTGTAATCGGCGTCACTTTTTTTATCCAATCCAAATATTCGTTTGTTCGATGTTGCGAATGTTTGATGCTCGGAATGTCCTGTTCTCCGACTGATTTACAGCAAAATCCTGTTTTCCAGTATATTTTTCATACAAATATGTGACTTCGAAGGGCCTAATTTCACCAGTGAATCCTGAAACTCTGCAATTTCCTCTACCGACGCGGTTTGTACCTTGATGAGATAATTAAATTCCCCGCTGATGCGAAATAAATCGGTGACCTCTTTTGCTTCTCTACAAAAATCGACCAGCTCTTGGCAATGCTCAGTCTTTAATAAAATAAACGTTGTCGTCCCACGATTCAGCTCCCGTAAATTAAATACGGTGCTATACCCTGAAATAATTCCTCGTTCCTCCAGCTTCATCATTCTTTCTTTAACGGAAGGTTGAGACATCGAGATTTCTTTACTGATCTGGGAAATAGATATCCGGGCGTCATGCTGAAGCAACTGCATAATTTTGTGGTCAATATCGTCTATGTGATGATGCATATCAAGCACCTCCTGTTTTAATTTTAAAAAATAATGTTTTTTGTACGAATTAACTTTTATTTAATAACTAATATAGGCTAAAATCCTCACTTTTCATATATATGAACCTTATTATTATCCATATAATAAGGTGAACTTATTTATAAGGGGAGATTTTGAATGAGCGTGAAGGGTCTTGCACATGTGGCGATTCAAGCCCAAGATTATCAAGCAACCATTGCATTCTATACTGAGGTATTGGGTTTTAAAAGAGGACATCATTGGAGTCTGCCGTCTTTTCAAATTCGGGAAGCTTCTATGCTCATTTCACCGGATCAAATAACCTGTCTTGAGATTTTTGATAACGACGCAGTCATTCCTGCTCAAGGAAAAAAAGCTTCCTCCGAGGATGAAATTGCCCACGGTGCTTTGCTGCACTTCGCATTTTATGTGGATGATGTAAACGAAATATACCAAAAAGCCCTTGCTCATGGAGCAAGAACCTTTGTAAAACCGGATCAGCTCACGCTTGGTGAACCCCCTCTGGTGGTAAAAAACGCTGTGATCTACAGCCCCAATGGCGAGGTTATCGAATTTATCGAGGATGTAGATTTTGATATGTCTTATTCCAACAAAAAATAGTCAGCATCGTTATAAGCTCATGATTTCAAATTTACTGAAAGGTCCGCTTCCCTTGGAAGTGGGCTTTTTCATATTTCACTTAACCCCGATCTATGATCAATCCGGAAGAATTAAAACGATTTTGATAAAGGACCGATATATTGATAAGCTACTTTTTTCACCAACATGGATGGTCAGGAAATTATATTTAATATTCAGCTATGCAAAGGAGTAGATTACCATCTCAATTGATTTCAACGTGTATTGGTTTCATTTTAGCTCCGAACTGCTGATGCCGTTCTTCAGCTTGCTTGGACTGGTACTCATCTATTTTGGATTCAGAACGATCCGCCGCCATCGCTACCGCAAACGCCATTGGGTTCGTACCAAGGGGCAAATCGTGGATGCGCATATCGAAGTCGACGTTGATGTCGTTCCCTTTGACCGTGATGATCCGGTTGATACCAGCTACACCCGCCGATTGAAAGTACGCTTCTACACCACTTCAGGTGAAGTCGTAGAATTCTGGAACCCTTATAGCACCAATCTGAGCTTCAACCGGATTGGCAGAAAGATTAACGTATTATACAATCCGACAAATCCTCGGGATGCCCTAATCGCAGGCGGTGTAAATGGTGCAGGCTGCCTTGCCGTTATGCTGTTTCTGATCGGTGTTCCCTTCGCTTTAAGCGGGGTATTCGCTTTACTGAAGTTCTTCTTGTAACAAGGTTTGGATCATATGCTGTTCATAAAATTTACCGCCATATAAATAGCCAAACCTAAAATAATCAAGGCTGATATTTTATTAAGCACAGTGCCGAATCTTCCTTCTGAATCCATACGCCCTACAAGACGCCCGGCTGTCGCCAAACCAATAAACCATATCCACGATACCGACACGGCAGCCAGTCCGAAAGCCCAGCGTTCCCCGCCGTCATATTGGAGAGAGCTGGTTCCAATCACGCCGACGGTATCAAAAATGGCATGAGGGTTCAGTAAAGATACCGAAGCGGCAAAAATCATCTGCTGCTTCGGCAGCATGGGCTGACTTTCCCCCGAGGAAGCTGCCTTCGATTTCCACAGGGTCCAGGCCATATAAAGCAGAAATAGACAGCCTGCTGCATAAAGCGCATTCGTAAGCCACAGAAAACGCTGCAAAATAAGGGAGACGCCCCCAACTGCGAGCCCAATCAGGACCGTGTCACAGACTCCCGCCGTAATAACGGCAGGCAATGCATTACGAAACCGGGACTGCGATGCCCCCTGATTGAATACAAATACATTTTGTACTCCCAAGGGTAGAATCAGCCCTACTGCCAATAAAACGGCATGGATAATAGCTTCTAGCATGAATATATTCCCCCAAATTCATTCCATCCTATTTTCTCTGATGTTTTCTCACTTATACAGTTTTCGAACAGGAAGCTTGCACATCCCTAATCTTCCTGTGTTTCCTTTAAGTTTTTCACGTTCTGCGTGTTCTGTTGTACGCTCTGCTTCAACTGCTCTATAGCAAGCTGGTAATCCTGCGGATTATTCATGTTAAATGTGGCCTTATGCCATATGTCTTCACTCACCCCCGGCAAATCCTCTACCTTCGCATAACGAACGTTCAGCTTGTCCAACCAATCAGTGAGACGAAGTCGTCCACTACGCAAACATTCCTCGGCAGACGGCAGCACACTCTGATGGTACACAGCCAGCAACGGGTGTATACGCCCGTCCACAGAAGAGATTACAGCTTGTAATGAAGATTCCGTTGGCTGGATCAACAAGCCATTTCCACCCATCAGTGCTTGCTCCCCTTCCGCTTCTTGTTTCCTTTGGTCACTGGTTGTCTTTTGCACCGCTCCCCAGTCCGTTGTTTGGGCAACCAAGGCACGCAATACCTCTGGCTGCACGAAGGGCATATCACAGGCGACGACAATCCCCCACTCCGTGTTGGAAGCAGAAAGCCCAGCATGGATGCCGCTTAATGGCCCCAAGCTAGGATACAGGTCTGTCGTCATTTCCAGACCAAACCGTCTATACTGCTGCGTATCTCGGGCCACGACGATAACTCGTTGCGCTACTTGCCCCAGCACAGCAGATATTCTTTCCAGTACCGCAACTCCCCCAAGCTGGAGCATCGCTTTGTCCTGTCCCATTCTGCTAGATCGTCCGCCTGCTACGATAATTCCAGTCACCTCCACCATCACCATTAAGCCTCCTTTTTTTTAGATAAATTCTATCATTAATTGTGAATGATCACAGAATAGAGCCATCACTTCAAGGTTTTCTAGTTATATAAGTGGGTTTCAAAAACAGGGACAGCTCTAATCATAGCATCCGGATAAAGAATAAAAAATGGCGATCCATCTGGATCGCCTGAAAATAGAGGGTGCCTCTTTATCTTTTCATCTAGTTCATTGCTTTTTAATTTATGAATTTAATGAGTTGCAAAAACCGTTTCAGTATGGAGGTCGCTTCCACCCGGGCCGCCTGCTGTTTGGGGGCAAGCAAGTCGGGGGAGACGCCTTTAATTAAGCCTTGCTCTGTAGCCTTCGCCATAGCCTCTTGAGCCCAAGGAGAAACAGCGGATGCATCGCTGTATATCTCTTTATATTTCTCACTAGCAGGGCCAGCATTCAGAATTTGGGCATAATGTGCTGCCTTTTCGGTAATAACCACGATCTCCTCACGGGTAATCAATTTTTCTGGTCCAAATGACCGATTCCCGTAACCACGGATCAGACCAGCTTCCATTGCAGCTCCCACACTACCAGCATACCAGGCGTTTTCTTTCACATCCGTAAAATGTTCCGTTAACGGCTTTTCCTGCATACCGAGCCCACGCACAAGCAATGCAACAAATTCAGCTCTTGTTACAGGTCGATCCGGATCAAAAATATCAGGCTGAACACCTTTGACAATCAGCTTGTTTGCCAGCATCTCCACATCTTTTTGTGCCCAATGATTCTCCAAATCCTTAAACTTTTTGTCTGTTGAGACTACAGCATAAATGCTGTTATGATTTGACTTGATGATTGCCTCTGTTTGGCCATTCACATTCCGGATCAACACAGGAACAGACGATAACACACCTGTCTGTGGATCGAACCATACCGCAGCTACGTGCTCAGGATCAACTTCATGATCCAAAATCAATTTCCGTTCCACGTAGTGACCGAAAAATTCAGTGATCTCGTGATCTCCGGCCATAAGCTTGAAATCAACCGGGTTTACCACAACACCCGCTAAACCCGTGTCAGCAATAACTTGTCTTACTTGTTCACCGTTTTCGCCTGTCAACGCTGAAATTTCAACGATCAGATTGTCTTCAGGATATAATGAGACCAATTTGTCGACCAGTTCAGGAGAAAGGGTGAACTGTGCTACTGCCGTGCAAATGCTGATTGGTACCCTTGTACTTTCCTTCTCATATTCTTTTAAAAAAGCAGAAGATATACTCAATTTTGCCGCTTTACTGTATCCCGAAGCATCAACGATCAGCTCTTTCTGCTCACCAATTGTAACATTCAGAGCTTGGCTAGCGTCGCCATCATTCAAGCCGATAAGTTGGATTGTACTATTCTTATCGGATACTGTTTTAGCGTCCTTTAATACAACACCAGTGTTTGTCCCTGTTTGGGAAGCAGGAGACGAGGTATCCGAATCTGACGTTTCTTTGTCCTTCGAACGATGTGGGCGCTCGTCCTTCGTTTGGAACGTCCATTCCTGTGGATCATGGATCCCCA